>NZ_CP150168.1:483066-796132 GCF_037963785.1 Streptococcus sp. FSL W8-0197 | reverse complement strand
TTTCCAACTTTGATAGTTTGAGTTGGGGACTCTGTCTCTGTTGCATGAAGGTCATCTCCAACTGTGGCTTCTGTCAAAGGTTGACCATTCAATGTTGAGAATTGAGCATCAATCGTTACTCCGTCAGGGAAGAGGGTATCAATGGCTGTTGCAAAGGCCTGGAAGTCGACCAGGGCATAGTACTTAATATCCAAATCAAAGTTGTCTTTTAGAACCTTGCGGACCATTTCAGCACCTTTTTGCCCTTCTTGTTCCCCAAGTTCATAAGCAACATTGAGTTTGTTATCCGTCTGTTTCTGGCCATTTACAATCTTACTGTACCCATCGATATAAACTAAGTTGTCACGCATAAAGCTGACTAGCTTGATCTTCTTATCCGATCCACTGACATTTAGTACCATGATTGTGTCGGTACGGGTCTCCGCACTATTTTGACCGATACGGCCATCTGTCCCCATGACTAAAATATTCACACCATCTTTGGTATCCTGACCATTAAAGACCTCTACTTGAGCTGCCTTGGCGTCAGCTGGCTTATTTGTTGGATTGGCTGCTGACTGGAACCCTCGAAGAAACATGAAAATCATCCCTGCAGCCACACATGTAATCAACAGCAAGAACCAAGTCAATATTCGTTTGAAGCCAATTCTTCTCTTTTTCTTTTTGACTTTAGGTTGAGGAGCTACCTTTTCACGTTTCTTAGACCGACTTCTACTGCCATAAGTCGGAAGATCAATATCTCTACCCCAAGATTCTTCTTTTTCTTCTTGGTGGAAATGGTGAACTTCAGAATTGGGACCTGCCATTTTCTGTTGCAGATAATCAAACTCCCTCCGTTCACGGTCGTTGAGGTAATGGATATTTTTGAAGAGATAGTCATAACGTAACTGCTCGTGATGACTTAAAGGATTTTCTTTGCTCATTGACACTCCTTTTCTATATCAGTTATGGTAAAAATCGGGTAGGTTCCCAGAATCTTGTGCTGGATCCCAATGGCCTCTAGTTCTTGTCTGGCAAAATGAACCAGTTCTTTGTCACTATAGTCTACATCGATAATGAAAAAGTATTCTCCCAAGGCTGTTTTAAGGGGGCGACTTTCAATCTTTGTTAAGTCAATCCCTCTCCAAGCAAAGGTCGAAAGTGCCTTGTAAAGAGCACCAGGTAGGTTGTCTGGTAAGGTCAAGGCCAAACTCATTTTTTCAGCTTGTGAGTTCAAAGGAATCTTCGGTATCTCTGCCCCTAACACCCAAAAACGTGTGAAATTGGCTTCCATTTCCTGAATATCCTCTGCAATCAATTCCAAGCCATATTCTTCAGCTGAACTTTTAGGAGCAATAGCTGCATAAGGCTGATCTGGATGTTCTGAAATAAAGCGAGCTGCATAGGCTGTACTGGCGGTTACCTCAATTTTGGCCTCTGGATAGTTTTTGTCGATGAATCTCTTTCCTTGAGCCAGAGCCTGAGGATGAGAAAAAATTTTCTCAATTTTTGACTGACCGGGAACCGCCATCAACTGCTGGTGAATGGGCTGAACGATTTCTGCAACTGCTTGGATGCGAGCCTGATGAAAAAGATAATCCAAGCTTTCATGCACACTTCCCTCAATGGAGTTTTCAACTGGTACTACTGAATAGTCTACCAATCCCTGTTCATAAGCCTTGATAACGTCTGTAATATTTGAAAAAGGCTCTAGTTCCTCATGTGGAAAAGCCGTTTGCACAACATGATGCGAAAAAGATCCCTTGGGACCTAGATAGGCAATTTTCATCTCAGTTCCTCTGTAATTTCCTCTGGGCTTAACTTGGTTACATCCAAAACCCGACTGGCTACTTCCTCATACCAAGCTTGTCTTTCTTTGAAAATAGCTGCCAGTTCTTCCTTACTATTATTTAGAAACAGTGGGCGCTGATTGTCCTTATCAGCTGCGATACGTTGGTAGAGGGTTTCAAAATCTGCTTTTAGGTAGATGTTTTCAGGATTGGTTTTGAGCAAGTCACGATTTCTCTGAGAAATGACGACTCCTCCGCCAGTTGACACAACTCGGTCCGTTTTTAGTAAGTCAGCTAGAACTTCTGACTCTACTTGACGAAAGGCCACTTCTCCTTTTTCAGCGAAGAAATCCGCAATGGACATGCCCAAACGTTCCTCGATTAAGGCATCCATATCGATATAGTCTGGGTCCAAGCCTCTAGCAATTGTCGACTTGCCTGCCCCCATAAATCCGAGTAATACCTTAGCCATGAATCAAGCTCTCCAAATCATCAAAGAAGCTAGGATAGCTAGTGTTGATGGCTTCTGCACGGTCAAGCTCCACTTCTCCATCAGCAACCAAGAGGGCTGCGATGGCTGTCATCATTCCAATTCGATGGTCACCAAACGTATTGACTCTAGCGCCATGAAGTCTTGATTTTCCTTTGATAATCATCCCGTCTGCTGTAGGAGTGATATCCGCCCCCATGCTATTTAAGGCATCTGTCACCACCTGAATGCGGTCTGTTTCCTTTACCTTGAGTTCCTCAGCATCCTTAATGACTGTTTCACCTTGCGCTTGTGTCGCTAAAAGGGCAATAATAGGCAATTCATCAATCAAGCGGGGAATCAAGGCTCCACCAATCTCTGTTCCTTTCAAGTCTGAAGACTCGACAGTCAAGGTTGCTGATTTAGCGACAGGATCGATTTCAGTTATTTCTAGTTTTCCACCCATGGCGCGAATGACATCAATAATACCAGTACGAGTTTCGTTAATCCCCACATTCTGCAGCACCACACTAGAGTTTGGAACAATCAAACCTGCGACCAACCAAAAGGCTGCACTGGAAATATCTCCTGGAACAACTACCTTTTGTCCGATCAGTTTTTGTGGTCCTTGAACTGTGATTTTTTTGCCATCCACACTTAAATGGCCACCAAATTGCTGTAGCATATCTTCGGTGTGGTTACGAGTACATTCTTTCTCGATAATAACGGACTCCCCCTGAGCCTGCAAGGCTGCAAACATCAAGGCTGACTTGACCTGAGCAGAGGCGATTGGCAACTCATAGTGAATAGGTGTAAGTTTTTTCGTCCCTTTTAAGTGAAGAGGGGGCAGGTCTCGCTCAGTTTGCCCTGAAATACTGACGCCCATTTTTTTCAATGGAATCGTCACACGGTCCATAGGACGTTTAGAAAGACTGTCGTCTCCGAACATCTCTACTTCGAAGTCTGCACCAGCAAGGACACCTGAAATCAGGCGAATCGAGGTGCCAGAATTCCCCATATCCAAGGCATTTTGTGGCGCTTTTAAGCCATCCATGCCAACACCTTGAATGGTGATAACCCCATCTTTATCCTCAATTTCTACACCAAGATCACGAAAAACCTGCATGGTTGAAAGCACATCCTCTCCACGCAGAATATCATAAACCTTAGTCTCGCCCTCAGCCAAACTTCCAAAAATAATCGAACGATGGCTGATAGACTTGTCACCTGGAACCCGGATACTGCCATGTAAGTGGCGAATGTTTGTTTTTAGTTTCATAGTTGACCTCATACTTGCAATACTTTTTCTTATTTTATCACAAAAAAGCCAGAAATTCCTGAAATTTCTGGCTTTTATACAGATAAAATACTATTTCAATAATTCTGAAACAGGTTCAAAGACAATTTTCTCAATGTCCGAAAGGTAAATGGACAATTGTTGCTGTTTGGCAAAGAAATCTGACAAAAGAGCGTTCTCTTGGATTTGCTTACTGAAAGACTGCATCTTTTCTTGGAAAGAGGCGTCTGGCATTTGTCCCGTTTGCGCCATGACTTGGATTTCTTGTTGGAAAGCAAGGTAGTCTGCAAAAATCTTGCTAGCTTGTTCATCAGCTTGGATGGCATCTTTTGCTACCTTGACCGCCTTGTATTCTGGTAATTCGCGTAACCCGCGGCTAAGTTCATTTGCACTATCGTAAATATTTGACATGATTTTCTCCTTATTTGATGACGACTGTATAGTCCGTATTTTCTGTAATTAAGCGTTCAGCTCGTTCTAAATCTTGAGCATTTTTAAAGGAAATTTGTAGAATACCGTGAATATCCTCACGGTTTTCTTCGTTGATGTGGATATTAACCAAAGAAGTCCCACGTAGCAATTCCAAAATTCGCAAGATGACATCTTCTTCATCGGGAACATCGACATAGAGGTCGTAAGAGCTATCCACACCACCACGCTTATGTATTTCCATGGCCTGACGTTGCGCACGCGCTTGGTTGAAAAAGTTCCAGATTTGCTCTTCATCTCCCCTGCTGATGGCCTGACCAATCGCTTCCAAGCGTTCCTTGAAATCCGCAATTCGCTCTAGAATAGTCTCACGGTTAGACAAGAGAATAGAAGTCCACATACCTGGCTCGCTTTCCGCAATGCGAGTCATATCTCGAAATCCACCCGCCGCAAAGCGTCTTGCCATCTCATGTTCTTGAGCATAAACTGCTGTTTGTTCCATGAGACCTGATGCCAAGATATGGGGAAAATGGCTAATCTGTGAAGTTACTTGATCGTGCTCCTTGGCATCAATTTCAATGAAACGAGCATGGAGGCCTGAAAGTAGGTCCTTCATTTCTGAAAGGGTTTCTGGAGTGGTCAAGCTAGATGGAGTAAAGATATAGTAGGCATTTTCAAAGAGATTAACATCGGCAGAGGCAGCTCCTGTCTTGTGGCTACCAGCCATGGGATGAGCCCCGACAAAACGAATTGACTTGCCAGCCAAATATTCCTCCGCCACTTCCACAATGGCAGCCTTGGTTGAGCCCGCATCCGAGATAATGACGCCTTCTTTCAAGTTCAAACCTGCCAACTCCTGAATAAAAGCAATGGTCTGCTTGATTGGCAAGGTCAAGATGATGACATCTGCCAGAGGAGCAAAACTGGCAAAATCATCCGTCGCACGGTCAATCATCCCCCGCTCCAAGGCAATATCTCTAGAAGCCTGACTGCGATTATAACCTAGAATTTCATAATCAGGATGATCGCGTTTGATACCAAGCGCCATCGAGGCACCAATCAAACCGAGACCTGCGATATAGATGGTTTTTGCCATAGGAACTCCTTAATAGTTCTTTGTATACTCACGGTGTTTGGTTACCGCTTCTTTTAATTCCTCTAGGTTGTCCGATGAAAATTTTTCAAGGATTTCTTGCGCCAGAACCGTTGCTACAACAGCTTCCATGACTACCCCAGCTGCTGGCAGAGCGGTCGGATCACTTCTCTCCACGGTTGCCTTGTAAGGTTCGTGGGTTTCGATATCCACACTCATAAGTGGTTTGTAAAGAGTGGGAATGGGTTTCATAACTCCACGAACAACAATTGGTTGCCCATTGGTCATACCACCTTCAAAACCACCTAGATTATTGGTACGACGAGTATAGCCGTCTTCTTTAGACCAGAGAATTTCATCCATAACTTGGCTGCCTTTGCGGTAACCAGCTTCAAATCCAAGACCAAATTCCACCCCTTTAAAGGCATTGATAGAAACAACTGCTTGGGCCAATCGCGCATCCAATTTTCTGTCCCATTGGACATAGGAGCCAAGGCCAACTGGAACGCCTCCGACGACTGTCTCTACAACCCCACCGATGGTATCACCGTCACGTTTGATTTGGTCAATATAGTCCTTGATTTCCTGTTCCCGCTCTTGGTTGACAATAGAAACTTCAGACTGGGCAGCTCGTTCCTTAATCTCAGCCACTGTCAGATTTTCAGGTACATCGATTTCCTTGCCACCAAAGACCACGACATGGTTGGCAATCTCCATATTTAGCTCAGCCAAAAGTCGTTTGGCTACTGCCCCAACAGCCACTCGCATGGTGGTTTCACGGGCAGATGACCTCTCCAAGGAATTTCGCAAATCATCAAAACGGTACTTAATGCCCCCAACTAAATCGGCATGACCTGGGCGAGGATGGGTAATTTTTCTCTTGCTTTTAAGGCGGTCTTCAATGTCCTCAGCAGACATGATATCCAGCCATTTTTGGTGGTCCTTATTGATGACATCCATGGTAATAGGTGCCCCTGTCGTCTTCCCGTGACGAACGCCCGAAGTAAAGACAACCTGGTCACTCTCAATCTTCATACGGCCACCACGACCGTAGCCACCCTGACGGCGTTTAAGGTCTCCATTAATATCCTCTGCTGTCAAAGGAAGTCCAGCTGGAATTCCTTCAATAATAGCCGTCAAACGGGGGCCGTGTGATTCTCCTGCAGTTAAATATCTCATACGTTCTCCTTATTTTACCAAGTAGTCTTTCATCTCTTCCAGAGAAACTGGGTGAATGGTCGCTGAACCAAGCTCTGGAACTAAGACCAATTTCAAGGTGTTTCCACGCGCTTTTTTATCATGAGTCAAAGCTTGATAAAGTTTGTCAACATCCCAGTTTTCATAATCAACAGGCAAGCCAAATTTCTGGCACATCTCTGTAATGGACTGGGTTATTCCTTCTGGCATGAGGCCTTTTCCCTCAGCAACCTTGGAAATCTGAACCATGCCCATAGCCACAGCTTCTCCATGCATGACCTTGCCATAACCGGCAGTTGCTTCAATAGCATGACCAATAGTGTGCCCAAAATTGAGGTAAAGACGAACACCGTTATCCAACTCATCTTCGACTACCATCTTGCGCTTAACCTGACAAGAATGTTCAATCAAAGTCTCTGCATGTTCCAAAATGCTCTCTACAGAACCATCTAGCTCCATCAAGAGAGCCCACAGTTCTGGATCCTCAATCAAGCCGTACTTGATAACCTCGCCCATCCCCTCAATCAGCTCTCTTTTTCCAAGCGTTTCTAGGACAAGCGGGTCAATCAGAACCCCATCTGGTTGGGCAAAAGTTCCCACCATATTTTTAGCAAAAGGAGTATTGACACCCGTCTTTCCACCAATAGACGAATCAACCTGGGCTGTCAAACTAGTCGGAATCTGAACAAAGTGAATGCCCCGCATATAGGTAGAGGCTACAAAACCAGCTAGGTCCCCAACGACACCACCACCAAGAGCCACGATCCCATCGCTACGAGTCAACCCCTGCTTGACTAGAAATTCATAGACTTTCTGAACAGTTGTTAAATTTTTTCGTTCTTCGCCTTCTAAAAAGTCAAAAACAGCTACCTGAAAACCAGCATCTTCTAGGCTGAGTTTAATCTTCTCTGCATAGAGAGAAGCTACATGGTTATCGGTTACAATGACCACTTTTTGAGGTTGCCAGAGTTCTCGCAACCATTGACCAACCTGAGCCAGACAACCTTTTTCAATCTGAATATCATAAGGATGATGCGGAATATCGATTCTGATTTTCATAGGAGGGTCTCCTTTTCACTATTTATATTTTTCTGTTAAGGACTGCCAAATTTCTTCTGTCGGCATTTCTTTACCTGTCCACAGTTGAAAAGCTTCAGCAGCTTGATAGAGCAACATTCCCAGACCATTGACGGCTGGATTGCCCTGACTTCTAGCCCATTTCAAAAAGGGCGTTTCAAAGGGTTGGTAAATGATATCTGCGACCAAGATATCTTCAGGTAAGACTATACTTGTCGGAACTGGGGACGACTGGCCATCCATGCCCACACTGGTGGCATTGACTAGTAAGTGCGAATCAGCAATCTTTTCTTGCAGGTCAGAAGCATCTTCTAAAGCGTACAAATCCACTTTAAAACCTGTTTGGTCCTGCAACTTGTCTAGATAAGGTCTTGTTTTTTCCATGGAAACTGAACGCACAAAGACTGAAATTTGACTGGCCCCATCCAAAATGGCTTGTGCCAAGATTGATTTGGCCGCACCACCTGCTCCCAGAATGGTCATTTTCTTATCCGAGATTGTAAAAGAAGGCAAGCTCCTAAAAAATCCCTTGCCATCTGTATTATATCCAATTAACGTTCCATCTTGATTAACAACTGTGTTGACCGCCCCAATCAAACGAGCCTCATCACTCAACTCATCCAGATGAGGAATCACCTGCTCCTTGTACGGCATGGAGAGATTGATGCCAAACATCTGGTAACGGAGAATATTGGCGACTGTTTCTGCCAAATCACCCGCTTCAATCTCCCAAGCTACATAGGCACCATTGGTATCTGTCGCCTCAAAGGCCCTATTGTGGATAAAGGGTGAAATAGAGTGTTTGATGGGATTGGCAACAACTGCAGCTAAACGTGTATAGCCATCAAGCTTCATCCAAAATCTCCCTGATTTTCTTCATGTTTGATAGCGAAATCTGACCTGGGGCACTCGCTTCATCCAGACTAGCAAATGACCAACTTGAACCCGTCACATCTGAAGTGATACGAGATACCTTGCCCATTTTCCCCATGGAAATGGTCACGTACTCTTGCTCAGGATTGAGTGTTTTAAATCCTCGAGTGTAGTTCATCAGGTCTAAAACATCCTGCTCCGTATGGGCCATAACTGATACCTTGACCACTTTCGGAGAGAGACTGGTCAACTCAGACAAAATTTCCATCATGTTTTCAGGTGTCTCCTGGAAATTATGGTAACTCAAAACAAGATTTGGAAAATCCAACATTTCCTCAAAAACGTCCTTATAGCTGAAATACTCAAAATCTACATAATCCGGCTGATAGAGTTGAGTAACTTCCTTAATGATTTGAACATACTCTTCTGAGGAAAGTTCGATTTCTCCTCCCTCAGCGCGGGTCCGAAGGGTAAAGACAAGTTCGCGTCCTGCAAATTTCTCAAAGATAGCGGGTGCTACCTGTAAAATAGCGTCCTTTGTAAGAAAGTCCGCACGCCACTCAATGATATCGGCATCTTCATACCTAGTGGCATCCAGTTCTTGCGCTTCTTCCAAACTTCTTGGCATTACTGAAACGATTAATTTCATCTACTAACCTTCATACTAATCACCTTGAGGTAATTACTGCTTTCATCTTTTTTATTATAGGCAAAGTCTGCTGGAAGTCCATATTGGTTCAAGATCTGATACCTTCTTCCTGCAAAACCTTTATCAATTTGTTCTGTAAATTTCTGGCGGGAAACATTGGCAGCATTGGTACTGGCGATGATAATGCCTCCCGGATTTAAAATCTCTAGACTCTGGGAAATCAACTTGTGATAGTCCTTAGCTACAGAGAATGTTTGTTTTTTATTGCGGGCAAAACTCGGCGGATCAAGGACAATCACATCATAAGTCAAGCCTTTTCGCTTGGCATACTTGAAGTACTCAAAGACATCCATAACGATAAAACGATGATTGTCCGTGCTGAATCCATTTGCCTGAAAATGGGCTTCTGACAGCTCTCTGGACCGTTTGGCCAAGTCGACTGAAGTCGTCTCACTCGCGCCTCCCATAGCTGCAGCAACAGAAAAGGCAGCCGTATAGGAAAACATATTGAGCAAGGATTTGCCCATGGCTAGACCGTCAACCAGACTCCCACGGACCTCATGCTGGTCTAGAAAAATCCCTGTCATCAAGCCATCATTCATAAAGACTTGATAGAGCACGCCATTCTCAAGAACAGTAAAATAGTCTGGCGCTTCCTCACCATAAACATAGGCAGACTCGTAGTCTAGACCTTTAAAACGAATCTTCTCATAAGCCCCCAAGACCTCAGGAAAAACTTCCTTAAAAGCCTTTACGATCAGCTCACGAATCTGGTAAACAAAGGAGTTGTACCAAGAAAAAACAGCATAACCTCCATAGAGATCAACAGTCAGACCACCAAAACCATCCCCCTCTTGGTTAAAAAGGCGAAAGGCAGTAGTCAAGTCATCTTGATAATAAGGCTTTCTAGCTTCCTTAGCCTTACGAAACAGGATTTCAAAAAAGGCTTGATTGAAACGAACCTTTTCCTTGCTGACCAACCAACCGATTCCCTTATTCTGTTGAGAAAGATAGGCACTCCCTAAAAACTTCCCGTCTTGACTAAGAACTTCTACTGCCTGATCCGTCAGTTCAATATCTGTTAAATCACTCGCTTCCAAAAGAACCAGACCCTTAGCTAGCTTTTTTTCAACATGTCTGCTGACCCTAATTCTATTCATAGCTACTATTATAGCAAATTTTGTGACAATTCTCAAAAAAGAAACCGTTTAACCATTTGTACTTTAGTTTACTGAGTGTCATTTTTGTTAAAATAAGTTTATTCCATTTACTTTTTCACCAAAACATCCTTTCCCTTGTGATGGAAAGAGAGATTTTAATCGCTAAAAATAGACAATTTCAGAAATGAGTATAGAATCTTGCGCAAACGTTTGCCTAGTTCTAAACTTTATGGTAGAATAAAACACAACATTGATAAGCAAGAGGAAAAACAATGCAAAATCAGACACTTATGCAATACTTTGAATGGTATTTGCCTCACGACGGCCAACACTGGACGCGACTGACAAATGATGCAGAGCACCTAGCAAACCTTGGTATCAGCCATGTCTGGATGCCACCTGCCTTCAAGGCAACCAACGAAAAAGATGTCGGCTATGGTGTTTACGATCTTTTTGACCTAGGCGAATTTCACCAAAAAGGGACTGTCCGTACCAAGTATGGGTTTAAAGAAGACTATCTTCAAGCCATTCAAGCCCTAAAAGCACAGGGAATTCAACCTATGGCCGATGTGGTGCTCAATCACAAGGCTGCTGCCGATCATATGGAAGCCTTTCAGGTTATTGAAGTGGACCCTGAGGATCGTACCGTTCAACTAAGCGAGCCCTTTACTATCAATGGCTGGACTCACTTTACTTTCGATGGTCGCCAAGATACCTACAATGACTTCCACTGGCACTGGTACCACTTCACAGGTACAGACTACGATGCCAAACGCCGTAAGTCTGGTATTTACCTGATCCAAGGAGACAATAAAGGTTGGGCAAATGAGGAATTGGTCGATAACGAAAACGGTAACTACGACTACCTCATGTATGCCGACCTAGACTTTAAGCATCCTGAAGTCATCCAAAACATCTATGACTGGGCTGACTGGTTCATGGAAACGACTGGTGTAGCTGGTTTCCGTTTGGATGCCGTTAAGCACATCGACTCCTTCTTTATGGGCAATTTCATTCGTGATATGAAGGAAAAACACGGTCAAGATTTCTATGTTTTTGGGGAATTTTGGAACCCAGACAAGGAAGCCAATCTAGACTATCTCGAGAAAATAGAAGAACGTTTTGACCTTGTCGATGTTCGTCTCCACCAAAATCTCTTTGAAGCCAGTCAAGCTGGATCAAGCTATGACCTTCGTAGTATTTTTAACGATAGTTTAGTGGAAATTAAACCTGATAAGGCAGTCACTTTCGTGGACAACCATGATACTCAAAGAGGACAGGCACTTGAATCAACCGTCCAAGAATGGTTCAAACCAGCAGCCTATGCGCTCATCCTTCTTCGTGACCAAGGTCTTCCATGTGTATTTTACGGAGACTATTACGGCATTTCAGGGCAGTATGCCCAAGAAGATTTCAAAGAAGTTCTTGACCGTCTCCTAGCCATCCGAAAAGACTTGGCCTATGGAGAGCAAACAGACTACTTTGACGATGCCAACTGTATCGGATGGGTACGTTCAGGCGCTGAAAACCAATCCCCAATCGCTGTCCTTATCTCAAATGACCAAGAAAACAGCAAGGCTATGTTTGTTGGTCAAGAATGGGCTGACCAAACCTTTGTTGACCTCCTTGAAAATCATCCAGCACAAGTTACAATCAATGCTGAAGGTTATGGAGAATTTCCAGTAGCAGCGGGTTCAGTCAGTGTCTTCGCAGCAAAATAAACCTATCAGTTACAAGCCAGATCCAATCGGATTTGGCTTTTTTGTAATCACAAAAAGACCTACCCAAAGGGATAGATCTTTAATGTCTTATAATTTACCTGCTACTGCATCCAAGAGTTCTTGGATTCTCGCTTGGTTGCTTCCTCCTGCCATGGCCATGTCTGGTTTACCACCACCACGTCCATCGACGATTGGAGCCAATTCTTTGACAAGGTTTCCTGCATGCACATCTTTTGTCTTGCTAGCTACAAGAACATTGACTTTGTCACCGATAGATGCAACTAGGACAAGCACATCAGAGTAGTCTTTTTGTTTCCAGTTATCCGCAAAGGTACGAAGGGCACCTGCGTCTGATACAGAAACTTGGCTTGCAATGTAACGGTGTCCGTTGACTTCCTTCACATCCTTGAAGACATCACCTGCAGCTGCAGCTGCTGCTTTTTCCTTCAATTCTGCATTTTCTTTTTGCAATTGACGAAGTTGCTCTTGAAGTCCTTCAACCTTATGAGGAACTTCCTTGAGTTGAGGTGCTTTCAAGGTTGCTGCGACGGCTTTCAAAGCGTCTTCTTGTTCACGATAAGCTTCAAAGGCTTCCTTACCAGTTACTGCCAAGATACGGCGGGTACCTGAACCGATTCCTTCTTCTTTGACAATCTTGAAGAGACCGATTTCAGAAGTATTGCCAACGTGGGTACCACCACAGAGTTCCACTGAGTAGTCACCGATGGTCACAACACGAACTTCTTTACCGTATTTCTCACCAAAGAGGGCCATAGCTCCCATTTCTTTAGCCGTGTCAATATCTGTCTCAACAGTTTCTACAGCAATTGCTTCCCAGATTTTCTCATTGACTTGCTGTTCAATGACGCGCAACTCTTCAGGAGTTACGGCTTGGAAGTGCGTAAAGTCAAAGCGAAGGAATTCGACTTCGTTCAGAGATCCTGCTTGTGTCGCATGGTGGCCAAGGATATTGTGAAGAGCCGCATGGAGCAAGTGAGTCGCTGTGTGGTTTTTCATGACACGGTGACGGCGATTAGTATCGATTGCCAAGGTATATTCTTGATTCAAAGCAAGTGGTGCAAGAACTTCGACAGTATGAAGAGCTTGTCCGTTTGGTGCTTTTTGCACGTCCGTTACAGTCGCTACGACATTTCCTTTAGCATCCAAGATTTGACCGTGGTCAGCTACTTGTCCACCCATTTCAGCGTAGAATGGAGTCTCTGCAAAGATAAGAGAGGCAGTTCCTTCAGATACAGCTTCTACTTCAGCATTGTCCGCTACGATAGCCACCAACTTAGAAGGCAATTGGCTGGCATTGTAGTTGAAGACACTTTCCACTGTAATGTTTTGAAGGGTTTCATTTTGCATTCCCATTGAGCCACCTTTGACAGCTGACGCACGCGCACGTTCTTGCTGCTCTTTCATGGCTGCTTCAAAACCTTCACGGTCTACAGTCATCCCAGCTTCTTCAGCGATTTCTTCTGTCAATTCAACTGGGAATCCGTATGTATCGTAGAGTTTGAAGACATCTTGCCCAGCGATAACAGATTGACCTTTTTCTTTCAAGTCAGCTACGATGCCTTGGGCAAAGTGTTGACCTGAATGAAGGGTACGGGCAAATGACTCTTCTTCGCTCTTAACGATTTTTTCGATAAAGTCACGTTTTTCAAGCACTTCTGGGTAGTAGCTTTCCATGATTTTTCCAACAGTTGGAACGAGTTTGTAAAGGAAAGGCTCGTTGATACCCAATTTTTGACCGTGCATAGAAGCACGACGAAGCAAACGACGAAGAACATAACCACGACCTTCATTTCCAGGAAGGGCACCATCACCGATGGCAAATGAAAGAGAACGGATATGGTCAGCAATGACCTTGAAGCTCATGTTGTCGCCATCTTGGTCGTAGACCTTACCAGACAATTTCTCAACTTCACGAATGATTGGCATGAAGAGGTCTGTTTCAAAGTTCGTCTTAGCTCCTTGGATAACGGCCGCCAAACGCTCCAAACCAGCGCCCGTATCAATGTTCTTGTGCGGCAATTCCTTGTAGTCGCTACGAGGAACAGCTGGATCAGCGTTAAATTGTGACAAAACGATGTTCCAGATTTCGATGTAACGGTCGTTTTCGATATCCTCTGCAAGCAGGCGAAGACCGATATTTTCTGGGTCAAATGCTTCTCCACGGTCAAAGAAGATTTCTGTATCAGGTCCAGAAGGCCCCGCACCGATTTCCCAGAAGTTGTCTTCGATTGGGATCAAGTGGCTTGGATCCACTCCTACTTCAATCCAGCGGTTGTAAGAATCTTTATCGTCTGGATAGTAGGTCATGTACAGTTTATCAGCTGGAAAATCAAACCATTCTGGGCTTGTCAAAAGCTCATAAGCCCAAGTGATAGCTTCGTCACGGAAGTAATCCCCGATAGAGAAGTTCCCCAACATTTCAAACATGGTATGGTGACGCGCAGTCTTCCCTACGTTTTCGATGTCGTTAGTACGGATGGCTTTTTGCGCATTGGTAATACGTGGGTTTTCAGGGATAATGGTTCCGTCAAAGTATTTCTTAAGGGTTGCTACCCCAGAGTTGATCCACAAAAGAGTTGGGTCGTTTACTGGAACCAAGCTGACTGATGGTTCTACAGAGTGACCTTTGCTTGCCCAGAAATCAAGCCACATTTGGCGAACTTGAGCACTAGATAGTTGTTTCATAAAATCTCCTTATTACTTGTTTAATTTGATTGGCTTTCCAGCATCTCCACATAGTCAATCGCGACACAAAGGGAAATAACCAGGTCTGCATAAGAGTCTTCATAGACGGTTACGGTGTAAGTTGAGGTCAAATGGAAAATCTCTTTCCGAATCTCGGCGACAAGCTGATCACGGTCATCCAACAATTTGAAATTTAAATCCCAAATATTGCCTTCGATACGAAGTCCCAGATTATCAAACTCATACTTATCTCGCCAGAAGGTCAACTTCTTACGAATGACGAAATTGGAACCGTTTCGTAGCTGAATAGTAAAGCGAGGAAGCAAGGTGAAAAATTCTTTACTAATCTCACTAACTTGCTCACCATAGGCGTCATAGATGGTAAAGGTCTTAGGAATTTGGAAGAAAGAGCCCTCCACCTGATAGTTCACTACTCCTCTGTCATCTTTGATATCAAAGCGTTCGCCTCCAAGACGAAACTTTTGTTTCACGAGAAATGTCTTCATAAACACCTCCAAAAATCAAAAGACAAGCTCATATCACGAAGGGCGAAAAACCGCGGTACCACCTTCATTCAATGAACTTGTCATTCTCTTATTCTTATGCAATTGTCTGATTGAGTAGCATGATTTCCTAGCTTAGATGGCTCGCAGCACCGCCACTTCTCTGGACTAAGATGACTGAAAATCAATTCTCAACTTTCTTATTATATCGTTTTTTATAGTTTGAGTCAACTGGAAATCATCTCCATTGAATCAGACCAATTCCCTACATCCCTGATTACTTTTTGAGGATATATTTTTTCTTACTGCCATTTTTCTTTTTATCCCAACTTTTATTCCAAGTTTTTGAATTGCTAAAGATAGCTATGAAAACATTTGCAAATATAAAGTAACCTATCACCAAATGTATGGAATCCGTTGTTAGATATTGCCGATCCAAGCCATCCTTTAAATGGATTAGTATAATTGTTTCGTTAACAATTAAAAAGGTTGGCCAGTAACTTTTTTTGAAAAAAGTAGATATTTTCATGATTTGTTACCGCTTTCTATTCGTATAAACTTAGTATACTACTAGGCAAGCAAATAAGCAACTCGAATAGAAAAAGATAAGGCTGTAAAAGTTAACTTCTATTAAAAAAACGAACCAGCTTAACTGATTCGTTTCATAACTGCTTACTCCTACTTCCGGTACATTTTAAACTGTAGGAAGAGGTCACTATATTTTCCTGTCCATTTATGGTCAAATTTCTCATAAACTTCCAAGTGTTTCATGGTGTCAGCGTCTGGATAGAAGGATTTGTCTTCCTTGGTCTCCTCTGGGAGCATTTCCTTGGCTGGTAGGTTTGGTGTTGAGTAGCCCACATACTCCGCATTTTTCAGAGCATTTTCAGGTTTCAACATAAAGTTGATAAAGGCATAGGCTGCATCTTGGTTTTTCACGGTTTTTGGAATGACCATGTTATCAAACCAAAGGTTGCTGGCCTCAGTCGGAACGACATATTTGAGGTTAGGATTTTTCTCCAACATCTGGCTGGCTTCTCCTGAGAAGGTCACCCCGATAGCAGCATTGTTCTGAATCATGTAACCCTTCATCTCGTCCGCCACAATGGCCTTGATATTTGGAGTCAGTTTATAGAGCTTATCCACTGTCTCTTCCAACTGCTGAGGATCCTTGGAGTTGAGGCTGTAACCAAGTGAGTTAAGCCCGAGTCCCAGCACCTCACGCGCCCCATCAAAGAGCATGATGGAATCCTTGTATTCTGGCTTCCAGAGGTCATCCCAATGCTCAGGTGCCTTATCTACCATGGTTTCATTGTAGACAATTCCCAAAGTCCCCCAGAAGTATGGGATGGAGAATTTATTGCCCGGGTCAAAAGACTGGTTGAGAAACTCTGGTCCGATATTTTCGATTCCTTCAATTTTTGAATAATCCAGAGGGAGTAAGAGGTCTTCGTCCTTCATCTTGTTGATCATGTATTCACTTGGGATGGCAATATCATAGGTTGTTCCACCCTGCTTGATCTTGGTATACATGGCTTCGTTGGAGTCAAAGGTCTCGTACTGGACTTGGATCCCTGTTTCTTCTGTGAATTTCTCCAAAAGTTCTGGATCGATATAATCCCCCCAGTTGTAGATAACCAGTTTTTGACTATCTCGACTGTTGATTTTACTATCTAGATGAGTCGCAATCCCCCACAAAACTAGGATAATGGCTACAATTCCTGCTAAAAATGAATAGAGTTTTTTCATGCTTGCTCCTCCTTCTCACGTGAGATAAAGTAATAGCCTACAACCAGGATAATACTAAAGAGAAAGACAAGGGCAGAGAGGGCATTGATTTCTAGAGAAATCCCCTTCCGAGCACGGGAGTAGATCTCGACTGACAGGGTTGAAAAGCCATTTCCCGTTACAAAGAAGGTCACGGCAAAGTCATCCAGCGAGTAAGTAAAGGCCATGAAATAACCTGCAATGATAGACGGTGTCAGGTAAGGAAGCATGATTTCCTTAAACATCTGAAACTGGCTGGCACCCAAGTCATAGGCCGCATGAATCATGTCATCATTCATCTCCTTGAGACGGGGCAAGACCATCAAGACCACGATAGGGATGGAAAAGGCCACGTGACTAGATAGAACCGTCAAAAATCCAAGTGAAAACTTAAGCTGTGTAAAGAGAATCAAGAAGCTGGCACCAATCATAACGTCAGGCGCAACCATGAGGATATTATTGAGTGATAGAAAGGCTTCTTGGTATTTCTTACGAGACTGGTAGATATAGATAGCACCAAAAGTCCCGATAATGGTCGCAATCAAGGCTGATAAAAAGGCCAAGAAAAAGGTTTGGGTGAGGATCAACATGAGACGGCCATCACCAAACATAGTTTTAAAATGGCTCAAGCTAAAGCCTGTAAAGCTGTTCATATCATCGCCAGCATTAAATGCATAGCCGATCAAGTAAAAAATTGGCAAATAAAGGATGATAAAGACAAAGGCTAGGTAGAGATTGGCAAATTTTTTCATCGTTCTCTCCTTTCCTTGGTCACCCACATGGTGATGAACATGGTTAGGATGAGGATTACACCGATGGTAGAACCCATACCGTAGTTGTCATTGGTTAGAAAGTTCTGCTCAATAGCCGTTCCCAGCGTGATAACGCGGTTCCCACCAATCAAACGTGTCAGCATGAAGAGACTCAAACTAGGGATAAAGACTGATTGGACACCACTTCTTACTCCGTTCATAGACAGAGGAAAGATAACATGGCGGAAGGTCTCCCACTTGGTCGCACCGAGGTCATAGCTGGCATTGATAAGATTGTTGTCCATATCGTCCAAAACATTGAAAATCGGCAAAATCATAAAGGGAAGCTCGATGTAGCTTGCGACAAAGATAAAGGAGAAATCGGTAAAGAGCAACTGCTGCGAACCGATTCCGATAAATTCCAAAAATTGGTTAATAGAGCCATTCTGACCAAAAATCCCGATAAAGGCATAGGCCTTGAGGAGCAAATTGATCCAAGTTGGCAAAATAATCAGCATGAGCCAGAGTTGACGGTGCTTGAGACGAGTCAAAAAGAGGGCTGTTGGATAGCTGATGAAAAGCGTTACTATGGTCACAATCCCTGCATAGAGTACTGAGTTAAAACTCATTTTAAGATAGGTCAAGTTTTGTGATGCAAAGTAGGATTTATAGTTTTCTAAACTAAACTGGCCTTCAATGTTGAAAAAGGATTGACCAAAAATTAAGACCAAGGGTGCGAGGACAAAGAGGGCAATCCAAAGCATGTAGGGCACTACAAAGAGTTTAGAGGTTGTTTTCTTCATCTCTTTCCTCCTCGATCGCGTTAATCAGACCTGCTTCTTGCTCTTCGATTTCTACGTACTACTCGATACGAGCATCGAATTCTTCTTCGGTTTCGTTAAGACGCATGATGTGGATATCTTCTGGTTCAAAGTCCAGACCGATTTCCTCGCCAACGATGGCCTTACGAGTCGAGTGGATCATCCATTCATTTCCGAGTTCGTCATAGGCGATAATCTCGTAGTGCACCCCACGGAAGAGTTGGGTATCCACCTTGACTTGGAGCTTGCCTTCTTCAGGAAGGGTAATGCGCAAGTCCTCTGGACGAATGACAATCTCGACAGGCTCATTTGGCTTCATCCCCCCGTCGACCGCTTCAAAGCGTTTGCCATTGAACTCGACCAAGTAGTCCTCAATCATGGTTCCTGACAAGATATTTGACTCACCGATAAAAGTGGCAACAAAGTGGTTGATTGGCTCATCATAGATGTCCACCGGCGTTCCAGACTGAACAATCTCGCCATCGTTCATAACGAAAATCCAGTCACTCATAGCAAGAGCTTCCTCCTGATCGTGAGTGACAAAGACAAAGGTAATCCCCAATCGTTGTTGCAATTCACGCAGTTCGTACTGCATGTCTGTTCGCAATTTCAAGTCCAGCGCTGACAAAGGCTCATCCAACAAGACCACACGGGGCTGGTTGATAATGGCACGGGCAATGGCTACACGCTGACGTTGTCCTCCAGAGAGTTTACGGATGGAACGTTTTTCATAACCTTCCAACTGAACCATCTTGAGAACTTCCGCTACACGCTGCTCGATTTCTTTCTTGTCGACTTTACGCAAGCGGAGTGGAAAGGCAACATTTTCAAACACATTCATATGTGGAAACAAGGCATAGGATTGGAAGACCGTATGGACATCTCGTTTATTAGTTGGGATATCGTTGATCCGCACCCCATCCAGTAAAATATCCCCTGTCGTCGCATCCAGTAAACCTGCAATGATGTTCAGGATGGTTGATTTTCCTGAACCAGATGCGCCCAAAAGAGTGTAAAATTTCCCTTCTTCCAACTCAAAGTTAATGTCTTTGAGAACCTTGGTGTTGCTGTCTTCAAAAACTTTAGAGACGTTTTTGAATTCAATAATTGGTTTTTTCAATTGTCATAAATTCCTTCTTTTTCATAAATTAACAGATCCGGGCTCTGTCAGGCCGCTACTACCTCGTGTAGGAGATTGAACTGCCTACATACATCTTCACTAACGATAGGCTTTCACCCCCTTTACAATGGTTATAGTAGCAGCTTTTCTACCCCAACCTTATTCCTTCTCACCCAAGATTCGGACTTCTCTTTCAAGAGTGACACCTGAGTGTTCCTTGACTTTTTCGATAACAGATTGGATCAAGTCTTCATAGTCTTTGGCCGTTCCGTCAGCAACATTGATCATGAAACCAGCGTGCTTTTCAGATACTTCAACACCACCGATACGATAGCCCTTCAAACCAGCCTCTGAAATCAACTGACCAGCAAAATGCCCCACTGGACGCTTAAAGACTGAACCACAAGATGGGTACTCTAAAGGCTGTTTAAGTTCACGGAGGTGCGTCAAGCGATCCATTTCCTGCTTGATAACCTGATGATTCCCTGGAGCTAGGGCAAATTTAGCTGACAAGACAATGGCCCCAGAATCCTGAATAGCTGAATGACGGTAACCAAAAGTCAAGTCCTTGACTGACAAGGTCTCAATTTCCCCTTCCTTGGTCAAAACTTGACAAGACTGCAAGATATGAGCAATCTCTCCTCCGTAGGCACCCGCATTCATAAAGACAGCTCCACCGACGCTCCCTGGAATCCCACAAGCAAACTCAAAACCAGTCAAACTATGACGGAGGGCAATACGTGTCGTTTCAATCAAGTTAGCTCCAGCTTCTGCTTCGATGGTATAGCCATCAACCGAAACGTTATTAAGCTTATCACACAAGATGACAAAACCACGGATTCCACCTTCACGAACAATGATATTGCTGGCATTTCCTAGCACCATCCAGGGAATATTCTCTTGATTGGCAAATTGGACGACACGGGCCATCTCATAGCGATTGCGTGGCAAAACTAGATAATCCGCTCGACCTCCTACCTTTGTATAGGTATAGGTCTTCAAAGGTTCCTTAAAACGAATATCGATTCCTTCTAGGATTTCAAGCATTTTTTCTTTTACTGACATGTCACTCTTCCTTTTTCAAAATTCATTCCATTATACCATTTTTAGAGACATTTGACGACCAAAAAAAGAGCTTGTTTTATCTTTACATAAAAAAAGAGGTCACCCCTCTTTTTATGATTTTTTCCAAAATGTAGATTTGGTTAGCCAGATAAAGACTAAAAGTTCTGCGAGAAGAATGAACTCAACTAGAAGCGGATTTGCAATCCAGCCCACTTGAGATAGAGCTGGAGCTAAGTCAAACAAGGCATGTAATCCATAGGCAGCAAGGAGGTAGATCCATTTCTTTTGACGAACACTTTGATAGACCCAGATAGAAAGACCAATTTGTAGAACCAAGGCAAGTACACGCTCAACTCCTAGTAAATAAACCTGCCATACAGAAAGAGACTGAACCGTTTCGAGTGTTGACTTTGGAAGGAGATTAGCTACATCAGTATTTGAAGACTGGATGAGTGAAAAGAGAATCAAAAGACTGATCAAGCTTCCCATTCCGAGATAGAGCATCTCCAAACCCCCATGTCCCAAACCATAAGCCAAAGCATCTCGATCTTCTAGCTTTCTCTTTTTCTCCAACCATTTAAAAAAGACAAGACGAGCTGTTTCCTCAAAGAGGGCCGCCATGGCGATTCCATAAAGGACATATAAGAAAGGCTGCTCCTGCATAAGCGGAATGGTTCCATCTTTTTGCGGATGGAGTATCAGAAGGTGAACCATCTTCTCTAACACTTGAGAAGAAACAAAAAATGCGATTGCCCCCAAGCCCATCACTGCAAGAGAGATTTTAAACCGTTTTTTGGCATACCAAGTTCCACTTACTAGAATGAGAACCAAAGCGATCATGGTAAGGATAATATGTACTGTCATCTTTTTCTCCTATTCTGACTTATCAATATCTTTCTTCATCTCGTCAACGTTAAATTTGGCAAATAAATACTGGCGATCTTGGACTGGAAAACGTTGGTCCAACTGGTCGACTGCCCCAACCTCGATCATTCCTTCTTTGATAACAAAGTCCATCACATGCCCACCAAAGGTCAAATCATCTGAGATAAAATGCAAATGGTAGCCTGCAACACTCACTCCATGGAAAATCTCCGGTGTCCAAAATCCAACAATGGTTCCCGATACATTTTCCCGGCTATATTCAGGTTGGTGAGTCGCTACATCAGCAAACTTGGTATCAGGTGTGGATTTAGGAATCATACGTACGTGCATTTGTGAAAATTCGCCATGAATCTTGATGGAACGAAAAAGATTTTCCCCATCATAGTAGGACTCAATCCGCTTTTCTAATTCCTTATCAGTCATCTCAAAGCGCTGACGGAAAATCACTTCTGCCTGATGAGGAACCACTGCTGCATAGGGAATAAGGGCATCCGCTGCCACTTCAACGATTTCAGGCGTTTGACCAGACCCCTTGGCTTGATAAGCCTTGCCATCAAGGACGATCAATTCCCCGTCAATCGAATCCAAAGTCCCCAAACCAAGGTCACCATGTTCCAGCAATTCTCCTACTGTCATGGTTCCACCATAGAGACCTGCCATTAGGGCACCTAGAGTATTGTATTGAAATAATTTTACCGGTTCCTGCACTTTTCTATCCATTCTCTTTCTTATCTTCTGTTCAATGAATCATCATACTTTCTAAGTATACCACATTTGCTCCTAGTTGTGAAAGGGGGAATGCTTTTCCCATTGCAAAGGAGGCAAAAAAAAGGTACAATGTAACAAAATCAACGGAGGTCTGGAATGAAGAAAGAAAGTAAATACCAAGCAGTCGTTTCCTTTCTAAAAAAGGGTATCGAATCAGGAAAATTTCCAACAGGTAGCCGGCTTCCCTCCATCCGTCAATTGAGCCAAGACTTCCACTGTAGCAAGGACACTATCCAGCGAGCCCTGCTGGAATTACGCCATGAACAATATCTCTATGCCAAGCCCCAAAGTGGCTATTATGTTCTAGAACAGGGGCGGCATCAGGACTTGGAAATCGAAGTCACTGACGAACATGCCAGTGCCTATGACGACTTTCGGCTCTGTGTCAATGAAACCCTGATAGGTCGAGAAAACTATCTCTTCAACTACTATGATAACCAAGAAGGCCTTGAGGAACTCAGACAATCTGTCCATCAACTCTTCTTTGACCAGGCTCTCTACTGCAAACCCGACCAACTGGTTCTAACATCTGGTACCCAGCAAGCTCTCTTTATCCTTTCTCAGATTAACTTTCCGAGCGAGGGAGCGGAGATTCTAGTTGAACAGCCGACCTACCACCGGATGAATCGTCTCTTGGTCGCTCAGGGATTGGCCTGCCAGACCATTGAACGCCGAATTGATGGCATCAACCTTGAAGAACTGGAAGAACAGTTTAAATCTGGGAAAATCAAGTTTTTCTATACCATTCCTCGTTTCCACTATCCTCTTGGTCATTCCTATTCTGATCAGGAAAAAAGGGCTATTCTGGATCTAGCAAACCAGTATGGTGTATATATCGTCGAGGATGATTATCTAGGTGACTTAGACTCTAAAAAGGGACAAACCTTCCACTATCTGGATACTGAGGATCGGGTCATTTATATCAAGTCCTTCTCAACCAGTCTCTTTCCAGCCCTTCGTATTACCGCTCTCATTCTCCCAAATGCCCTAAAAGAGGCCTTTGTTTCCTACAAAAATATCCTGGACTATGACAGCAATCTCATCATGCAAAAGGCTCTTTCTCTTTACATTGATAGCCAGTTATTTGAAAAAAATCGACTGGCCCGCCTTAGCCTTCAAGAGAACTATCAGGCTCAGATAAAGAAAGTGCTTGAAGAAAACACCTGCCCCTTGCCCCACTACCCTCTACACGATGGTCTTTTGCTTGATTTGAGAAACTATCCTAAGATTGCCAGTCTGAAACACAGCTCACTCAAACTAGACTTTTTTGAGAAGGCTTATTTGGACATCTGCCCTTATCAGTTTGCCAAAGTCACTCTTGAAAATCTAGAAGAGCTATTAGAATACATAAAAGCAGAATTGGATTAAACTCCAACTCTGCTTTTTCTTATTGTTCAACTTCTGTTAGTTTCGCTGCTTTTTCAAGATAGTTTTGATAGGTTCCGTCATCTTTCAGTTTTTGGATAACCTTATCGACTACTGCTTTCAAGTCTGATTGATCCTTCTTGATAGCAACAGCATTGGCTTCGCCATCTTTCATCGTCAAGTTAACAGATGCAACAACGAGATCTGAGTTTTTACCTGCGTAGCTAAGAGCAACTGGTTCATCCATATGAACAGCATCCACTTTTCCAGCCTGCAATTCATTGACTGCTTCCCCCATATTGGTCAAGGATGTCAACTGGGCATTTGGCAATTGTTCCTTGACCATGGTTTCTGGCACAGTTCCCTTTTGAGCTGCGATATTGGCACTTGCGAGGCTTGAAAGATCCTTGTACTTGTCTAAATCGGCTTTTCTAACCAAGAAACTCATCTTATTTTCATAGTAAGGGATTGAAAAGTCAAAGACTTCCTTTCTCTCATCTGTAGCACTAATTCCTGCAATGGCCAAGTCAGCCTTTCCAGTTTGAAGACTGGTCAAGACATTGTCAAAACTCATGCTAGAGATTTCAAGTTTAACCCCAAGCTCGTCTGCAATTGCTTGAGCCATATCAATATCTGCACCAACCACTTGGTTTTTACCATCTACCAAGGCTTGGAATTCAAACGGCGCATAGTCTGGGCTGGTCGCAACGACTAGCTTTCCTTTTTGTTTGATAGCGTCCACAGCAGACTGGGAACTATCCGTACCTGACTGGCAAGCTACTAGAACCACACTGGCAAGCATGCTACACACAACTAATATCCATTTCTTAAATTTCATAAATAAACGACCTTTCTGTTAATTCTGAATAATTATAACTCTTTTAAAAATAGTTGTCAACCCTTTTAGAGATTTTGATTGTAAAACAATTCTTTTCATAAAAAAGAAGACTGATTTATTTTAATCAGCCTTTTCTTCTGTATATTTAAACCGTTTCTTATAGTTCGACAATCTTACCCGTTTCAAAGTAAACAACCCATTCACAGATATTTTTTGCGTAGTCTCCGATACGTTCCAAGAAAGAAATGACTTGGAAGTAATCACGGCCTGTAACGATAGCTTCAGGATTTTTCCTAATTTCTTCTGTTGCCAAATCTCGGATGCTATCAAAGTAATGGTTGATTTTTTCATCCATAGCCGCTACTTCGTAGGCTTGATCCACAGAACCGTTGAGATAGAGATCTAGAGCCGCTTCAACGAAGTTTTTCACGTCGCGTCCCATCTTTTTGATTTCTTCTTCAACAGAAGGGATACGTTGCTCCCCCTTCATACGAATGGTCGCCTCAGCGATAGACACTGCATGATCTCCCATGCGTTCCACGTCTGAAACTGCCTTTAGAACAGTCAAGACGGTACGAAGGTCTTGCGAAACAGGTTGTTGGAGAGCAATCATTTCAAATGATTTCTTTTCCAACTTCACTTCATATTCATTAACTTCTGCATCGTCTTCGATGACTTCTTTTGCCAAATCACGGTCATGCGTAACAAAGGCACGCACTGTACGATTGATCTGCGAGAGCACTTCTTGTCCCATAGCATAGAACTGGTTGTGCAATTTCTCCAAATCTTCTTCAAATTGAGATCGTAACATCATTCAACTCCTTATCCAAATTTTCCTGTAATATAATCTTCTGTTTCCTTGTTTTGTGGGTCTAGGAACATCTTCTTCGTATCGTTAAACTCGATCAAATCCCCATCTAGGAAAAATCCTGTTTTATCAGAGATACGAGAGGCTTGTTGCATCGAACGCGTTACCAAGAGCATGGTGTATTTATCTTTCAGACCATACAAGATTTCCTCAATCTTACCTGCAGAAATAGGATCCAAAGCTGATGTTGGTTCATCTAAGAGGATGATTTTCGGACTGGTTGCTAAGACACGAGCAACACAAACACGTTGTTGTTGTCCACCTGAGAGACCAATGGCCGAATCATGCAAACGATCCTTTACTTCATCCCAGATAGAAGCACGTTGCAAGGCCTTTTCTACTGCTTCATCAAGAACTTGCTTGTCCTTAACACCATTGATACGTAGCCCATAGACAACATTTTCGTAGATAGACATAGGGAAGGGATTGGGCTGTTGAAAGACCATACCGATTTCCTTACGCAATTCAACTGTATCAGTACGGGGACTGTAGATATTGTGACCATTATAGACCACTGATCCAGTTGTTGTCACCTCAGGATTTAGATCGCCCATGCGGTTGATGGCTTTGAGTAGGGTAGACTTTCCTGATCCAGAAGGACCAATCAAGGCTGTTATTTCCTTAGGTTGGAAAGAAAGGGAAACACTATTCAAGGCCTTCTTTTTATTGTAATAAACGGACAGGTCTGAGACCTGTAAAATCGCTTCTGACATACCGTTTCCTTTCTAACCAAAGTGTCCCGTTACATAGTCATTGGTTGACTGTAACTTAGCATTTTGGAAAATATTGGATGTCTTATCGTACTCAATCAAATCACCCAGGTAGAAAAATCCTGTGTAGTCACTTGCACGCGCAGCCTGTTGCATACTGTGGGTAACGATGATGATGGTAAAGTCCTTCTTTAATTCCAACATGGTTTCTTCCAGTTGGGCTGTCGCAATCGGATCCAAGGCTGACGCCGGTTCATCCATCAAGAGGATATCTGGCTTAACAGAGATGGCGCGAGCGATACAAAGACGTTGTTGCTGACCTCCAGAAAGCATCAAGGCTGATTTGTGGAGGTCGTCTTTGACCTGATCCCAAAGGGCAGCCTGTCTTAGAGAGGTTTCTACAATTTCATCAAGTACTTTCTTGTCCTTAACACCTGCACGTTCATGAGCAAAAGTGATGTTGCGGTAAATAGACTTAGCAAATGGATTTGGACGTTGGAAGACCATTCCGATATGCTTGCGCATCTCATAGACATTGATTTCTGGACGGTTGACGTCAATCCCTCGGTAGAGGATTTGCCCTGTGACCTTGGCAATATCAATAGTATCATTCATCCGATTGAGACTGCGAAGATAGGTAGATTTTCCTGATCCAGAAGGACCAATCAAGGCCGTGATTTTATTTTTTTCAAATTGCATATCGATGCCCTTGATGGATTCATTTTTACCATAGTAAACATGTAAATCCTTAGTAGAGAGGGCCACTTTTTCTTCAGGGAAAGTGATGATATGTTTTTCATCCCAGTTATATTTTGACATGGCTTCTCCTTTAGGCAGCGGTTAATTTCTTGTGTAAATAGCTTCCGAGTTTGCGTGCTCCAAAGTTAAAAATCAAGATAAAGATGAGGAGCACGGCAGCAGAACCAGCAGATACAATGGTAGCATCAGGAATGGTTCCTTCACTGTTGACCTTCCAAATGTGGACAGCCAAGGTTTCTGCTTGACGGAAGATTGAGATAGGACTGGTAACACTAAGGATATTCCAATTAGACCAGTCAAGGGCTGGAGCGGATTGTCCTGCCGTATAGATAAGAGCGGCGGCCTCACCAAAGATACGGCCAGATGCCAAGACAACACCCGTTACGATACCTGGAAGTGCCTCTGGAATGACAACATGGACCACAGTCTCCCAACGAGAAATTCCAAGGGCCAGACCAGCTTCACGTTGCGTATGGTGAACGTGTTTTAAACTGTCCTCAACATTTCGAGTCATCTGAGGGAGGTTAAAGACCGTCAAGGCCAAGGCACCTGAAATGATTGAAAATCCATACTCAAACTGGACTACAAAAATCAAGTAACCAAAGAGACCCACAACGACTGATGGTAGAGAAGACAAAATCTCAATACAGGTACGAATAAAATTAGTCACAGGTCCTTTTTTAGCATACTCAGCAAGGAAAACACCAGCTCCCATAGACAGGGGAACAGAAATGATCAAGGTAATGACCAAAAGGAAGAAGGAATTGTAGAGCTGAATCCCGATACCCCCACCTGCTTGATAAGAGGAGGATTTCCCAGTCAAGAAAGACCAAGAGATATGCGGTAACCCTCTCACCAAGATATAGAGAATCAAGGATGCCAAGATGGCCACGATGATACCCGCGATGGTGTAGAGGACAGCTGTTGCAAGTTTATCTAATTTCTTAGCGTGCATAGTTTTTCTTTCCTCTTTCTTTCGTAATCAATTTAATCACACTGTTAAAGGCCAAACTCATCAAGAGCAATACTAAGGCCAATGACCAGAGAACGTTATTATCAACCGTTCCCATGACGGTATTTCCGATACCCATAGTCAATACAGATGTCAAGGTCGCAGCTGGTGTTGTTAGCGAGGTTGGGATAACTGCTGAGTTTCCGACCACCATCTGAATAGCAAGGGCTTCACCGAAGGCACGCGCCATCCCAAAGACCACTGCAGTGAAAATACCTGAACGTGCTGCTTTCAAGGTCACACGCCAGATGGTTTGCCAACGAGTGGCTCCCATAGCTAAACTGGCTTCACGGTAATGACGAGGAACAGCACGCAAGCTGTCTGTTGTCATAAAGGTTACAGTTGGTAGGATCATGACAAAGAGAACGAAAATCCCTGACAAGATCCCAAAACCAGTTCCACCAAAGACGCTACGGACAAAAGGCACCACAACTTGCAAACCGATAAATCCATAGACGACTGAAGGAATACCGACGAGGAGTTCAATGGCCGGTTGCAAAATCTTTGCACCCTTTGGTGATACTTCTGTCATAAAGACTGCAGCACCAATAGCAAAGGGTGTTGCGATGAGGGCTGATAAAATCGTCACAATAAAGGAACCCAAAATCATCGGAAGGGCACCAAATTGTTTCCCTGAAGGATTCCAAGTTTGTCCAAAAAGGAAATCAAAGATGTTGACCCCATTGACAAAGAAGGTCGATAAGCCTTTTTGGGCTACAAAAATCAAAATCATGGCCACAATGATGACAATCAAAGAAAGGCAAGTGAAGGTCAAACCTTTACCAAACTTCTCAAGGCGAGAGTTCTTTGAAGGAGAGAGTAATTTTTTAGATAATTCTTCTTGATTCATTATTGACCTCCTTCTACTGCTGTAACGGTACCTGAAGCATCCTTTTGGACTTTCATTTCATTGATAGAGATATAGCCCATGCCCTTAACAATTCCATTTTGGGCTTCATCTGAGAGGACGAAGTTCAGGAATTCAGCAGCTAAGTCATTTGGTTGACCAAGTGTGTACATATGTTCATAAGACCACAAAGGCCAGTTGTTGGTCGTTACATTTTCAGACGTAGGTTCATACCCATTCAGTTTCATGCTTTTCACGGAGTCATCTACATAGGCAAAAGCCAGGTAAGAAATGGCTCCAGGCGTTTGGGATACAATGGACTTGACCATCCCGTTAGAATCCTGTTCTTGGCTCTGCATTGCCGCTTGGCCATTCATAACGACCGTATCAAACGTCGCTCTTGAACCAGAACTTGCTGCTCGGTTGATGATTGAAATGGCCAGGTCTTTGCCCCCAACTTCTTTCCAGTTGGTCACTTCACCTGTAAAGATTTTGCGAAGTTGCTCGGTTGTGAGATTTTCTACATCCACTTCTTTGTTTACAATCACTGCAAGACCAGCCACTGCAACCTTGTGGTCTACTAGGGCTGAAGCATCGATTCCTTCTTTTTCCTCTGCAAAGACGTCAGAGTTCCCGATGTCAACTGCTCCAGACTGGACTTGGGAAAGTCCTGTACCCGATCCTCCACCTTGAACATTAACTGTTTTTCCGATGTTTCTAGAACCGAATTCATCTGCTGCCGCTTCGACAAGAGGCTGAAGAGCAGTTGAACCAACGGCTGTCATGGATTCTCCACGATCAATCCAGCTAGCACATCCTGCTAGAGAACCTGCCATCAAAAGAGCTGCAAGAGACATGACGAGCTTTTTTCTTTTTTTCACTGTTATTCTCCTTGAACATAATGATAAATGTTCTGATTTCTTCCGTTTGTCCTGATCATCCAATTATCATCAATGATTGTCCCGCTTTATTTTATCTAGTCATTCTTAGGAGCGGACAATTCCATCGTATAATATAAGTAATAATGAAAGACTATCAGAAAAAACTCATACTTCCACTATAACATAGAATAGGCTCTTTGACTAGCTTTTTCACCTGAATCTGAGTCCTTTTGGATAATAATTTTTCAAAACATTTCCCGTTACCTTGGCAAAGCCTAATCCGTTTCCTTGAACCACAACTTGGTACCATCCATTTGGTCGAGCTTCAGACAATTGAACAGTCTCGCCAGCTACATATTTTACAAAGTCCTCATCATTGATTTCGACACTTTGAAGTACTTGGCTTGGTTTCAAGGCTAATCCCAGAGCAAAGCTTGGTTCAAAGCGTTTCTTTTTAAAAGTCCCCAGATGAAGTCCATTTCGGGCAATTTTGAGTTTGCCTAGATCCGGTAGCATCTCTGGCAAGAGATAGAGCTGATCTCCAAAAGTCTGCAAGATACCAGTTAGATTGATCTGCAAGTGTTTTTGGGCAAAATCATGCCACAAGGCCAGTTGTTCACGACTGAGATTGCTCTTGCTAGCTTTGAATTTAGGTGCTGGATTTTGTCCCTTAAACTGCAGGTGGGCAACAAACTGGCCTTCTCCCTTGAAATGATGAGGGTACATTCGAGACGTTTCAGGAAGATCAATTCCTGCTACCATACCGTTCACATGCTCAACTGGAAGCAATTCAAATTCATAAGTATCCAGCAACCAGTGGACGATTTCTTCATTTTCCTCAGGTGCCCAAGTACAGGTCGAATAGACTAAACGGCCACCTTCTGCAAGCATGGTCACTGCATCTTCTAAAATTTCTCTTTGGAGACTGGCACATTGGCTAGGATAATCGGTACTCCAATAATCCACGGCATCTGGCTGCTTACGAAACATTCCTTCACCCGAGCAAGGTGCATCAAGGACAATCACATCAAAGTAACCTTTAAAAATCTTGGCCAAGCGATCAGCAGACTCATTGGTCACGACAACGTTTGTCGCTCCAAATCGCTCCATATTTTCCACTAAAATCTTAGCACGCTTACTTGAAATTTCGTTGGAGACAAGGACTCCTTGATTAGCCAGATAAGCTGCTAGTTGAGTGGATTTTCCACCTGGTGCTGCCGCCAAGTCCAAGACTTTCATGCCAGGTCTTGGTTGAGCTACCTGGGCCACCATTTGGGCTGCAGGCTCTTGCGAATAAACAAGACCTGTCACGTGCTCTGGTGACTTTCCAGAAACCTTACCATAATACCCCCAAGGTGTATTGGGAATAGCATCAGCAAACGATAACTGACTTTCTTTTAAGGGATTGACCCGAAAAGCCGAAACCGCTTCTTGTTTAAAAGAGGCAAGAAAGTCTCTTGCCTCATCTTCTAGTATCGCTTCATATTTTTCAACAAATCCTTCTGGAAATTGCATTTAGTTTTCTTTCCTTTCGTAGATATAAGACTGAATCTCTTCTTGCATCTCGATTGGCACCATCATGACAGGCTGACGCGTTTTAAAATCAGCGGGCTCACCTGATACCGTAAGAAGACGATAACCCAGACTTTCCCCTAAGATACTGGCCGCAGCGTAATCCCATGGTTGCAGGTAGGTAATATAAGTCAGAAGACGACCACATAAAACCTTGGCAAAACTAATAGCCGCACTGCCGTAGACACGGACACCCAACGCTGCTCGACCCAAATCACCCAATCCCCACTCATTGCTTTCAAACATACCTGAGTTGCCGGCAACTAAAAATTCTTGAAGAGGTTTCTTTTTAAAAGGCGGTAAGGGCTCATTATTGCGGCAAGGAGGAAAGGCACCACCACCATGGTAACAATCACCTTTCATGACATCATAGATGATGCCAAATTTGCCAACCCCATTTTCAAAATAAGCTAACATCACGGCAAAATCTTCCTGCTGGGCGACAAAGTTATTGGTACCGTCAATGGGATCAATCACCCAAACGGAACCTTGACCGACTGCAGCACGTAAACAACCCTCTTCCGCGCAAATCAAATCCTCAGGATAGGTGGACTTGATTCGTTCAACCAAGAGTTCCTGGACCTCCTTGTCCAAACGCGTCACCAAGTCTGTAGGCGAAGACTTGCGCTCAACCTGCAAATCTTCTTTCATGTGAGCCAAAATATAGTCAGCAGCTTCCTGCACAATCTGTTTGGCAAATTCAAATTTAGTTTCCAAGAGAAATCTTCCCTTCTCTTTTTTCTTTTGCTAATTGAACCGCATGATAGCAGGAATAACCGCTAGCCGTCTCAAATTCACGACCTAGACGCTTTTCTTCACTTTTGCTCGGGACGACAGACTTAAATTCCTTATAGGAATATAGCAGTTTTTTTGCTTCTACCTTATCTTCATAAGCAGCTTCAACATCATTAAAAAAAGAAAGCACTGAAGCAAGTTCTTCAGTGCTCCACGACAAATCTAGTGGGTAACTATACTGTTTGTTCATCTATCCTATACCAGCTCTCAATGTTGCTTCTTTTAGTTCTTGTTTACGGTAACTACGAGGGAGAAAAGCACGAATTTCATCTTCATTAAAACCGATCTGCATGCGTTTGGTATCTATAATAATTGGGCGACGCAAAAGACTAGGATATTGCTCAATCAACTGAAGCAACTCCGATACCGAAATACTCTCTACATCAATATCCAATTTTTGGAAAATTTTTGAACGAGTTGAAATGATGTCATCAGTACCATTTTCGGTCAAGGAAAGAATATGTTGCAACTCTTTTCTTGTTAAAGGACTGGTCATAATATTATGCTCTTGAAAGGGCACCTTATGCGTCTCTAACCAGGCCTTTGCCTTACGACATGATGTACAGCTCGGTGATAAAAATAGTGTAATCATGCTTTTCTCTTCTTTTATCTATACTTGCTATTTCTATTATACAAAAAAATAAAGCGCTTGACTAGGTATTTTTAGAAAAAAAGCCTATTTTTTCATAGAAAATAGACTGTTTTCTGCAAAAATCTCCTGCTTTGCAAGTTTATCTTTAGGATAACCTAACAATAAATAGGGAGTAGAGCAACTTCTCTCGTTTTTTATTAAAAATACAGAACTTTTTCCACTATTTCCTTGAAGCTTTAACAAAAAGGAAACCAAACATTCCTTCATACAAAGCAAAGAAAAGTAAAAAGGCATGGAGAAAGAAAGTCTCTGGCAAAATCCAAATAACGGGATCCTTTGCTGGATCAAAAAGCCAGGTATCGTCTCCCACAAAGAGAATCTGATGGAAAAGAGTAAAGAATTGCTCAAAACCAATCAACACTCCTACAAGGCCAATGACTAGAGGCAATAGCACTAAAGTCAGAATACTTTTACGATATAGAGGTAGAAATCCTTTTTTCACAATCTTTCTAACAAAGAAATAGAAACTTGGAAGTGTCACCAAAGTGACTAGCTGAACCAAGTGGAAGAGATTTTTCACCACCGCAAAATGGTGTAAACCTGCAGCTGATGAACGAAAATCTGGCATCTCCAAGACCTGACTAAAGGGATTGGTCAGGTAATTCATTAAGATATGAAAATTGTACTGAATGGTTTCGGGCTTTAGATAGACTCGATTCGCTAAGTTCAGCCACTCAATTTCCAAAGGATAGAAAATCCATGCCAGATAAATGGTCAGTAGGATAGAAAGGGAGAGGAAAAAGAGCATACTTCCCCAAAAGGTCAGTTTAGTTTTCATCGAAATTCCACTCCGCAAGGCTAGAAACTACATGAGTTGGTGCGATTGGCAAGTCCGCCACTTCTTCTGCTTTGGTAAAACCTGTCGTCACCAAGAGCGTTGGAATGCCATTGTCAATCCCTGCTCGGATATCCGTCAGGTAATTGTCCCCAACCATGAGCAACTCTTCTCTTTTCAAATCCAAGTGCTCAACTGCCTTATCCATAATGATAGCATTTGGTTTTCCGATATAAACTGGTTTGACCCGTGTTGCTACTTCAAGAAGTGTAATTAGTGAACCAGCACCAGGCAAGAGACCACGTTCCGTCGGGATATTGAGGTCAGGGTTGGTTCCGATAAAGTGAGCCCCCTTTTGAATGGCTAGAGTTGCTGTGGCAAATTTTTCATAGTCAACTTGCCAGTCCAGTCCAACTACCACATAGGCAGGATTTTCCTTGTCTTCGACATAACCAGCCGCCTGAATGGCATCCTTGAGTCCTGCTTCTCCGATGACATAGACTGTCTTTTCCAATCCCAAGTCATTCATATAGTCGATGGTTGCCAGAGTTGCCGTGTAGACAGTTGATAGAGGTGTGTCGATATTAAAATTCTGAGCCAACATCTCTTGTACACTCTCAGGAGTACGAGTTGTATTATTGGTCACAAAGAGGTAGGGAATTTCTCTTTTTTGTAACTCATGGACAAAAGCCTCACCCGCCGGAATCCGGTCTTTCCCCTTGTAAATGGTTCCGTCTAAATCAATTAAATAACCTTTATAAGCCATATCGCCCTTTCTAATTGCCTTCAATTTCTTGCCACGTAATCATAGCTTGGGCATTGATCTCGCCATCACTGATAATCTGATGCTTGCTTTCTAGTCCCTTGAGTTCATAAGCTGAAGCAATCATGCCACCTGGTCGCACTTCTTTGACATACTTGAGATTGATTTTCTTTGGAATATAGTTGGTTAGAAAATCGGCTCCCATGACCTCAAAAATCCAATCCAGGTATTTGCTATTATTGACATGACCATTCATATCCAAATCGTAAAAACGAACATGGTAGTCTTTACTGATTGGATCTTCTAGATTTGCATACTTTGGCCCTCGGATCAGTTTTTTATCAAACTCAGACTGGTAAGGCGCGACAATCTCAGGCTCGACTCCATGAACTTTTCGACTATCGCGGTCCATGAGAACAAAGGTTGCTACCATGCGAATGATTTCTTGACCTGCTTCATCATAGATAGTGAAACGGCGGTAGCAAAAGAGACGATTGTAAGTCAATGCTTCTGTTTCAATCGTAATCTCTTCAGCAAAGCGAGGCAAGCGAACCACGTCAATCGCATAGTCTGTAATAATCCAGACCAGATTGTAACGTTCTAACACATCCTTATCGCTAACTCCCAGTTCAATCGACTGCATACCTGACACTTGCAGGGACAGCAAAATTACATCTGGAAGTTTGATATGACCGTTCATGTCCGCCATATCAAAAGGAATTTTCATTTTCATTTGATAAGTTAAGCCCATTGTTCTACTCCAAAATAAATCGTTCTGCTACAGTGTCTCCCAAGAAGAGACCCCTCTTTGTCATTCGGACACGGTCACCATCGACCTGAATGAGTCCTTGTTGAACCAAGTCTCTGATGATTTCGCCATAAAGTCCATCAAAGGATCGTCCAAATTTTTCCTCAAATCGCGCCATAGAAACCCCGGATTTTTTCCGGAGGCCTAGGAACATTTCTTCTTCCATCTGCTCCCTTTGTTTCAGGTGTTCTTCTGTTATCCGAGCATTTCCTGCCTCTACCGCATTGAGATAGTGGCGGATAGGACCGTGGTTTTTATAACGTACCCCGTTCACATAACCTGAAGCACCCGCACCGATACCATAATACTCGGCATTATCCCAGTACATGAGATTGTGGCGACTTTCAAAGCCAGGCTTGGAGAAATTGGAAATCTCATAATGCTCAAAACCAGCTCGCTCCAGTTCTGCGATGATGTACTCAAACATCTCCGCTTCTAACTCTTCCTTGGGTAGGGGCAACTTCCCTCGTCGCATGCGGTTCATAAAGACCGTATGATTTTCCAAAATCAAGCTATAAAGGCTCATATGAGGAATATCAAGCGAGATAGCCTTAGCTACATTGTCCTTGACCTGATCCATAGTTTGACCAGGTAGAGCGTAGATTAGGTCGATAGAAATATTGTCAAAACCAGCCAATTTGAGGCGGTCGATATTTTCATAAATATCCTTCTCCAAGTGACTGCGCCCAATCTTTTTCAGCATTTTGTCATCAAAAGTCTGCACACCTAAGGAAACACGATTGACTGGTGACTGCTTCAAAACCGCAATCTTATCCGCATCCAAGTCTCCTGGGTTGGCCTCAATGGTTAATTCTTCCAAAACTGACAAGTCCAAGTTTTTAGTCAAGCCATCCAAGAGCACTTCTAATTGCGGAGCTGACAAAGCCGTTGGCGTCCCACCTCCAATGTAGAGGGTTCGTAACTTTTGGATATCATAAGAACGAAACTCCTCTAGCAGATGCTCCAGGTAACTATCTACTGGTTGATTTTTGATAAATACTTTTGAAAAGTCACAATAATAACAAATCTGTGTACAAAAGGGAATATGCACGTAGGCGGACGTTGGTTTTTTCTGCATAGTATTTATTATACCACAAAGACAGGCTTGCAGATAAAAATCACCATCTCCAAAAATCAGAGATGGTGATACCTTATACTTCAGTAATATCGATGATGATTTCTTCTTGGTCTTCAGCAACGTCTGGAGTTGTTGACTGTTCTTGCCATTGCTCCTTGAGATTGTTAAAGGTTTCTTTTGACGCTTCTGTCGCTTGTCGAGCACAGTTTTTAGCTTGGTCAAGGACACTGTCAAAAGTGATTTCACCAGATTCTACTTGTTCCTTTGTTTTCAGCACAAAGTCAGTTGCCTGTTCCTTCACTTCAGTTAGTTTCTCACAAACCTGCTCTCTAGCATATTCTGGATCTTCTCTCAAATCATCTAGAAAATCCTGAGCTTGACTACAAACTTGCTTACCCTTGTCACTCGTCAAAAACAAAGCAAGAGCTGCACCTGAAACTGTTCCTAAAAGGATAGAGGATAGTTTTCCCATAAGATTTCTCCTTTTTTATTTTTTGAAAAATTTACTTGCGACACGAAGAGCGGACAAGCCTGCACCTGTTTTAATGGTCTTTGAACCAGCAGATGAAGCCTTTTTACCTAAAACACGTGCATGTTGGTTGAGATCAGATACTGACTCAGATAAGTCAGCCACCGCCGTAAAGAGTGGATCAATCGTCGCAACCTTAACATTGATATCGTCAACCAAGACATTAACTTTTACCAACAATTCATTGGTATGATGCAAGGTAACGTCCACATCTGAGCTCAACGTTTTGATGGTTTTCTCCGTCTCATCAATCATACGACCTGCTTTTTGAATCGTGATTGTCAAATAGACTAAACAGACAATCAAAGCAATCGCAACAAGTATATATGCAACTTCTAACATTTATTTTTCCTCCTCATTATGATAGAAAGGGGCTTTCTTTCGATTTTGATAAAGTATGATAAAAATACCGAGTCCGATAAGGATAACTGATAACCATTGGGAAACTCGCAGACCAAAGAACATGAGGCTGTCTGTCCGCATACCTTCGATGATCATACGACCAAAGCCATACCAAATCAAGTAGAAAGCAGTGATATGACCACGTCTGATTCCCTTTAATTTTCGTCTAAAAATCAGAATCAAAGCAAATCCAATCAGATTCCAAACCGACTCATATAAGAAGGTCGGCTGACGGTAGCTACCCTCAATGTACATCTGGTCACGGATAAAGCCTGGCAAATAATCCAGACTATCTACTGCTGCACCATAGGCTTCTTGGTTAAAGAAGTTCCCCCAACGCCCTAAACTCTGGGCAACCATGACGCTCGGTGCTGCAATATCTAAGAAATCCCAAGTATTAATCAGCTTTCTATCTGCAAAGATATAAAGGACAATAGCGCCCGCTATCAAACCTCCGTAAATGGCCAAGCCGCCATTCCAGATGGCGATGATTTCACCTGGATTTTGCAGATAATAATCTAAGCGAAAGAGTACGTAGTATAGTCTAGCACCTAAAATAGCTACTGGAAAAGCAATCAGGATAAAATCCAAAATATCATCTGATAGAATTTTCTTTTTAGGAGCTTCTTTCATAGCAAGATAAACTGCTAAAACCAAACCAGCTACAATACACAAAGCATACCAACGAATAGCAAAGGGGCCAATTTCAAATGCGACTGGATTAATCATGTTTCACCTCATTTTGAGCGATTAGATTTGTCAAGCGTTCTTCAAATAAACGTGTCGCATCAAAGCCCATTTCTTTAGCACGGTAGTTCATGGCAGCCGCCTCAATGACAACGGAGATATTGCGTCCTGTTTTTACTGGGATGCGGATACGCGGAATCGTTACACCAGAAACTTCGAGTTCTTCGGCATTGTTTCCCAGACGGTCAAAGGTCTTATGCGTATCATAATTTTCCAAATAAACTGCTAGCTGAACTTGTGAAGAATCTTTTACAGCACTTGCACCATAGAGACTCATGATATCGATAATCCCAACTCCACGAATCTCAAGTAAATGCTTCAAGATTTCAGCAGGTTCGCCCCAAAGAGTCATCTCATCCTTAGAATAAATATCTACACGATCGTCTGCTACTAGACGGTGTCCACGTTTCACAAGCTCAAGACCTGTCTCGCTCTTACCGATACCACTATCCCCTTGGATCAAGACACCCATGCCATAGATATCCATCAAGACACCATGCACGCTAGTACGTTTAGCCAAACGGGAATCAAGGTAGCTAGAAAGTTCTCCAGATAAACGACTGGTTGCAGTTCGACTGGTTAAAATCGCAATCTTGCATTCCCTAGCAGCCCTCAACATTTCCTCTGGCACTACCAGACCACGAGCCACGATAACCGCAGGTGTTTCAGGTAGAAACATTTTCTTCAAAACTTGATAACGGTTCTGGGCAGGCATGGCAACTAAATAGGACCACTCCTTCATCCCTAACAGCTGAATCCGTTCTGGTGTATAGTAATCAAAATAGCCCGTCATTTCAAGACCAGGTCTCATAATGTCCGCAGTATTGATTTCTTTTTCAAGTAATTCGCCTTCACCATAGACAATATCTAGTCTGAGTTTTTCAATGACATCTCTTACTAAAACCGACATAATTTCCTCCTTCAATCGAGTTCTCCCTACTATTATATCAGATTGTAGGTGGAAGTTTCCTTTTTTTGCAGGATTTACAGTATTTATTTGATGTTGCTTGGAAAAAGATTTGACTAGGAAGTCTTTTCGTACTCTTTTAAATCAACCGAGACAAATCTACTGCAAATCGGTCAACGTCTATCACCAAGTCCCTTCCAGATTTTTCTAAGTAAATCCTTGGAAGACCTTTTGTTAACATTCTGTTTGCATCAGCCATATCTTGAGGATAGGTATAGAACTGTTGACCTTTTGAAAACTGATTTTGGACTTGCCATTCTTCAAACTCCTTCAAAAAAGTCTTATGAGATGGCATACTGACTTCTTCGAACAAGGAATGGTCAAACAATCGTACCAATCGATATAGACCATGAATCTCATCCGCAAAGCACTTATTAATCTTTTCATAGGGGTAACCTCGTCTCTGATAAGCTTGGCATAAGTTTTGTAAGCACTCACTTAATGCAACTGCATCTTTTCTTGCCAAACTTATAAAATACCGAACAGAAAATTCTTCCATACCAGTTCGTTTTTTCTTCTCTAAAAACTGTTGTGCACGCAAGAGAGACTCGGATAATCTTTCTTCATCTTGATAATAAAGAGCGTATAAAAGATTCATCACATTTTCTGGGTAATAGGTTCCTTTCAACAAGGGTAAATCTTTAGGGACGAAAAATGGAATGACTGAAAAATCGTTACAAGCAAAAGAGGTAAACAAGCCTTTCAAAATTCCATCTGTGTAAATGGTTCCACTTGCCAACAAACCGCCTCTCAGCAGCTCGGTTCTTCCTGTTTGCCATAGAGCGTTGTTTAACTGCTTATAATCCCCATCTAAAAACGCAGCATAATAGGCAAAATATTGAATATCATCTAGCAATAAGCTACTGTACAATTTTACCCTTAAAACCTTGTCAGACAATACTTTTGAATCGGTCAAATACTTTTCAAAAATTCTTTTGTTTGACTCTTCAAAATCCTTCCAATCTATCGGATCAGCACAATAACCCCAATCTTCTAAGTGATTGTCTCGCATTTTTTTATATTCTTTTATATACTCTCTCATAACAATTTATTCCTCTAAACACTATGCAAAAAAAGACTAGACAAGTCTAGCCTTTCATTTCAAATTAGAATTTTTTACGTTTACGAGCTGCTTCTGATTTACGTTTACGTTTTACAGAAGGTTTTTCATAGAATTCACGTTTGCGTGTTTCTTGAAGAGTACCAGCTTTAGTAACCGCACGTTTGAAACGACGAAGTGCATCGTCAAGAGATTCATTCTTACGTACTACTGTTTTAGACATTTTTTTCACTCCCTTCAAGTTCAAGATCTATTCTATTTTACATGCAAAATGAATATTTGTCAAGGGAAAACTAAGTTTTTTATTTTTCATAATGACTAATAATATAGTCCACCATCTCCTCCATCTCTGCTTCAGATAAAGGCAATTCCCAGTTTGTTGTTTCCATTTTAAGAAAAGCATCACTGACTTTTGATTTATTATCTGGTAACAAAATTATGCCGTCTTTTTCAAACATAATACCTATCCGATCATATAAGACATGAATATTATGACTATTTGGATCAATATCAAAAGACTGTAAAGAGATTAAGATTATATTTCCTTTATAAGACAAATCAATATACATGTGATTTGATAAATCATACGGTCTTGATAAAGTCCTACCTGATGAGTAATCTTTTTTTCCATATCCTCGACCTGCCCTTACAAATGTATTAGTACCATCTTTCTCCTTTAAAAAAATTAAGTTTCCATCACTATCTCTCTTGCTTAAAAGAAAGTCTTTTATTCTATTTTTCTCTTCTAGCCTAGCGCTCTTATATGCATCTTTTATTTTTAGAAAATCTTCTTTATTCATGTTATCCTCCTAAAGTTAAGTTGAAGTTTTATATGTCTAAAACCACTCACTCCAAAGAGCAAGTGGTCGCGAATTTATTTTTCAAGTAAGCTTAGCGCTTCAGCATCTGCAATAATCGTCACGTCAGGGTGGATTTGTAGGCTACTTGCTGGGAGGTTCTCAGTCACTGGGCCTGATACTGTGCCAGCAATGGCTTCTGCTTTCGACTCACCGTAAGCAAAGAGAATAATTGACTTGGCATCCAAGATGTTTTTAATTCCCATTGAAATGGCTTGAGTTGGAACGTCTTCAATCTTGTCAAAGAAGCGAGCATTGGCTTCGATTGTAGACTGGTCTAGGTCTACAAGATGTGTCTGGCTATCAAAGGCAGTTCCTGGCTCATTAAATCCGATATGTCCATTGCGACCAATTCCCAAGATTTGTAAATCAACAGGATGGTCAGCCAAAATTTGGTTGTAGCGTTCAACTTCAGCTTCAGCATTGTCCTTAACCCCACGAGGCAAGAAGCTTTCTTTAAATGGTTTTTGGTTAAACAAGTTTTCTTGCATGAAGTAACGGTAAGACTGTGGATTGTCCCCATCAAGCCCTACATACTCATCAAGGTTCACACTGGTTAGATTTGAAAAATCAAGGTCACTCTCAACGATTTCCTTGTAAAACTCAAGCGGGCTGCTTCCTGTCGCAAGTCCTAATGTTTGAGCGCCATTGGCCAATTTTTCCTTCAAAATCTCAAAAGCTACTTTTCCACCTTCGACTTGATTTTCAACTTTAATAACTTTCATTTTATATCCTCCATATTTCTATATTCATTATATGGTATAGACCAATTTTTGTCAAGTGAAAACGATTTAATTTCTAAAAAAGAGCGTCCAAACTTGAAACGTGTTATAATGGATAGGATTAGAACTTAGAAAGAATGATGAAAAAATGAATACTGCTGATTTTGATTTCCACTTGCCTGAGGAATTGATTGCCCAAACGCCACTTGAAAAACGTGATGCGTCTAAACTCCTTATCGTTAATCGTGAAACGGGAGAAATGCAGGATAAACACTTCCACTCTATTATTGATATACTGGAACCTGGAGATGCACTCGTTATGAATGACACTCGTGTTCTCCCTGCCCGCCTCTATGGTCAAAAGGAAGAAACTGGAGGCCATGTGGAGCTTCTCCTACTCAAAAATACCAGTGGAGATGAGTGGGAGGTTCTCGCCAAACCTGCCAAACGCCTCAAGGTCGGGACTCGTGTCAACTTTGGTGATGGTCGCCTCAGCGCTGTCGTTACGGAAGAATTGACCCACGGGGGCCGCATTGTCCGCTTTGAATACCAAGGAATTTTTCTAGAAGTCTTGGAAAGTCTAGGTGAAATGCCACTACCGCCCTACATCCACGAAAAATTGGATGACCGTGAACGCTATCAAACGGTCTACGCTAAAGAAAGTGGCTCTGCTGCTGCACCAACTGCTGGCCTCCACTTCACCAAAGAACTGCTAGCAGAAATCCAGGCCAAGGGTGTCCATTTGGTTTATTTGACTCTCCACGTTGGTTTAGGAACTTTTAGACCTGTTTCTGTGGACAATCTGGACGAACACGAAATGCACTCCGAATTCTACCAACTTTCTGAGGAAGCAGCTGCCACCCTTCGCTCTGTTAAGGAAGATGGAGGCCGTATCATCGCTGTTGGAACCACTTCCATCCGCACGTTAGAGACTATTGGTTCCAAGTTTGATGGGCAAATCCAGGCTGATTCTGGTTGGACCAATATCTTTATCAAACCTGGTTACGAATGGAAGGTTGTGGATGCCTTTTCAACCAACTTCCATCTGCCAAAATCAACTCTCGTCATGTTGGTTTCTGCCTTTGCAGGCCGTGAATTAGTCTTAGATGCATACCAGCACGCTATTCAAGAACGCTACCGTTTCTTCAGTTTCGGTGATGCCATGTTTATCTATTAATTTTCATAAGCAAAAAACGCATAGGATCAGATTTGATCCTATGCGTTTTGTAATGGATAACTTTATTAGTTAGTTTATTTTAAAGGTTGGATCTTTCAAGCTCTGAACACTGGCATTGATAACTGCTCCGATAATCAAAATCTTTGCAATGAGAATAAACCAGAACATCATGACTACCACGATGATGGAACTGAAAAAGCGGACATCGACTAGGTGATTGACATAGTTATTAAAATAAACAGAAAAGATATTCAATAAAAAGATAAGAGTTAGCAAGACAAAGACACTTCCTGGTAAAACATAGCGGATTCGTGGTGCTTTTACTTTTGGAAGGAAGTAATAAATCATGACTAGAATGGCAAAGATCAAGGCATAGACCAGAGGGCCTGTAAAATCTTGCAGGTAGGAAAATAGCGGACTGTCTGATTGCCAGTAAGTTTTGAGGAGGTTGAGCAACATACGACCAAACATACTCAAAAACAAGGCCAAGGCAAAAAGAATCTGCAGGCCAAAACTAACAAGTAGACTCATCAACTGATGGGAGATAATTCCTCGACTCTTGGTCACTCCATAGGCTTTGTTAAAAGCTTTTTGGAGGAAATCCATTGATTTCGAAAAGGTCCAGAGGGCAGATAAAACGGCAAAACTCAGCAAACCAGTTGATGGTTGAGTCAGAACTTCTCGGACAATCTTGGCAACCACATCATACACCGTATCGGGCAAAAATTCCTTGATTGTCAGTAAGAAATTTGAGACTGGAATCTGAAAATAAGGCAAAATATTGACCATTATCATTAGCAAAGGAAAGATTGAAATCAACCAATAGTAGGCAACCGCAACACTGGTCAACTCACTATCAGATGCTTGATAATAATGCAAAAAAGCTTTCAATAAGGGCCTGTCCATCAGCTCTTTCCACCACTTTTTCATGTTCCATCCTCCGTCATTTTCTTCATCATCTAAGTTCTTCTGATTAAATCTAGCATATCATAAGGCAAGGTATTTGCAGCCTCTTTCAGAGAATAATTTTCTAAATTATTCACATTTTGTCGTAGTTTTTTGGCATACTTGGCTGTTATCAGTTTAGCTTCTTCGTATTCAAAGATTGCCTTACGTTCGAGATAGTAGCCTCGTAGCATTTCATCGATATTGTTTGGCTTGATGCGATTGATAACCCGCTCAACAAAGGCACCACTTCCGATAATGGCCGTCTCGCGTAGACGAGACTCTTGCATAAAGCTAATCAGAGAACTCTTGTAAACCCCTTTGAGGTTTTCCAAACTCTCGATAATCAGCTCTGTATTTTCCAAATACAACTCTGAAATCTGATCATAGTCAACTGCTAGTAGTTTACGAGATTCTTCGTTCATCCAACTACGAAAAGTTTTGCCAAAGGTAAACATTTCATGGAGTAGAAAGCGCAGTATCCGTAAGGAAACTAGGAAGTAATAAGTCACTCTAGAAGCGAAATTCCGATTGATACTCTGCTCCATGTTTTTTAGGTAACGTTGGTAAACTCGATAGCCACGCTCACTGATTCTATTTTCTTCGTAGGCTTGCTCCAAACCGTCACTCTCAATACTCAAGATAAGAAGCTTGAGGGACTCCCAGTCCTCTTGGACTCTCTTATTTTCCAGACTAAGGATGAGGTTTTCAATCCGACCATGATAGTTATCAATAGCTGCATAAAGAGGAAGTTTGTTCTTGTGATGGTCCAGCTCTTTTTCTAATTCTGCAGCTACATCATTCAAAATCGCAATATGCATCAAATGATCCTTGCTTTCCTCTTGTTCCTCAGATAAGTGAGGGAGAACCAATAAACCTGTTAGAAAGCTCAACAGTGTAACGCTTGCTACAAGGAAGAGTAAGAGAGGGTATTCCTGCTCCAAATGACTTGGTATGAGGAGAATGGTCGCGATAGATACTGTCCCTTTGACACCAGAGAAGGTCAAAAGAAGCATATCTTTCATGTACTTATGAATTTTTTTCTTAAGTCGACGCGTCCTCACAAAGTAAAAACCAGCAATCATGACAAAGCGGATCGCAAAGAGTAAGAATGTCAGCACGACAACTGAAATCAGTAAAAGAAGGGGATTGTAGAGAGAATTAGACAAAATCGGCTCTGCAATCAATTCTAATTCCATTCCCAAGAGAACAAAGACTGATCCATTTAGCATAAAGGTCACGGTGTGCCAGACGGTCTCCGTCACGGTGTCTACCTGAGCCTCAAGGAGCGTAATCTTTTTGAATCGACTGGCCTTCAAAATACCTGCAACCACTACTGCGATAATCCCTGAAACATGAAACTCTTCTGCGATAAAAAAGGTCATGAGTGGCAAACTTAGCTCTAGCAATAGTTCACTGGCTATATCTATCGCTCGTACACTCAGCAAAAAACTATGCAAGAAACGATTGACCATAGCCGTCACAAAACCGACTACAAAACCACCAAGGATAGAAAGTGCTAGGGAAGTTCCAGCTTGGCTGAAAGAAAAAGTTCCTGTTGTCCAAGCGGCCAGAGCCATCTGAAAGGCAACCAAACCAGAAGCGTCATTTAAGAGCCCTTCCCCTTTTAGAATATTAGAAACCCGTTTAGGAAAACGAAAACGTTCAGAAAGAGATGCGAAGGCAACCAAATCTGTTGGCCCAAGTGCCGCTCCAACTGCTAAACAGGCAGCCAAAGGAAGAGTCATCCAAAGGAAGTGAGCCATGCCCCCTAAACTTAAGGTCGAGATAAAAATCACAGGAAAAATCAGAAAGACAACAATCCGCCAGTGCTTCAAAATGGACGTAATATCAGCTTCTTCTGCCTCCCGGAAAAGTAAGGGACCAATAACCATGGCCAGAAACAGCTCTGTATTGAGATGAAAGTCCGCATCGGGAACAAATAAACCAATCCCAATCCCCAAAAGGATTTGTACAAGAGGAAGGGGCAAAAAAGGGAGAAGTTTATTGGTCGTGGTTGAAATGATTAAGACAAATAAAAATAGAATCAAGTAAATGAGTAATTCCACACAATTCCTCCTTAATCTTTTTTACAACAAGATTCAAAAATCTCCTTTTGCTCTTGGATTTTCTGATCAATCTTAGAACAGTCTTTGTGCTCAATTTTTTTCTGGCATCGTTCCATTTCAAGAGCCACTAATTTTTTCTTGATTTTAAGCATTTTCTTGCTCATATGTGCTTCGTCGAGCACTCCGACTGCTCGCTCGTGATGCGTTGACTCGACAAAATTTTGGCGCATTGACTCAAGCTTCTCACGAAGGTATTGTTTATCCATGTCTATACCTTTCTAATTTTTCAATCATAACTAAAAACGGTGGATTGTTAACTTGATTGAGAGTCCGATAAATGGCAGCTGTATACTCTTGTTGGTTCAACTGGCTAACAAACTCCAATACAGCATCCCTCTCAGTATCTCCTCCTTCATGACCATAGTAGATCATGATCGCAATCCGTCCCCCCTTGACAAGCAAATGACACAGCTTTTCTAATGCTTCGATAGTAGTCTGAGGTTGAGTGATAACGGATTTGTCAGCAGAAGGCAGATAACCCAGATTAAAAATCCCTGCCTTAGCTTCTGTCACAAACTGTTCTAGTGTCTCATGCCCTTTCAAGATTAACTGGGCATTTTTCATTCCAGCCTGATCCAAACGCTCTTGGGTTTTCTCCAAAGCCTGCTCCTGGATATCAAAGGCATAGACTTGCTTGGCTAACTTGGCTAAAAATAGCGTATCATGACCATTGCCCATGGTCGCATCCACTACAATATCCTCTTTTGTCACAACTTCCGCCAAAAAATCATGCGCCATCTCAAGTGGTCTTTTCATTTTTAAACTCCTGTTTTACAGCCTTGCATCCTTGCACACTTCCACGACGGCGCATCTCAGTTTCAATAGCATTTAGCACTTCCCATTTATTGAGGCTCCACATGGGACCTATCAGCATATCTCTCGGTGCATCTCCTGTAATTCGATGGATGACGATATGCTTGGGAATGATTTCTAGTTGGTCACAAATGACCTTGACATACTCATCCTGACTCATCAGTTGCAAGCGTCCTTCGTGGTAATCTCGCTGCATCCGTGTATTGGTCATGAGGTGAAGCAAGTGCAGTTTAATTCCTTGAATATCATTGTCCGTGACACAACGGCGTACATTTTCAATCATCATCTCATGAGTCTCACCGGGCAAACCATTGATCAAATGGGAAACAATCTCAATCTTGGGATATTTCCTCAAGCGTTTTACTGTTTCCACATACAATTCATAAGAATGGGCACGGTTAATCAGGTCAGAGGTTGCTTCAAAGGTTGTCTGTAAGCCCAATTCTACCGTCACATGCATGCGTTCCGATAACTCAGCCAAATATTCGATAGTTTCATCGGGTAAACAGTCTGGCCGTGTTCCGATATTGATTCCCACTACACCTGGCTCGTTGATAGCCTGCTCATATCGCTCCCGAATCACTTCCACCTTTTCATGGGTGTTAGTAAAGTTTTGGAAATAAACCAGATACTTTTTAACTTCTGGCCACTTGCGGTGCATAAAGTCAATTTCCTTATAAAATTGCTCACGGATAGGGGCATCCGGTGCCACGATGGCATCTCCAGAACCTGAAACCGTACAAAAAGTACAACCACCGTGAGCTACAGTTCCATCCCGATTGGGACAGTCAAATCCCGCATCAATAGGAACTTTGAAAGTCTTTTCTCCAAAAAGTTTTCGATAATAATCATTCAAGGTATTATAAGATTTCATAACTTTCATTATAACAAAAAACACCTACAATCTCAAAAGCCTGACTTTCCTACAAATTCCCTTGTTTCTCATTTCCTTTAGCGTTTTTTTATGATACAATATGGGTATGATTTTAATGAAAATAGCATCTATTTTATTATTGATATTAACCTTGGTGGTTTGCTTTATTGTCACCAAGCTTTTCGGACTTAGGAAAATAGGATTTAATTTCGCGGATCTAGCTTTTCCACTGTTGATATTTGAGTACTATCTGATTACTGCTAAAGCCTTTACCCACAACTTTCTACCGCGACTTGGTGTCGCACTTTCTCTCCTAGCAATCCTCCTTGTAATCTTTTTCCTTGTCAAAAAACGAAGTTTTTATTACCCTAAATTCATCAAATTCTTCTGGAGAGCCGGTTTTCTCCTTACCTTAATCATCTATATAGCTATGATTGTCGAATTGATGATGCTCCCATAAAAAAACATTCCCTCAGACAGCTGTCTAAGGGAATGTTTTTATCTTCATACTTACTTTCTAAGCTCTACCAAGATACTTTTTTTATTTCCTAAATGTTAAGGCGTAGAATTTACCATCCCAAAGAAGTTTCATTTCCTTTTCCTTAACTTCACTTGGAACAGCATTCTCAATTTCACTCAAATCAACAGTAGCGTCTTTAAAATAATCCTTACTAAAATGATTTTTCTTATATTGCTGATCCACATAGTCAGCCGTCTCATCTGCGATTAAAATTTTGGTTCCTGGCTTCGCCACTCGTAGCATTTCCTGCATAGCCTTGGCCTTATCATTGAAAAAATTGATTCCGCCAATATGGTAGACAATGTCAAAACTATTATCCGCAAAGGGTAGTTCCTCCGCGCAAGCATGGAAAAGTTGCAAATTGGTCTTTTTAGCGCAAGATCTCTGGCATTTTTTTAGCATACTGATAGAAATATCTACCCCTACAAAGTCTAAACTTTTCAGGTCAATTGTCTCAGGAATATAACGGAGGTCTTGACCAGTCCCTATAGAGACATAAAGAACAGATAAATTATCTTTCCATTCTATTTCCTCCATCAGATCCCTTCTCAACTTATCAATCGCCTTGCCGTGGAGAAGTGGTCCTATCCATTTCTCACTCATATCGTACCAGCGAGCCATACGGTTATACATGGTCATGTATTTAGCATTATCTCCAGATAGATAATCTGGATTAAGAGACAGATAGATAGCCCCTTCTTTTTGAAAATTTTCTACCTCTAAACCTGACTTCAATTTATCTTGTAATCTTGTTTCAATCATATGCAACATCTCCTTTTTTATTTGTCACTTATTATAGAGGATTTCGTAGCGAAAACAATAGCTTTTCAGTAAGTGGCAACTATCCACTTGTATCCGGTAGTAGAACCAGGGTCAGTTACAAAAAAAAAGTGCCAATTTCCATTGACACTTGTTTCCACTTTTAAACTGTGTTGCAAAATTTCGTGAAAGATACCGTTTAAAAAACTTAATCTTCTTTTTTGCGTCTTGCCAAGAATCCTGTTCCCAATCCAAGAAGGGCGATTCCAGCTACTAGAGCCACTTGGTTAGACTCGCTTCCTGTATTAGGCAATTCCCCACCTTTTTTAGGCTTACCTGGTTCATTTGGTTTGCCAGGTGTTGGTTTTTCAGGAGTGTGCGTATTTGTAATGTTGTAACCTTCTACTGAAGCTGTATAACCATCTGGAACATTCACTTCTTCAACAGTGTAGGCAATCTCCTTACCTTCTTGATAACGATCAAGACCTGTAAACTCATAAGTCCAGCCACTTGTTTCTGACACTATAGCTGTCTGACCAGTTTCCTTACCATCTGCAAGAAGTTTTACGGTGATAGATGCTGGACGGATGCCATCTTTGTTATCTTCATCTTTCCAGATCTTCTTACCTTTTACAGATGTTTTCTCTGGTGTGTGGGTGTTGGTCACATTCATACCAGTTTCAGTAGCTGTGTAACCTGTAGGAACACCAACTTCTTTGACTGTGTACTCGATTGCTTTACCATTTTGGTAACGATCCAGTTCAGTGAATTCATACTTCCAACCTGTTTCAGCTGTTGCGATTGCTATCTTGCCAGTTTCTTTACCATTGGCAAGAAGAGCGACAGTGATAGATGCTGGACGGATACGATCTTGGTCGTTATTATCAATCCAGGTCTTTTGTCCACTTACAGCAATTTTTTCTGGTGTATATTCATTGGTAATGGTGTACTTGCCATCCTTATCTGTAGTGATGGTTGCTTTGTATTCTGTCATAGCAGTTTCTTTGACAGTATACTTGATTTCTTTACCATTCTTATACTTAGGAAGTTTTTTAGATTCGAACTTCCAGCCAGTTTTTTCTGAAACTTCAATTTCTTGAACAACCTTGTCGCCGTTAAGAATTTGAACTTTCACAGATGTTGTACGTTTACCGTCTTGGTTGTTGTTATCTTTCCACACCTTAGTTCCTGAAAGGATGACTGTATCTGGATTGTGAGTGTTTGTCACTACTTGACCAGTCACAGAGGCTTCGTAACCAGCTGGTACATCCACTTCCTTGATAGAATAGGTGATTTCTTTTCCAGCTTCGTATTGTGGAAGATTGGTGAAGGATGCTACCCAAGTGTTATCGTCTGTCTTATCCTTAGCTGTTAAGGTCAATTTCTTACCTTCAACGGCTACTGGATCTGCAACTCCTACTTTTTTGTAAAGTTGAACCGTTACGGACTCAGGACGTTTACCGTCTTGGTTGTTGGCATCGTTCCATACTTTTGTTACCTTGTAGTCAATTTCTTTAGGAGCATATTTGTTTGTGATGGTAAAGTCTGTAATAGTAGCTTCGTATTCTGCTACGGCTTCTTCTGTTACAGTGTATTTGATTTCTTTACCAGCTTTATATTTTGCTAATTTTTCGAATGTAGCAGTCCATGTTCCGTCTGCAGCAGCCTGAATTTCTTTCGATGCTACTTTCTCACCGTCTGCTAAAAGATTGATTGTAATCTTAGTCGGACGTTTGCCGTCTTGGTTGTTGGCATCTTCCCAGTTCTTAGTTGCTTTTACATCAACTGTTTCTGGTGAATAGCTATTTGTGATAGTGAATCCTGATGCAGCGTCACCAGTAACTTCTGAAGTGTAACTAGGAACAGTTACTTCTACTACAGTGTACTGGATAGGTGTGCCGCCTTTATCAGCATCAAGGTCTTTGAAGCTTCCAGCCCAACCATTTGCTTCAGTCAATTCAAGTGTTTTTCCAGTATCTTGGCCATCTGCAAGCAATTTAACTGTGATAGAAGATGGACGTTTACCATCTTGGTTGTTCTTATCATCCCATTTTTTCTTCACAGAAACTTCCGTTTTTGCTGGAGTATAAGCGTTTTCGAAAGCTTTTTCATCATCGTAAGAAACAGTTGCTTCAAGTGCACCTTTACCCTTGTCCGTTACAGTAACTGTAGCCGTAACAGTTTTAGTGTCGTACTTGATGCCTGTATCACTGCCAGCTTTTTCAGCAATTTTAAAGGTATAAGTCCCTGCTTTGTCGAATTCCAATTCTGAGAAAGCAATGTTTCCGTCTTTGTCATTCTTCACAGTTTCTTTCACCTTACCATCTTGGTCTGTTAAAGTGAATTCAAACTCTTCAGCCTTCAACTCACGTCCTGTAAGTTTTTTATTAGCTTTAATCTTAGCTTTAGCTTTGCTACGTTTATTTGTAACTGTTTTGATAGCTCCATCTTGTCCAACAGTCATCTCAAATGGAGTAGGATTCAACTCATATCCCTCAGGAGCCTCAATCTCGGTTACCGTAAAGTTCCCTTTCTTGATATCACTTTCTGAGTAAATAGATGACTCAGCAATTCCGTCATCATTTGTCGTTACAATTTCCTCTTTAGCCGTAGCTCCTGCCGGAGGAGTAATCTTGAATTTTGCTCCTTTTAGACGGTCATGAGTCAGCTCGTCGACCTTGTAAAGAATGATACGGTAACCAGTTTCTAACTGAATTGTACCGCCTGAAGCAACTACTGAGTTTCCGATTTGCTTAACGACTGTCTTATTACTATAGTCGTCATATGTAAGAATCTGGTCATCACCCTTCATTTCAGCATTGTTTTGGACTTGCGTGCCATCAGCTGGAGCACTTGTTTTATAATTAATTCGAAATGCTGCTGGTTTCCCGTTCTTCGCAAGAATTGAAGATGCATTGTTAATTGTTAAAGTAAATTCTGTGTAAGAATCATTCCATTTTACTTGGTAATCCTTACCAGCTTCTAAAACCACCTCATCTTTAAAGTAATAAGATTTATCGTACCAACCTGCCGTAACTTTAAATGTTTCAGGAATCATCTGCATCGGTGAGGCATTTGGGTCAACCCAGTCATGAATTTCAATTTTGTTATAGGCAGCTTGTTTAGGATTAGCTCGAACATACCAACTGTGTAAATATTGTCCACTCTTATTTAGAGCACTAGATGTCCAATCCTCTTTGTAAATCAGACCATGATACTTACTGAAATTAGCACGTCCAATTCCTTCAGAATAATCAGAGGCTTCCCCTTTTTTGACCTTAATTTGATGGGTAATTTCATTTATAGTTTCCGTCTTATCAAAACGGAGCGTTTCATTGCTTAATTCATTTTTAGAACTAAAACCAACAAAGAAATTTCCTTTAACGTTTTGGACTTGATAGCCACCTTTTTTCTCAAGATAGGTTTTCAGATTTTTTAATGTAATAGTCGCCTTACCACCATTATTATCCCCGTTTGATACAATTTGAGTTTCTCCGATAACGAGATCTGTTTCCTTATCTTTTAAATCAAAAGTTTCATTTCTAACAGTTAAAGGGCTCGGAACAGTAAAGGTAAAGGTATCACCGTCCTCTAATTTACCATCATAGGCGCTCAAATCGTAATCAACAGTGAATTTATAATTTGAGTAGTTATGATGTTCAGGAGAAAGTGTATAAACACCATTCGCATCTGGTTTTATAAACTTACCATTATCAACCTCCCAAATTCCAATATTACTGATAACGTTCTTCAGTTCCTTTGCTTGAACTGAATTTGGAGCAAAGATTATCCCTAGCAAACAGGCCAGAGAAGTTAGGATGGGTAACCAAAATTTCTTGTTCTTCATAATCTTCCTTTCTAAATTACCGAAAACATTAAAACGACAAACTATGATTATAAAATCTCAACACTCATCTCCTTTCGAATTCGTTGAAATCCATGAGGGTTATTGAATAAGTTACATCATATTAACATGTTTCATAACTATATGTGAGTGCAATATTTATCATATTTGTTCTATTTTTAATATAGAAACCTCCTTTAATTTCATTATAAAACAAAATTAACTTTTTTTGTAATATTATGAGGTTATTGCCTTTTGAAAATATTGACACAGTGTAAAATTACTGCCATAAAAATTAATTCTTTCATCAGACTGAAGTTTCTTTAAGTATAGTGAACACTTACGAACAACTTCTCTTTTAAACAAACAGAAAGGAACAATGCACAAAACGTTCCATTTATTTATAAGTTTGATACACCTTAATAATTATCCAAACTATTTTATATAAGTAAAAATCAGAAGAGATTTAGCAATAGTCATACACCATACTGGTAAATAGTTTAATTTAGCATATTTCATTATTCTGAATCATAGAAAAAAGACCAGGAGGTTATCCCTGATCTTTCTTTACTGTACTTATTGGCTACTAAATGAGATTAGTCTTCTTTTCTTCGTTTAGTTGCTACAAGACCTGCACCTAAAGCTAGAAGAGCTAAACCTGCTGCTAATGCAGCTTGTCCAGATTCACTTCCAGTGTTTGGTAGGTTAGGATTTTCTGGTTCAGTTTGGTCCGTTACTACTAACTTACCATCCTTAAACTCAACCTGATTTCCACTAGCATTTACCACTGTTACAGTTCCGTCGTAGTTAACTTGGAATGTAATATCTGTTACTGCTAAGTATCCAGTTGGAGCGGCCTCTTCATGGAAAGTATATACTCCCGGAGTCAAATCAAATACATGTGATTGTTTGGCTTTTGAAGTCCATTCAGCCACAGGATTACCTGCAACTTTTTCTCCACGGAAAATTTGGATTTTAGCTCCCGCGATTTCTTCACCTGCTAGGTTTACCTTACTGAAGGTGATCTTACGTGGAAGGTCATCGTCTTTATCGGTTACAGTTACAGTTGAGCCGTTGGTTACGACCTTGTTGTCTTCACCCTTAGAGTCTTTCTCTCCGACATTGGTTACTTCTACTGTTCCGTCAGTTTTCACTTTGAAAGTAATATCTGTTACTTTGAGGTAACCGGTTGGAGCGGCTTCCTCATGGAAGGTGTAAGTGCCTGGAGCCAAGTTGAGATCTTTAGACTTACCAGCTTCAGATGTCCAGCTTTCTACGGCTGTGCCTTCTGCCTTGTCGCCCTTGTAAATCTTGATTTGAGCGCCTGCAATTTCTGTACCACCAAGGTTAACTTTACTGAAAGTAATGGCTTTTGGACTATCATCGTCTTTATCCGTTACTGTAACAGTTGAGCCGTTGGTTACGACCTTGTTGTCTTCACCCTTAGAGTCTTTTTCTCCAACATTGGTCACTTCCACTGTGCCGTCAGTTTTGACTTGGAAAGTGATATCGGTTACTTTGAGGTAGCCTGTTGGGGCTGCTTCCTCATGGAAGGTGTAAGTGCCTGGAGCCAAGTTGAGATCTTTAGACTTACCAGCTTCAGATGTCCAGCTTTCTACGGCTGTGCCTTCTGCCTTATCGCCCTTGTAGATCTTGATTTGAGCGCCTGCGATTTCTGTTCCACCAAGGCTAACCTTGCTGAAGGTAATCTTACGTGGAAGGTCATCGTCTTTATCGGTTACAGTTACAGTTGAACCGTTTGTGGCAACTTTGTTTTCTTCACCCTTAGAGTCTTTCTCACCAACGTTGGTCACTTCCACTGTGCCATCATGTTTGACTTGGAAAGTGATATCGGTTACTTTGAGGTAGCCTGTTGGAGCGGCTTCCTCATGGAAGGTGTAAGTACCTGGAGCCAAGTTGAGATCTTTAGACTTACCAGCTTCTGAAGTCCAGCTTTCTACAGCTGTGCCTTCTGCCTTATCGCCTTTGTAGATCTTGATTTGAGCGCCTGCGATTTCTGTTCCACCAAGGCTAACCTTGCTGAAGGTAATCTTACGTGGAAGGTCATCATCTTTATCGGTTACAGTTACTTTAGAACCATTGGTTACGACTGTATTGTCCTCGCCTTTAGCATCCTTAGTACCAACATTTGTCACTTCCACTGTGCCATCATGTTTGACTTGGAAAGTGATGTCCGTTACTTTGAGGTATCCAGTTGGGGCTGCTTCCTCATGGAAGGTGTAAGTACCTGGAGCCAAATTCAAGTCTTTAGACTTACCAGCTTCTGAAGTCCAGCTTTCTACGGCTGTGCCTTCTGCTTTATCGCCCTTGTAAATCTTGATTTGAGCGCCTGCGATTTCTGTTCCACCAAGGCTAACCTTGCTAAAGGTAATCTTACGTGGAAGGTCATCGTCTTTATCGGTTACAGTTACAGTTGAACCGTTTGTGGCAACTTTGTTTTCTTCACCCTTAGAGTCTTTCTCACCAACGTTTGTCACTTCCACTGTGCCATCATGTTTGACTTGGAAAGTGATATCGGTTACTTTGAGGTAGCCTGTTGGAGCGGCTTCCTCATGGAAGGTGTAAGTACCTGGAGCCAAGTTGAGATCTTTAGACTTACCAGCTTCTGAAGTCCAGCTTTCTACAGCTGTGCCTTCTGCCTTATCGCCTTTGTAGATCTTGATTTGAGCGCCTGCGATTTCTGTTCCACCAAGGCTAACCTTGCTGAAGGTAATCTTACGTGGTAGGTCATCATCTTTATCGGTTACAGTTACTTTAGAACCATTGGTTACGACTTTGTTTTCTTCACCTTTAGAGTCTTTTTCTCCAACATTTGTCACTTCCACTGTGCCATCATGTTTGACTTGGAAAGTGATGTCCGTTACTTTGAGGTAACCAGTTGGAGCTGCTTCCTCATGGAAGGTGTAAGTGCCAGGCGCCAAGTTGAGATCTTTAGACTTACCAGCTTCTGAAGTCCAGCTTTCTACGGCTGTGCCTTCTGCCTTATCGCCCTTGTAGATCTTGATTTGAGCTCCTGCGATTTCTGTTCCACCAAGGCTAACCTTGCTAAAGGTAATCTTACGTGGAAGGTCATCGTCTTTATCCGTTACAGTTACTGTTGAGCCGTTGGTTACGACTTTGTTTTCTTCACCTTTAGAGTCTTTTTCACCAACGTTTGTCACTTCCACTGTGCCATCATGTTTGACTTGGAAAGTGATGTCCGTTACTTTGAGGTAACCAGTTGGAGCTGCTTCCTCATGGAAGGTGTAAGTACCTGGGGCCAAGTTGAGATCTTTAGATTTACCAGCTTCTGAAGTCCAGCTTTCTACGGCTGTACCTTCTGCCTTATCGCCCTTGTAGATCTTAATCTCTGCACCTGCGATTTCTGTTCCACCAAGATTGACTTTACTGAAGGTAATCTTACGTGGAAGGTCATCATCTTTATCAGTTACAGTTACAGTTGAACCGTTGGTTACGACCTTGTTGTCTTCACCCTTAGAGTCTTTCTCACCAACGTTTGTCACTTCCACTGTGCCGTCATGTTTGACTTGGAAAGTGATGTCCGTTACTTTGAGGTAACCAGTTGGAGCTGCTTCCTCATGGAAGGTGTAAGTACCTGGGGCCAAGTTGAGATCTTTAGACTTACCAGCTTCTGAAGTCCAGCTTTCTACGGCTGTGCCTTCTGCCTTGTCGCCCTTGTAGATCTTGATTTGAGCGCCTGCGATTTCCGTACCACCAAGGCTAACCTTACTGAAGGTAATCTTACGTGGAAGGTCATCATCTTTATCAGTTACAGTTACAGTTGAACCGTTGGTTACGACCTTGTTGTCTTCACCCTTAGAGTCTTTCTCGCCGACATTGGTTACTTCTACTGTTCCGTCAGTTTTCACTTTGAAAGTAATATCTGTTACTTTGAGGTAGCCTGTTGGAGCGGCTTCCTCATGGAAGGTATAAGTACCTGGTGCCAAGTTGAGATCTTTAGACTTACCAGCTTCAGATGTCCAGCTTTCTACGGCTGTGCCTTCTGCCTTGTCGCCCTTGTAGATCTTGATTTGAGCGCCTGCGATTTCTTCTCCACCAAGGCTAACCTTACTGAAGGTAATCTTACGTGGGCTATCGTCATCTTTATCAGTGACTTTAATAGTTGAACCGTCAGTTACAACTGTATTGTCCTCACCTTTAGCATCTTTGGTACCAACATTCGTCACTTTAACTGTTCCGTCATAGTTAACTTTAAAAGTGATATCCGTTACTTTGAGGTAACCAGTTGGGGCTGCTTCCTCATGGAAGGTGTAAGTACCTGGGGCCAAGCTCAATTCTTTAGACTTACCAGCTTCTGAAGTCCAGCTTTCTACAGCTGTGCCTTCTGCCTTATCGCCTTTGAAGATCTTGATTTGTGCTCCTGCGATTTCAACCCCACCAAGACTAATTTTACTGAACGTGATTTTACGAGCTACATCGTCATCTTTATCAGTAACTGTCAGAGTTGAATTTTGGGCTACAACACGATTGTCTTCACCTTTAGAATCTTTTTCACCTACTTTTGTCACTTCAACAGTACCGTTAGGTTTAACTTGGAAAGTGATATCCGTTACTTTGAGGTAACCAGTTGGGGCTGCTTCCTCATGGAAAGTGTAAGTACCTGGAGCCAAGTTGAGATCTTTAGACTTACCAGCTTCAGATGTCCAGCTTTCTACGGCTGTGCCTTCTGCCTTGTCGCCCTTGTAGATCTTAATCTGTGCACCAGCGATTTCATTCCCTCCAAGGTTTACCTTACTGAAGGTAATTGGTTTTGGACTAGTATCCTCTTTATCGGTAATAGTCAGAACTGGACCAGCTGCAAGAACAGTGTCATCAGCTCCCTTATTCTTAATAGTGGTAGAACCGTCAGCATTAACAGTAAAAGTAATATCTCCTACAATTTGATATCCCTCTGGAGCATCGAACTCTCTTAGAGTGTAGGTCCCTGGTGCCAGCTTAATCACTTTAGAAGCGTCAGCTACAGTAGTCCAGTCTGCAACAGGTGCCTCTTCAAGATTGACTGTATCTCCGCTATAGATTTTAAGTTCCGCACCTGGGATTTCTTTCCCATTTGGATCCACCTTTTTGAAAGTAATCTCTTTCTCAGTTGGTGTCTTTGGAGGTGTCTTCTTATTTTCAATTCGACGTTCTACAGATTTGTCTGAGCCAAACTCATCTGGAGAAATTTTAATATCTTCAGTTAGTTTGTCATAGCCAAAAGGAGCGGTTACTTCACGAATCGTATAGTTATCTCGTAGCAATCTACCTACACTAGCGTTACCATCAGGACCTGTTGTCAATCGTCCAACAACGGCTTGGTTACGATCACGAATTACTTCAAAAACTGCACCTTGCAAAGGTTGGCCTGCTTCGTCTACCTTATGAATTTTAATGGTGAAAACATATCCTTCCGCAACACCACCTGCAATCTGGTAGGTACGTGTGCTGGTTGATTGTTCATTCTCACTTCCATTGTAGCTCATGTTGGCTACGTTCGTGATTTCCTCACCATCGACTAGATCATAATTCGCTTTAGCTCGATACTCGATCATATAACCAAAACCATTAGTATCTCCTAAAGGAAGGGTGAAACCATCACCATTCGCATTTACCACTAGTTGGTTTTTAAAGGTTTCAGTCATATCCTGAGCATCGGACCATTTCCAGTCTCCGTTATTCCAGCTCCAGTTTACTTTATAAATACGAAAAGTATCTGGTAGGAATGTCATATTTGGAGAAGAGAAAGCATCTTTGATAGTGACATCACTGTAGTTCGCCATATTGCGGTTTACAGTAATGTTATAACGGATTACATTTTTCTCGTCATCCTTGAATTGGAAGGAACTCTTTTCAATTTTAGAGTCGTATTTCCCTGGAGGGCCGTTATAACGGATCTTTCCTGCAAATAGAACTCTATGGCCTACTGTAACGTTGACATCAACGTCTTTTTCTTCTGAAACAACGTCATGGTCAACTCGGACATAGACAAAGAATTTCCCCCTAACGCCAGAATTATTCTCAACAAATTTTGTATAAGTGAGAGTAATTGTTTTGCTATCTGCATCTAAACGACCAGTAGCTACAAGATTGTTAGAAGCATCTCGTAATTCAATGTCTGAAGAGTTTGAAAATGTAATCTCTGATGGCAATTGAAGTGTTGTTGTATCACCTTCATGCACCGTATTATCTGGCAAAACAAAATCTGCAGTAAGACGGAATTCTTGCCAAATATCCAACCCTTGCGTTAAAGCTTCACCAGATCTGTTTTCAACACCAACACTAGTGATAACATCATTATACTCTGCCGCACGTACTTGCGTAAGAGGGGCAAACGATTGGAGAATAACTCCCAAACAAAGAATAAGAATCTGAATCCAAGATCTTATTTTCTTGTTCATTTAATCTTCCTTTCTTATAATATTCAGTTGTAAATGTACAATGTAATAGTAAACTAAATGATTGTCCCCAACTAATCACCATTCTCCTTTTTCAAGTGAAAATTATTAGCCACATTACATACACATTTTATCATACTATGAAGAAAAAGGCTAGGACTATCAAACAAATTTTTACAGAATAATTTATTTTTTCTCTCTATTAAGAAATGATCCTTTTCCTTTAAATTTACTCGTTGACAAGCCAGTATATACCAGTTAAAAACCAATACGATAAACAGTATTTTTTTTGCACATTTTATTTTAAAAATGCATTTTCACTTATTTAAATACGTCTTTTAGGATTGCATTGTTTATGCCAACATTACTAAATGATTTTTCTGTCATAAAAAAGACCAGGAAAACCTGGTCTTTCTTAGTCACCACTAGATTCATATTCTAGCTAGTGCCTCTAATCTTCTTTTTTACCTTTAGTGGCCACTAGACCTGCACTCAAGCCAAGAAGAGCTAGGCCTGCTGCTAGAGCTGCTTGACTTTCTGCACTTCCTGTATTTGGTAACTGTTCTTTTTGAACCTGACTAGCTTCATTTGAAGAAATTTCTTTTGTATCTGCTTTTTCTGATACTTGTGGTTTTGTAGATTTTTGAGGTACTGGTTTAGTTGTTTCACTAGCCGTACCAACTTCTACAATGCGATCTTGAGCCATGACTTTATCATAGCTTTCTTTTTCAGTTCGCTTGCCATTTTCAACTTCGATCAAGTGAACACGGATACCTTTTTGACCTTCTTGGAGAACACGAGTTTGACCCAATGGAAGCTGATCATTCTTTTGTTCCTGAACCTTGAAATCAATTGTTTCTTCTTCGATTACAAGTTCTGGTCTGTTAAGGACTAGGTTCTTCACTTCATCTTCTGGAAGAGAAGTTCCTGGTTTAGTGCCAACTTCTACTATACGATCTTGAGCAGCGACTTTATCGTAAGTTTCTTTAAGCTGACGTTTTCCATTTTCCACTTCAATCAAGTGAAGACGAATACCTTTTTGACCTTCTTGTAGGACACGAGTTTCTCCTAGGTACAACTTATCAGACTTACGCTCCTGAACCTTGAAGTCGATGGTTTCTTCTTCGACTATAAGTTCGGGTCTGTCGAGGACAAGGTTCTTCACTTCGTCTTCCGGAAGAGAGGTTCCTGGTTTTGTTCCGACCAAGACGATGCGGTCTGTCGGAGTCTCTACCACTTCACGGAGTTTTTCTTCCTTACTTCCACTAGGATTAACCGCTGTGAAGATCCGTTCCTTACCAACTTTTCCTTCTTGTTCTACACGAGTTTCACCTAGATACAGGGTTGAATCCTTTTTCTCAACTGTCTTATAGGCCAAATTTTTTTCAACAAATTCGAGTTTTGGAAGTTCCTCTTGTACAGCAGCAACAGTCTTCTCAGAAACTGGTTTTTCCTTAGTCAAGTGGATACGGTATTCCTTGACTTGTTTTCCACTTTCTGAAACAAAGCGAACAAGTACTGGAAGGCTATCGTCTCCGCTATCTACAACTGTTGAAGCTACTTGATTGCTTTCTTCGACTGAGACTTTTGGACGTTGACCTTTATAGGTGATTTGGTAGTCTTGACGATCTTCAGCGAAATCAGGAAGCTCTTTTCCATCTACAAGAATCTTCGATTGGGTACTTTCTTGAGGCAATTCACTTGGTGCAAGGAAGGTCATCTCAATCATCGCAACACCGCTCTTGTCAGCTTTACGCTCCATACGCCATCTCATGGCTTTGGCTTTGACAGCTTTAAATGTTACGTTGATTTCATCACCAGCTGCAATGTCTTTATCCGCACGATAAGGCACAGTTTCCCAATTTTCTGGATTGTTGAATGGATGGCCTGCGTCGTAGGCTTGATAGTTTGAATAGTAGGTAGGTACTTCAAAGTCTGGGCCAATATAGCGTTCCAAAACGAGTTTAGATGGGGCATCCGTACCACTATCTGCAAAGAAATGAAGTTTGGCTTGCGCAACAGTCCGTTCTACAATCTTACCATTTTCACGGAAAATCACACCCGCTGATACCTCTGGGTTAGAAGATGGTGTTGGAGACCAGTTTGTCCAACGACGATTTTCTGAATGATTTCCGTCATTGAGATAGTCCACACGGTCATGGGAGTTTCTATCAATGTCGTTAGTGGCTGAAGCAAAGGCGCGGTTACTATTTTCATCATACTCTGGGTTATTTGAAAGAGCTTCACCAAGTTTGTCTGTCACTCGTACAGTGAACTCAGCAACAAGATCACTACCAAGGACACGACCTCGAACGGTAAATTGACCTGCTTTTGTCAGATTTTCTGCTGGAACTTCTTCCCATTCAACTGCCAAATCTTTTGTTTCGTAACCGTCTTTACCTGTGAAGTAAACAGGAAGCTTAGTTGGCAATTCAAGCGGTTGCCCTACTTGTAGTAAGCGAGCTTGTTTGACCGCGGCAACTGGTTTACGAGAGAGCAAGTCTTTATTGCTTGTAAAGTGTAGACGGTATTCTCCTAGGATGTCACCATTTTCAGCTTTCGCGATAACACGAACTGGCTCACCTTCACGAACGCTTGGAACGACGGTAGCGAGACCATTGTTGCTAACACTTGCTGTTACTGCAGGAACTTTTCCATCTACAGACTCAAGATAGTAGTCTGTCAAATCAGGATTGAAGTTTGCTAAGTCTTTACCGTCAACTTGGATTCTTGTTTGTCCTTGTTTGGCTGCTGCGACTTGTTTCGCAAAAATTTGTACTTCTGTGATAGACGTTCCTTTCTTGCTATCAAGTCGAACCATACGAATGCGAACCGCATAGGTCTCAACTTTATCAAAGCTAAAATGATTCATTTCTCCAGCTTTTAATTGAGCTGGTGCTTTGAGATTGCTTACCTCTTTCCAGTTTGCAGGATCATTAAAGGCATGGTTTTCCTCACCTACAAAGCTAGGGTTTTTAGGGGCTGTTGGAACGGTCTTACCGACATAATATTCAATCACATAAGACTTCGGTACACCAACTCCGTGGTCTTCGTGGAATCCGACACTTAAGTTATCAACAGAGCGTTTGCTCAAAATACCTGAATCTCCGAATAGGACACCAACTGAAGCTTCTGGATTAGTACGGTTCCAGTTTGTCCAACGGTTAGCTGGGCGGTCATTAAAGGAAATCAATTTATCGTTGACGTTTGAAACAGGATCAGTTGGATTTGAGTCTGAAGCAAAGGCAAGTGGCAATTCTGAACCGGTCCATTGGTCAGAAATATTTGCTCCCTTCTCAGTTTGAGCAGATACGCGAACATGAAGTTTAGTTGTTAATTGCGTACCTTCTAGGCGACCATTAACTGTAAAGACACCTTCCTTGGCGTATTGGTCTGGACGAATCGTATCCCATGTAACCTTAGCTGATGAAACGTGACCATTTGAATCGTAGGTGCGAACACTTTCTGGTAATTGCGGCGCTTCTGCAATTGGAGTTGTCACACTGACTTCTTCAACTGAAACGATGCCTTCTACAGAGACTTTTGCACGCGCCTCAAGGTCAATACCTTCAACTTTACCTAGAACTTCAAAGGTTTGATAGGAGTCGAGTTTTTCTTTTGGAATGGCTTGCCATGTGACTTTGTGGGCTTTAGGGAAACCTTTGTCATACTCAACTGTTACTGTTGCTGGAAGGCTTGGTTCTTGATGCAAGTCTGTTACTACGTTCACTGGACGAATAGATTGCGCAATCTTCTTCTCTGTGTTGGCTTGGATCGTGAGATCGATTTGACCTCTAGCCCCCTCATATTCTGCTTTGAGAGTGACTGTTCCTGGCCTATGTAACTCAAGCATTCCTTTACGAACTGCGACTTCCCCTTCACCACTTGTAGAGAAGTTTACTTTATCAGCTGGTAAAACTGCTTGTGTTCCGTCTTGATAGTGAGCGAGTACAGACAATTTCACTGTTTGGTCTTCTTTAAGACCGTCAGCTTGCTCCACTTGTAGGCTCAAGTGGTCAATTTTCGGTGCTTCTTCAAGGAATTGAATTGCATAGGTTTGAAGAGGTCCACCATCTTTTGGTTGAACATAGATGCTTGCACGCATGCCGTTTGCTGCACTTGCTTGGACTACAGTAACATCCGCATTTTCAGCACTTGCTACAACTTCTGGCAAGGATGCACCGTAAGCAAGAGTTCGATATTGCATTGGATTTTGAGTAGTAAGACCAGTGACAGATTCGCCACCAACCGTTACAGTTGGTACTGCAGGTGCCACAGGATTGCCTTCTTCTACCACAAGAGTAGCATGAATGGTTTCTCCTCCTAGTTGGCCAGTCATTTGAATACGTGATCCTGCAACTGACAGTTTAGCTTTATCTGCTTCCGAAATCTCCCACTTATCAACTTCGTATTCTTGTACGCTTCCATCCGTAACAGCAATAGAAACGTATTTATCAACAGCGCTCAAGTCTGTTCCTGGAGCAACACGCTTAACAGTTGGAAGCTCATTTGCGATTGCTAGAATTTCGACACGGGCCTCAACTTCGCGTCCGTCTGCCATACCTTTAACAGTCACAACTCCTGCTTGGCTCACATCAACTGAAGACCAAGTTACTGGACGTTTTTCACGACTGCCATCACTGTAGATAAAACCGACTGTCTTCGGCATTTTTGGCTCTTTCTCAATAACAGTACGTACTTTTGGTACTTCTGTACCTAAAACAGTCTTTTCTTGTCCTTCTTTCTTACCTGTAAAGACAGTGACTTGGTCCGATTTCAAGAGATCTGAATGAGCTGTCAGTGTGAATTTACCTGCTTGCTCAGTTGATTTAACAATGGCAACCCCTTTACCGTTAAAGGCTCTGCGAATCCAAGAACCATCTGCTTGTGCCTTATAACGTTCACGGCTGGCTTGTTCCCCATTATCTACACCGACAAGTTGACCTTGGCCATGTAATTGGAAGCGAACCAGATTATTAGCAGTTGGTACCACATTTCCTTCACTGTCTACGATTTCATAGTAGATGTAGGTCAAGTCTTTTCCATCTGCTGCGATTGCGTGTTCTTCCTTGACGAGGCGAACTCCTGCAGGTTGGCCTGCAGTAGTGATCTTATCACGTGCAATTTCTTTTCCAGCTTCATCGCGAGCTACAGCTTCTAAAGTACCTGGTTGGTAAGCAACCTTCCACTCAAGGTAGAGTTCCTTGGCATTGGCACCTTCTTGGTAGGTACGGCCATCACTGGTTTGTTTTTTGTTAAATTTCTTAACTCCAAGAGATTGACCATTCAAGAACAATTCAACGCTTGCAGCGTTTGAGTAAGCACGAACTGGGATTTTTCCGTCTGAATCTTCAACTTTCGATGCCAATTCTCTATTTTCCCAGTTCCAGTGAGGAAGAAGGTGTACCATCGGTTTCTTCTTGGCAGAAACCCATTGGCTTTGGTAGAGATAAAAGTCATGTTTTGGAATACCGGCTGTATCTACGATACCAAAGTAAGAGCTCTTAACGGGAGTTTGGTTTTGGTTGTGCCATGGTGTAGGTTCACCGATATAGTCCGTACCTGTCCAGATAAACTGTCCAGCATAGCCAGCGTTGTCACGGTCAAATGTCCATGAATCTGTTGCCGTTTTACCCCAGCCAACTCGGTCATTACCATAGTCAGACTGTTCGTAATGGCGCTCAGGTCCGTTACTATGTTTCAATTCCTGTTCAGGGCGATAGTAACTTCCACGTGTACGGGTAGCTGAAGATGTTTCCGAACCGTAAATCAACCAGTTTGGATGTTTCGCACGAAGTTTCTTGTAGTTGTCTTCTGAATAGTTGAAACCAACTGCATCCAGTTCATTAGCAATTTTCTCATGATCACCGCTACCATCACCAAAGCGGAACTTATCTGCTCCCATGGTAACATAACGTGTAGTATCAACATCTTTAATCACTTTTACTAAGCGTTTAACCGTTGCAAGAGAGTGAGCATTACCATTGGCTTCACCGATTTCGTTTCCGATAGACCACATGAAGACAGCTGGGTTGTTTTTATCTCTTTCGACCATGGTACGAAGATCATAGTCAGACCATTTTTCACCTTTTCTAGCTTCTGGGTGAGTAGCGTCTTTTTCAAAGAAACGTCCGTAGTCATAAGGTTTCTTACCACCATACCAAGTATCAAAGGCCTCTTCCTGAACGAGCAAACCAAGTTCTGCTGCGATTTGCAAGGTCTGTGGACTTGCAGGGTTATGAGTTGTACGGATGGCGTTAACGCCCATCTCCTTCATTTGTTTGAGACGACGGTATTCTGCCTTATAGTTTTCTTCTGCTCCAAGCGCTCCGTGGTCATGGTGTAAGGAAACACCATGGAATTTAATTCGTTCACCATTCAAAGAGAATCCTTCATTTGGAGTCCAATGATAGTAACGGTAACCAAACAGATCCTTCTTAGCATCAACCAATTGACCGTCACGGTATACACGCGTAATCAATTCGTACAAGGCAGGTTTGTCATTTAAAACGGTCCAGAGTTTTGGTTGTTCAACTTCTAAAATCGCATCTAGGCTTGTTGATTCATGTGCTTTCAAGGTACGGCTCGCTGTACGAACCAAACCTGTTACAGCCTGACCACCACGTTCAACGATTTGATACTCTGCCACCAGTTCATGGTCTTTATCATCTGTATTGACGATTTTGCTGGCCACATGCGTTTCAACCTTGCCATGTTGCTGTTGTTCTAGTTTTGGTGTTAAGATAGTTGTTCCATTTTTTTCAACATGAACCTTATCAGTCACTTGCAAGGTTACATCACGGTAGATACCACTACCTGAGTACCAACGGCTACTTGGCTGTTTGTTAACCGCATGGACAGCAATCACATTCTCACGACCATCTTTGTGAAGGTATTTGGTGATATCGTATGAGAACTGGTTATAACCATTTGGATAATGCCCCACTAACTGGCCATTGACATAGACTTGAGAGTCCATATAGACACCATCAAAGGTCACTCGAACATTTTTCTTGAGATCTTTTTCATCAAGTTTAAAAGTCTTGCGATACCAAGCTTCACCACCATTGAGCTGTCCACCCTCGTTTTGGGCAGGTGACTGATGGTCAAAATCGTTAAAGATACTCCAGTCGTGTGGGAGATCCAATTTTTGCCATGTTGATACATCTGCATCTGATTTCACAGCTTCTTTAGGATTCGCATTGAGTTTAAAGTGCCAATTTTGATTAAAATTCACTTTTCTATCTTCAATCATTTGATTCACTTCTTCATTTGTAGCAGCTTTCAACTCTTCCTTGACAGGCTTTTCCTGACTTGAAGCTTGAGATTCTACCTTTGGAGCTGTTTCTTCAGGTTTTAGAGATGCTTTCTCCTCTTTTGGAGCTACAGGTTCCTCTTCTTTCTTCTCTGGTTTGCTTGCTTCAATTGGAGCAGCTTGACTTTGGTCGACACTTGCAGCAGCCTTGTGCTCTGCTACAGCTTGATCTTCTTTTTCCTCCACTGCCGGACTTTCCTCTTTTGCTTGTTCCACAGTGTGGGTGATAGGAGTTTCATCCGCGAAAACTGGTGATTCTCCAATGACACTTCCTCCAAATAGAACCGCACAGGTTCCAATCATGACAGAGCAAGCGCCTACGGCAAACTTACGAATGCTGTAGACTCTTTTACGATTCCAATGGCCTTTTTCCATAAAATCCTCCTTTAGTAACCGCTTCCATTTTCTTGTAAGCGTATTACTTTTTCATAGCCTTTTACCCTTATTTTATAAAATAATATAGGAAATTTCAATACCCTAAACACAAAAAATCATATTTTTGATTGTTTTTTCTAAAATTTGTAGAAGATTCGAAAAAAGTGAATGTAGATTTAGAACAAAAACAAACAAATTTTTGACACTCAGATCAATATTATAAAAAAGTTCCTTTTGTAAGGAACTCCTTTTACTTATAATTAAAGATTCCCCCTGCCAACTTATCAGCTAGCTTAGGAAAGAGGGTATAAAACTTATGGGCTAGGTTCAACAAAACTGGGAGATTGAGTTCCCGTTTGTTTTTTCCTATGATTCTGACAATCTTTCTAGCGACTGCATCTGGTTCTAAGAGAAAGCGGTCAACAGACTTGAGGTAGCTTCCATCTGGGTCTGCCTGGTCAAAAAATCCTGTACGGATAGGACCTGGATTAACAGTCGTCACATAGACACCATAGGGCATCAGTTCAAGGCGTAGAGCATTGGAAAAACCAATAGCCGCAAACTTAGTCGCTGAGTAGAGACTGGATTTCCCTGTAGCCATCAAGCCTGCCATGCTAACGATATTGATGATATGCCCTTTTCGGCTCTTCTTCATATGACGAGCAATAAGACGAGACAGGTTCATCAAGGCAAAGGTATTGACCTCGAATATCTGGTGAATGTCTTTGTCAGAAATCTTGTCAAATTCTTCAAAAATTCCGTAACCAGCATTGTTAATCAAGACATCAATCTTTCCATAGCGAAGATAGACGTCTGCTACCAGAGTTTCTAGGGCTGAAGCATCAGTAATATCAATCTCAACTAATTCTGTGTGAGAATGATTTCCGTAGAGCTGAGCTAATTTTTCCTTATTTCTACCTAGTAAGATGAGTTGGTCATCTGGCAAAAGTTTGACCATTTCTTGGGCTAAGCCACCGCTAGCACCTGTAATGAGAATTGTTCGCATACTTATCCTTTCTCAATCTTCTAAATTTCCACCTCTTCCAAGTCTTTAACCACATGGACATTTTCAAAAACAGTTGCCGCATCTTTCTTGAGCTGACTGATATCTTTTGAGAGGAAACGAGCACTGATATGATTGAGCAAGAGGCGTTTGGCACCTGCTTCTGCTGCTACTTGTGCAGCCTGAATATTGGTTGAGTGACCGTGATTGCGGGCAATCTTTCCATCGCCCTTACCATAAGTCGACTCGTGGACTAGGACATCAGCATTGACAGCTAGACGCACACTGGCATTGGTTTTTCGGGTGTCACCCAGAATAGTGATAATTTTACCTGGACGGGGAGCTGAGATATAGTCAGCTGCCTTGATTTCAGTCCCATCATCCAGAACAACATCCTGACCGTTTTTGATTTTTCCAAAAAGCGGGCCAAATGGGACACCAGCAGCCTTGAGTTTTTCAGCATCCAAGGTACCTTCGAGGTCCTTTTGCATGACACGATAACCCACACAGAAAATAGTGTGGTCCAACTCCTCTGCATACACCGTGAATTTATCGGTCTCAAGGATTTTCCCTAGAGAATCTTGGTCAAACTCATGAAAATGCATGCGGTAAGGCAGACGAGAACCTGACACACGTAGACTGGTTAAGACAAATGACTTGATCCCTTGTGGTCCATAAATGTCCAAATCTGTCTGCTCTTCATTGGCCTGAAAGGCACGGCTAGAGAGAAATCCTGGCAAGCCAAAGATATGGTCTCCATGCAAGTGAGTGATAAAGATTTTGCTGACCTTACGTGGTCGAATTGTGGTTTCCAGAATACGATTTTGCGTTCCTTCTCCACAGTCAAAGAGCCAGACTTCGTTAATCTCGTCCAAGAGTTTCAATGCTAGACTTGAAACGTTGCGAGCTTTGGAGGGCTGACCAGCCCCTGTTCCTAAAAATTGAATATCCATTCGATACTTTCTAATTAATCAATATATAACATGGCTGTGCGATTTTCCGATCGGAAATAGCGCTTGCCAGAAAAAGCAACAGCTTCTTGCAGTAAATCCTCTTGGCTGTAGCCTTTGAGACGCTTGCGACCATCTGCTAAACTTTCCAAGTCCGTCAAAGCTGTGAGATTTTCTACACTAACAACTTCCTCATCTCCGACAGCTTTCATGTAAATCTTTCCAGACTCTTCAAAGACGAGTTGATGGGGGAAAATTTGTGCAATCTCAAAGAGCAAGTCATCCGAGATTTCCTCTTCATTTTCAGAGAAAATCCGCCCCAGTCCCTTACTCTCATAGCAAAAACCAAAGGATTTGCCAGATAAATTAAGACGAATAAAAGGCTTATTTTCAAAGGTGAAACTTGGCTCAGCATTGTAGAGGTTCAGTTCCTGACTGAGTTCTGCAAAATAATCCGTCGCAGCCTCAGGGCTCTTTTTCTGGTAGAGTTCAGCAAAGTAGGCATTAACGACACTCGGAGGAGGTGTGATGAGAGCCAACTGCTCTTGCTCTGTTTTGCCAGCTAGAAGCTGATCTAAATAGACCTTATCCAGACTTGTATAACCTCCATACTTTAGAGCCAAGGTTTTAATATCAGTCATAAAATTCCTCTAACCTCCATTTATTTTTCTCGGAAATGTAGCCTGTAATCACTTCCCCGTCATCTTGGTAGTCACGATCCTCCAGAATCGCTACACTTTCTAGATCATGTATCTTGTAGGATTTTGAAAAAGGCACGCGCAGGGTAAAGACTTCAAAAATCTCCTTGATCTTCTCCAAAAACAATGCTTGCAAGTTCTCACGACTATCCTCAGACTTGGCAGAAATGAAGGCATAAGGCGTTTGAGTTGGCGTGAAATCCTCCACCAAATCCGCTTTATTATAAAGGGTCAGGCGGGGAATATCCTCCATATCCAAGTCTTTCATGATGGACAGGACTGTTTTTTCATGCTCCTCGTGATAAGGATTGCTGGCATCGATGACATGAACTAGAAGGTCTACATGCTTGCTTTCCTCTAAGGTTGACTTGAAACTGGAAACCAATTCTGTTGGCAAATCCTGGATAAAGCCAACCGTATCAGTCAGAGTAACCTGAAGATTGCCCCCCAGATGGATACTCTTCGTTGTCGCATCCAGAGTCGCAAACAGCTCGTCTGCTTCATACTGGGTCTTACTGGTCAAGGTGTTCATGATGGTTGATTTCCCAGCATTGGTGTAGCCAATCAAACCAATCTTAAAGGTGCTTGACTCCAGACGCTTTTCTCTGACTGTCGCCCGATTTTTCTCAACCACCTTGAGCTGGCGCTCGATATCTGTGATTTGATTGCGAACGCTACGACGGTTCAGTTCCAGCTGGCTTTCACCAGGTCCACGGGAACCAATTCCCCCTGCCTGACGGCTGAGCATAATCCCCTGACCAACCAAGCGAGGTAAGAGATATTTGAGCTGGGCTAGGTGGACTTGGAGTTTCCCTTCATGGCTTCGAGCCCGCATGGCAAAGATATCCAAAATCAACTGCATACGGTCAATCACTTTTACACCCAGAACTTCCTCTAGATTGACATTTTGCCGTGGAGTCAAGCGATTATTGACAATGACAGTAGTAATTTCTTCTGCATCCACCATTCGAGCGATTTCTTCCAACTTACCAGAGCCAACAAAAGTCTTGGAATCATATTTTTCCCGTTTTTGTCTGTAACTATCTACAACGACTGCCCCAGCTGTCTTAGCCAGACTGGCCAACTCTTCCATGGAGAGGTCAAAATTGTCCATGCCCTGCAATTCCACACCAATCAGCAGAACTCGCTCCTCTTTTTTCTCCGTTTCAATCATCTAAAAACTCCTCAATCTGGCTTATAATACGGTCTTGCACGCCAGACTCTCCTATCTGATAAAAGGTGACCTGCATGCGATTGCGGAACCAGGTCAACTGACGCTTAGCAAAACGGCGGGTCGCCTGTTTGAGACTCTCGCTGGCTTCCTCAAGAGTTTGCTCCCCACGGAAATAAGGAAAGAGTTCCTTGTAGCCAATGCCTTTGGCTGCCTGCACATCTGGATAATGGTCAAAGAGCCACTTGGCCTCATCCAAAAGCCCAGCCTCAAACATCAGATCTACTCTGCGATTGATACGTTCATAAAGCTGACTGCGTTCATCATCCAAGCAGATAATCAGTGCTTCATAAGGACTTTCCTGATTTTCCAAATCCTGAGCAAAATGGGCGATTTCCAAGGCTCGCTTAGCTCGACGACGGTTAAACTGGGGAATTTCAAGGCCTGCTTGCTTCACGAGATGGACTAATTCCTCATCTGAATAAGGCTCTAAACTAGCTCGATAGGCTAATATCTCCTCATGAGGTGTCTCCCCACCTAGATGGTAGCCTTCCAGCAAGCTCTGGACATAAAGCCCGGTTCCACCAGCAATAATGGCTAGCTTGCCACGACTTTGAATATCCTCAATAGCCTTCTTAGCTTCTGAAACAAAATCAAAAGCCGAGTAAGACTCGGTCACCTCTCTGACATCAATCAAATGATGAGGAACAGCTACTTGCTCCTCTGGGCTAGCCTTGGCCGTCCCAATATCTAGCCTTCTATATACTTGCTGACTGTCACCACTGACCACCTCTCCACCAAAGCGCTTGGCCACTTCAATAGCAAGGGCTGTCTTCCCAACAGCAGTCGGTCCAACAATCACAATTATTTTTGTTTTCATCTTTTTTCCTTGAAAAATTTCCATTTTTTCGTTACTATTATTATATCACAAAAAGGTCAGTCAGAAAAATGCTATCTCTTGAGGAGCCTGGCTGATCGGGAAGATAAAGGAGGAAGACTCATGGCTAAAGGATTCGCTAAAGGTCTTGTAACAGGTGTCGCAGGAACTGTCGCTGCCGTTGCAGGTGCAGTATACGCAATTAAAAAGAAAGTGATTGAGCCAGAAGAGCAAAAAGCAGCTTTCATCGAAGAAAACCGCAAAAAAGCAGCTCGCCGCCGCGTATCACATTAAGCAACAAAAGAAGTTGAGATTTCTCAACTTCTTTTTTATTTTCTTAAATAGCCAAATCAAACTTCAGCTGCGGCTTAACTGGATCATAGTCAACCAACTCAAAGTCCTCCGCTTTGATATCAAAGAAATTGGTCCCATCTGGCACATTCAAGACCAAACGAGGTTGGCAGTTTGACGGCTCACGACGAAGCAATTCCTGAGCTTGTTCAAACTGATTATCATAGATATGAAGGTTGTTGATAAAATAGAAAAACTTCCCAACCTTCCAGCCAAAATGCTTGGCAATCATCATCTGAAGAGCCACATACTGCATGGCGTTAATGTGGTGAGCCACCAACATATCATTCGAACGCTGGGTCAAGGTCGCATCCAGATAGATTTCCCCATCTACTCGACGAACATCAAACATAGTCTGAAAGGCGCATGGAAGAAGGCCGTCTGTCTCTTCAAAAGCTTGGTAATCCCAGAGAGAGATAATATTGCGGCGGTTCCAAGGATTTTCTTCCAATTGTTTGAGAATCTTATTGATGATATCGTGTTTCTTAACGACCGCCCCATAGCGCTCTCCTATGGTTCCCGTATCTCCCACTTCCCAGTCATTCCAGTAGTGAACATTGTACTTGTTATTAAGCACTTCTAGGCTATTAGACTGATCTTGGTAAATCCAGAGTACTTCCTTGATGGCAGATTTGATTGCAATGGGACGCAAGGTTGTGATGGGAAATTCCCCCTTAGACAAATCATACTCTGCAAAGGCACCCGTTACGTACTTGGAGTTGGCAACAGTCCCATCTTTGTACTTGGGACGAGCCTGCTCAGAAAAGACACCGTCTTTGAGGATTCGTTCAATATTTTCTTTAAAAATCGTATCAGCTTTTGTCATTTACTCTCACCTCATTTATTGTCCTAACTAGTATAGCATAAAAAAAGAAAGGAGGAAAATCACTGGCTTTAAAGTAGTGTTTTTCTCCTTTTATTATCTTATTGCAATACAAGTGATGCTGCTCCGATAACTCCAGCGTCATTTCCTAGAGTTGCGAGAGCTAATTTAGTTGATGTGCGTACTTGTGGGAAGGTATTTTCATCATAAACCTTTTGCACGCCTTGGAGAAGGAATTCTCCCGCAGCTGATACTCCACCACCAATAACGATTGTTGATGGGTTTAGGATTGAACCGATGTTAGCACAAGCGATTCCCAAGTAACGTGAGAAGTTTCGGTAAACGATCAAGGCAAGGTCATCCCCTTCTTTTGCAAGGTCAAAGACAGTTTTAGCAGTTACTTCTTCACCGTCATCAATCAAGCGTTTCAAGGCTGCATCGCCTTCGTATTCATCTGCATAGCGACGAGTCAAGTTGACAATCCCTGTTGCAGAAGCAACTGTCTCAAGACAGCCTTTCTTACCACAAGTACAAGCGATTGGTTGGTCAAAGTCAACAGTGATATGACCAAGTTCTCCTGCTGCACCAGCAACACCGTGAAGCAATTTGCCTTCTGCCACGATACCGCCACCAACACCTGTACCAAGTGTCATAAAGACAACGTCTGGTTGGTTTTCACCAGCCCCCATCCAGCGCTCACCAAGAGCAGCTACGTTGGCATCATTATCAATGAAGAATGGAATCCCCAAGGCTTTTTCAATCTTTTCTTTAATTGGTTGAAGGGTTTTCCAGTTGAGGTTGTAGGCACCGATAACAGTCCCTTTTTCACGGTCAACCACACCAGGTGATCCCATCCCAATCCCTCGGAAGTCTGTGGCTGACAATCCAAGCAAGTCCAAACGATGCTGAATAGACTCAATCATATCATCTACAATATGGCTTCCTTCATCCAAAATGTTGGTCTTAATAGACCATTTTTCTTGGATTTCTCCCTCTTGAGTTAAAATTGCAAACTTGATAGATGTTCCACCAAGGTCAATCCCAATAATCTTTTGACTCATCGTCTTCTCCTTTTTAATTGAAAATGCTTACAGATATAGTATAACAAAATCGTCCGTTTTGTGCAAAGGTTTGCAGGCTACAAGCCAAAATTAAAACATCTCATTTACTTCACTATTTGTAAAAATTAGTCACCCAAATGTTGAATGGCATAGTTGGCTTCTTCTTTGGTAAATTTTCTAAAATAAGGAGAAGTTAGCCTCTCATAAATTTCTGTCTTTGATAAATGGGCATTCTTTCGGTATTCTCTTGCTTGAGCTAAGGCATTCGCCTTATAGTCTGCTTGCAAATGATTGATAGCATATTGTGCAGTGTCACTATTAAAACCTTCATAAATTAACATCTCATAAATTCTCTTTTTTGACAAATGAATCCTATTATAATCTTGTGCTGTCTTTAAAGCTGCTGAGTATGGATTCCCGGCTGCTGGTTTTGGTTGCCACACACCATCGTTTCCTACATAGTAACGACCACCATCTACCCATTTACCCCTTACCATTTTGCCTTCAGAATTAACATAGTAACGGCCACCATCTACCCATTCATTCTTGGCCACCTTTCCATCTGATTTATAATAATAGTCTCCTACCCATTTATTGCGGGCAATGCTTCCTTCTGGTGTTAAATCTAGTTTTTGAATGGCATAGTCTGCTTCTTCTTTTGTAAATTTTCTAAAATAAGGAGAAGTTAGCCTCTCATAAATTTCTGTCTTTGATAAATTGGCATTCTTTCGGTATTCTCTTGCTTGAGCTAAGGCATTTGCCTTATAGTCTGCTTGCAAATGATTGATAGCATATTGTGCAGTGTCACTATTAAAACCTTCATAAATTAACATCTCATAAATTCTTTTTTTTGACAAATGAATCCTATTATAATCTTGTGCTGTCTTTAAAGCTGCTGAGTATGGATTCCCGGCTGCTGGTTTTGGTTGTCGCACACCATCGTTTCCTACATAGTAACGACCACCATCTACCCATTTACCCCTTACCATTTTGCCTTCAGAATTAACATAGTAACGGCCACCATCTACCCATTCATTCTTGGCCATCTTACCATCTGATTTGAGATAATAATTTCCTACCCATTTGTTGCGAGCGTAGCTGCCTTCTGCTGTTAGATAATAATATGAACCATAGTTTTTATCATAAATCCAGTCACTTTTAACCTTTTTTCCATCAGAATCAACATAATAACGACCACCATCTACCCATTCATTTTTAGCTCTCTTTCCATCTGATTTGAGGTAGTAATTTCCTACCCAGCCAGACTGAACTTTAGATTGTGATTTATCCTGTTTAGGAGTTGTTTCTTTAGCTTTTTCAGCAGGTTTTTGTGCTGGTGTTTTTGGTTTCTCAGCAGGTTTTTGAGCTGGCGTTTTCGGTTTCTCAGCTGGTTTTGGTGCTGGCGTTTTCGGTTTCTCAGCTGGTTTTGGTGCTGGCGTTTTCGGTTTCTCAGCTGGTTTTGGTGCTGGCTTTGGCGCTGGTTTTGGTTGCCACAGACCATCGTCTCCTACATAATAACGACCACCATCTACCCATTCATTTTTGGCCATCTTACCATCTGATTTTAGATAGTAATTGCCTACCCATTTGTTGCGAGCGTAGCTGCCTTCTGCTGTTAGATAATAATAGGATCCATAGTTTTTGTCATAAATCCACTCAGCTTTAGCCATCTTACCATCTGATTTAAGATAGTAATTGCCTACCCATGTGTTGCGAGCGTAGCTGCCTTCTCCTGTTAAATAATAGTATGACCCATAGTTATTGTCATAAATCCATTCATTTTTAGCTCTCTTCCCATTTGATTTGAGATAGTAATTACCTACCCATGCGTTTCGAGCGTAGCTACCTTCTGCGGTTAGATAATAATAGGATCCATAGTTTTTATCATAAATCCATTCACTCTTAGCCATCTTTCCATCTGATTTAAGATAGTAATTGCCTACCCAAGCATTTTGGACATAGTTTCCCGAAGCATTTAGATAGAAATAAGAATTAGCTTTTTTATCAAAAATCCACTTATTAGTAACTTTAGTACCATTTTCATAGTACGATGAGCCTACCCAACCAGACTGAGCTGTAGATTTGGACTTATCCTCTTTAGGACTTGTATTTTTAGGTTTCTCAGCAGGTTTTTGAGCTGGTGTTTTCGGTTTCTCAGCTGGTTTCGGCGCTGGCTTTGGCGCTGGTTTTGGTTCTGGTTTCGGTGCTGGTGTTTTTGGTTTCTCAGCAGGATTTTGCGCTGGTGTTTTTGATTTTTCAGCTTGATTTGGCGCCGAAGTTGTATTCTCTTTTACAACCTTACCATTTTTAGATGCATCCTTTTCTTGAGCAGAAACATGCTGAGCCGAAAAAGGAAAGTCTCCAGTTGTATCTGATAATGCAATAAGTCCCAGTGTTGCAGTTGCTAAGCTGGTTACTAAAATTTTTTTTGATTTTTTCATAAAAATCTCCATTGTTTTTAATGATTTATACCTATAGTATACCATATGCTTTATTTTTCTTTCAAATCAAATATTAAATATTCACAAATAAATTTAAAACTTAATTGAAAAATCCATAGTTATACCACTTCCAACTCATACAATCCTCTCACTGCATTACAGCCATAGACAACTTCTGCTTGGTTCAAGTCTGCCAAGGTCAATACTTTTTCCTCTACCAGTCCTCTTTCCAGCAAATGCTGGCGGTAAATTCCTGGCAAAATCCCTAGACTGATAGGCGGTGTGTAGAGCTTACCATTAATTTTTAAGACCAGATTTCCAATAGAGGTTTCTAATAGCTCTCCTACCACATTATGGTAAATGATTTCCTGTTTACCTAGGCTTAAATGTGGTCTGTGAGTGGTTTTGAAGTAGGTAAATGCTTGCTGCAAATCAGCTTCTTGCAGACAAAGTTTTGCTTTGCAGAAACTTGGACTGAGGGGTGCTAAGATTTGGCGACTGAGTTCCATCTCTCCAGACTTGCTGAGGGTAATTCGCAAGCGGTAGTCTTGGTGGGAATCACAAGCTTGACACTCTTCCTCTATCTTTTGTCTCAGTTCTTCTGGATCAAAAGGATAGGCAAAATATCGACTAGCCTTTGTCAGTCTTTCCAGATGTTGATCTTCAAACAACAAGTTTTTCTGGCTGATTTTCCCAGTCGTAATCAGTTGGAAACGTGCTTGTTTACGATAGAGAACAGCCGCCTTTTGATGAACTTCACGGTATTCAGATTCCCAAGTACTATCCCATGTAATCCCTCCGCCAACTCCATAGATGGCTTTTCCTTGATGCAGTTGAATGGTCCGAATGGCGACATTAAAAATCCGTTGTCCATTTGGAAGCAGGAGACCAATGGTTCCGCAGTAGACTCCACGCGGTTGTGGCTCCAAGTCCTTTATAATCTCCATAGTCGCAATTTTGGGTGCACCCGTTATGGAACCGCATGGAAAGAGCGAACGGAAGATTTCAACTAGGTCAACATCTGGTCGTAACTGACTCTTGATGGTCGAAGTCATCTGCCAAACGGTCGAATACTGCTCCACCTGACACAGACGCTCCACGTGCTCACTCCCCACCTCAGAAATACGGTTCATATCGTTTCGCAAGAGGTCCACAATCATCATATTTTCAGAGCGATTTTTGGGATCCTGTTCCAACCAACTGGCCTGGGCAAGGTCTTCTTGGTCAGTCACTCCACGCTGAGTCGTTCCCTTCATTGGTCGCGTTGTCAACTCACGGTCATTTTGCTCAAAAAAGAGCTCTGGGCTCATGGAAATCACTGCCATCTCATCATGTTCAACATAGGCATTGTAGCCCGCCTCCTGCTCTACCACCATACGATTGTAAATGGCAAAAGGATTGACACTCAAGTCTTGCTTGAGTTGGACAGTGTAATTTACCTGGTAGGTGTCCCCCTGACGCAAATGATGGTGAATCTGGGAAATAGCTTTTTCATAGTCTGCTTCAGACGTTACTTCCTGCCACTTTGAAGGCAGATCTACTTCCTCATAAGTCAGAGGAATAGGCGATGTTTCTACCCTGTCATGAACTGTAAAATATAACAGATACTCTGCCAGTAAAGGAGCTTTATGAACTGCTAATTTCTCCTCAAATGCAGGTGCAGCCTCGTAACTGACATAGCCCACCACATAATAGCCTTGCTCTTGGTAACTTTCCACTTGTGCCAGCAAGTCTGCCACTTCTGATAAATCTCTCGTTTTTAACTCTTTGATAGGCTGGGTAAAGGTGTATCTCTCCCCCAAAGCCCTAAAATCAATCACTGTTTTTCTATGCATATCTTAAGTATAGCACAAAAAGGCAGATACAGACAAAGCTGATCTACCTTTTTTCATTTTACTAGTCCTATCTACTATTTAGTGAATAAATCTCCAGTAAATCCGTCTGATTTCTGCAAGAGTTGTTTGTAAACTTTCCATTTAAGATTCACTGTATTATCAAATTTATTACCTTGAAGGTCTTTTTCAACTGCAGCATCGAATAGCTCTTGAAGTTTTTCATATGTTGAAATCTTTTGACCATCAATTTCAATTTCTACAAAACCTTTCTCAGCTTTAGCTCTGACTTCTTTATACCATTCTTTCTTCCACTCTTCTAATGTATTAAATCTACCTTTAGAAACTTTTTGGATGATAAAGTCATCACCTAGACCTACGTTACCGGCTGCTTTAGATTCTTGCTTATACTTGTTAGATGCATACCCTAAGAATCCATCAAGGTAACCGTAGTAGCCCCACATACGGAATGTATTGTGTTTGAATGAGATTGAGCCAGCCGTACTCTTACTTGTGTTACCACCGTAAATACCAGTCATCATATTCACAACAGTATAAGCAGAATCGAATCCTTCAGTACGGTAATGACCATTACCAGGTAGCCCGTGTTTAGTAGCGAAGTTGTTATCTACAAGTTGATCAATAGCTGTCAGTTTCATACTCTTCTCAACATCATTTAAATCACGAACTAAATCCCATTGGTGTGGTGCACCTTCTAACTTATTATAGCTCGCTTTTTCGCGATATTTCTTATCGATTTTCTTGAACCACTTATCGTTAGTTCCAGTATTTTTCTTGATGACAGATTCTGCTTCTAAGTAATCAAGCATCATAAGAGCTTCGTTATAGTTCTTCATGTAATGGTCAATCTTCTCACGACTACTTAACATATTAGGATCATAGTTATAAATTTGTGTACCATCATTTTTACGTTCGTACGCCATATTTAATCCAAGTGAACCATATTCACCATTATAGTTTGTAAGAGATGGTGATTGTAGCATACCTTGAGCAAATGATTCAATATCTGTCCCTTCACGGTGACGCCATGTTCCTAAGTAGGCCATACGGTCATTAATGTGAGTTGTTTCGTGAGTGAATGCAGATGTACCAAAATCACTAATCATACTAGAGATGATGTAGTATACAGCTTCTGAATTTTGTGGGTTAGAAAAGATATAAGCATACGCACCCATACCGTTATATCCGTGCCATTTACCTGTAGGTCCATAGAACTCACGAACTGGAGCATAGTCACCATTCTTATTATGACCCATTCGGTCAGCCCATCCATTACCTGGAACATCTTGGTTATCCCATATTGCTGATGGAACCATATTTTCAGATTTCAACAATTGATTACGTACATTATCAGCGGCTAAACGAGACCAGAAGTCTAGGTAATTGATTTGCTCTTGAGCACGTAAGTCAATTTCTTTCTTGAATGCTTCACGTTCAGCTTCTGTTTTCTTACCATATTTCTCAAATGCACTAAACGCTAGCGTATTGTAGGTTGAAATTAAGAACATATGAGCCTTCTTCGTATTAAGAAGTGGTAAAATGTATCGACCATGTTCACCGTTATTTAAGTTTTCATATAAGTGATATTTCTTATTAGCAAAATCAGGGTTAGATGATTGTTTCTCAACTACATAGTTAGTATGAGAAATAGCTTTCTTATACCATACATTCATATCAGTATCTTCTGTAAAGAGTTTCATGTTATATGTTAAGAAATCATTTAAATTACCTTTACCTGTTGCTCCCGTAATCACATCACGATAAGCATCTTGAGTTCGGTCCCCTTTCAAGAAATGTTCACGTGAACCAATTTGAATCAATCTATCGATAACGCTAACGTTCTTACCATAAAAATCAGGCTTGAACATCATAAGGTCTTTAATGCTCATATCATTGTATTTAAATCCATAATAACGATTTAAATAAGTAAGAGCCATCATAATTTTAGCTTTGTTGTCTTCTACTTTTTTAAGAAGAGCTTTCATGGCAGCTTCATCACTATTCAATTGATGGTCTTCGTTTTCGGCTAAAGCTTTGACTAATTTATCCAAATTAGCTTTCGTTTCTTCAAAGCTTTCTTCAAGGAATAGATTTTTAATATAACCATCTTTACGACCATCAGTATTTTCTTCGGCTTTACCACGTTTGTCCATTAACGCACGCACTTCAGGTGAAATCAATTCAACACCTGCTAATTTTGCTTTAATATCGTTGATTAATTGTGTTCTATCTTTAACAACCATGTTTGGTGTATAGACAACATCACCTAATCCTTCAATACTATATTCACGAACTTGTTGGACTTGAGAATCAGCTTTACGTGTGACAACTTTTTCTTCCTTAGTACCATCAGCATAATGAATCATAATATGATCAACATCTGACAAGTCAGTTACAAATTGCCCATCTTTCATACCTGTAACAGATAAAACTTCAGTAGTTAGTAATTTAGAATTTGCAGGAATCTTATTACCCTGATTTACAATCCATTCTTTGTTGTAGAACGGTTGTAATTTTTCGATGTTGCGATAAGCAAGTTCCCGGTCAATTCTATAGTCTTGAGTATCTTTATAGGTCTTATCTAATGATTTCGTATTGTTAAGAGTGTCCTCAATTAGAGGTTTAATTTCAAACTTATCAGCAGTGATTCCCATTGCATCAATCTTGGTATTAGCTTCTTCGAGACTGATTTCTCTAATTCTATGCGAACGAGAATATTTGAACGAATGTTTACCTGCACTAACATCTTTTACAACAAAGTTTCTTTCAAGAGAGTTATTCGTGAAGTATCCCCCATCGTAATCAATATCACCGGAACCATAGAATTCTTCACCGTTCTCAACTTTCATCATTGAAACATTATTTTCAAGTTTACCCCATACCCAGTTCTTACTGATGAATCCTCCAACATCTACAGGTGATTTAACTTTAATTGTTCCTTTAGCGACTGAATTTCGTACAGTCCCATATTTACCGATGCCATTAGGGTCCGAACTATTGTCAACAGTAGACGCAAGACCAGCAGCCCGAGCCTTAGTTGCTGTAATATCAGCTTCTACATATGTTTTATTCGCATGGCCTTTCCAAATCTCACCCACAATACCAGCAAGATTCCATCCTTTATCCCCAACACCATCAATTTTACCAATGAAAGCAACATTATTAACTTTAGCGCCCTCACCATCTAATTTATTAACCACACCAGCAAGATCATTTTTCGCAATAATATGGCCTGTAACTTTGACATTTTCGATTACAGCATTTTTAACAATTCTTGCAACAGGTGCAATATTTTCTGCCCAAGGCATATTAATATTCACATTGCCAAGATTGATATTCTTCACAGAAGCATTTTCAATACGCTCAAACAATGGTCGAGCGATATTATGAATGGTATACTGTTTTCCATCAACACTTGTTAAATGACCATTAAATACACCTGGTACATATTGTTTATTTGGAGTTGGAACATTTGCTGCGTTCAAATCTGCACCAAGCTTAAACGTCCCCTTACGATTAGCTTGCATTGCTTTTACCAATTCATTGAAATCGTAGTAGACATTCTCTTCGTGAGATTTTGGCTTGGCAAAATAATGAACATATTCTTCACTGAGTTCATTACCATTAGTATGCTGAACTAGATCAGGAGCTTTAGCAGTGACCTTGTATAGTGTTTTTCCATCGACAGTAACTTCTTCGATTTTATCCACAGCAAGACGGGTCACCTTATTATCATGCGTAGCGATTTTTAGATAGTATGGTTTTACATCAGTTGGAACAGAAGTTAAGAAGCTACTATCCGTTTCAACACCATCAGTATCAACACTTATTAAGCTTGTTTCTTTAATATTTTTGACTTCAACTTTTTTGAGGTCAATTCTTAGTGGTTCTTCTTTCAGAACTTCTTCTTCATCACCCTCACCACGGTCATAAACCATTTTGGTTTCGAGTTTATAATCCTTGTAGTACTGCAAATCTGTCAGACTAGCTGTTAAGTTGTCTGGCGAAATAGTCAATGTTTTGACAATTTCATCACCCTTTTTAAGAGTTAGGGTAATTGATTTTATAGTTGCCTTACTTGGGTTTTCCAAATTGTAACGAATTTGAGATGTTCGTTTTAAATCTTTAACATCGATAAGCGACAAACTTAAAATTGGTTTTTCAAAGTTTTTAGTTCCTAATTTAACGACACGATCTTGATCTAACTCCAAAACCTGTTCGACAACTTTTGGTGCTTCTTCAGTCTTCAGTCCTTTAATTGTCTTATAAGTCTTTATAACCTTTTTCTGTCCGTCTTTTCCTTCTTTGACAGTAACTCTTTCACCTTTTTTCAGTTGATCATCTTCTTCAACCTTTTCCTTAAACGGAATCTTTTCAAGACTTTCTTCTACCAGAGTTCCTTCAATTGGTTTCGTACCACGACTTATTTTTTTAGTGACCGGTTCTTTGATGACAGTTGTAGCTGTATTTAAAACTTGGTCAGTCTCAACACCCTCAATAGTCTTATAAGTCGTTTTGGTAATTTGACTACCCTTTTCTCCATCTTGGACGACAGTTTCTTCATCCGTATACTTAGTTGGATCTTCGATAATTTCTGTCTTATAGTCAATCTCCGTAGTAGTTTCTTTCGTAACCGCGCCCTCAGTTACTTTATATTCAGGTAACTTTTCTTGAACTACCGACTCACCTTCTTTACCTGGCTCCTGAGTACCTTTAGCTTCAATCTTGCCTGTATATTCCGCCTGTGGTTCTTGAACTAAGGATTCTCCCTCTTTGCCTGGCTCCTGAGTACCTTTAGCTTCAATCTTGCCTGTATATTCTGACTGTGGCTCTTGAACTAAGGACTCTCCCTCTTTGCCTGGTTCCTGAGTGCCTTTAGCTTCAATCTTACCTGTATATTCCGCCTGTGGTTCTTGAACTAAGGATTCTCCCTCTTTGCCTGGCTCCTGAGTACCTTTAGCTTCAATCTTGCCTGTATATTCTGACTGTGGCTCTTGAACTAAGGACTCTCCCTCTTTGCCTGGTTCCTGAGTGCCTTTAGCTTCAATCTTGCCTGTATATTCCGTCTGTGGTTCTTCAACTACCGACTCACCTTTTTTACTGCTTGTATTGGTACTAGATTTTGATTCTTTAAAGTAACCAACATACTCATATCCTTCAATATGAATAACACCTTTAGCCAAACCTTCATGTGTAGATGCAGAAATAGTTTGGTTATACGAAAGTAACTCTTTATTTTCAAATGCAAAGGCAGTAAAAGGTACAAAATTGCTGACGCCGATAGAGCTAATTAACAGAATACCAAGTACTTTACTACGGTGTTTCTTGGAAACTAATAGAACCGCTAGTGAGGCTGTTGCCAATCCAAGACCTGCCAAAGCAAGCTCCTTACTTCCTGTGTATGGAAGTTGTTGACTGTTAGTCTCCTTCTTGCGATAAACTACATAAATAATATCTTCATCTTGAAATTCTGTAGGGACCTCATGGTGAATCAAGGCTTTTTCAGACTCGGTTAATTCCTGCTCCGCCAGATAACGGTAATGCACACTATGAACACCACCAATTTCATTGGCTTGCACCTTATCTACTAAAAAGGTACTGGCACCAAAAAGGAAGGCCCCGATAGCTACAGGACCTACCCCAACAGTGAGCTTACGAATCGAATATTTGGTAATTTTTTCTAGTTGTTGTTTTGTCTTTTTCATTCTCATGACTTTCTGATAGAATCTTGTGGATACTGCGCACGCGCACCTCCGATTAGTTTGGGACGACTTGCAAGAGCCGTTACATGGGCATGCCCAATTTCTCTCAAAAGAGGGCGAATTGGAACCTGAACATGCTTGACATGCATGCCAATCGCAGTATCTCCGATATCCAATCCAGCATGGGCCTTGATAAATTCAACCTCAACTGGATTCCGCATAAACTTGAAGGCTGCCAACTGACCCGAACCTCCTGCATGAAGTGTAGGAAGGACACTGACGATTTCTAGACCAAACTGCTCTGCCACCTGACGTTCAACAACGAGGGCTCGATTGACATGTTCACAACCTTGAACGGCTAGATGAATTCCTTTTTCCTCTAAGATATCTAGGATGGTCTTCACAATGATTTCCCCAATTTCTTGACTGGATTCCTTACCAATCTGACCACCTATCACCTCACTAGAAGAAAGGCCCAAAACAAAGATAGTTCCTTGCTTCAAATTAGCCTTGTCTATTACATCTTCTACAATCTGGCTTGTTGCTCTTTGAATGTCTTTTTCCTTCATACTTGATACCTCTTTTGTCACTATCTATCATATCTTTTTTTACGGATTTTATCAAGGCCAACTAATCATTCTAATTTTTCAAAGTAAAACTCCCAGAATTGACTGGGAGTTAGCTAGTTTCTATTCCATTTATGTATATTTCAACTGTCGTCCCTTTTGAGGGAATAGAATCAATCTTCGTTTGGTAATCTTCTCCAAAATGAAGTTTGAGCCGTTGGTCAACATTTTGAAGACCAACTCCCCCACGTTTGAGTTGACTTTGACTGCTATCGCCAGCAGCTTGGAAGCCAACGCCATCATCCTCAATGCGGATGACAAGCCCTGTATTCTGTTTCTGAACAGAAACTTTAATATGTCCCTGACCTTCCTTTTCCTTAATGCCATGGTAAAGAGCATTTTCTACAAGAGGTTGTAGCACCAACTTGGGTAAGACTAGGTTACCAAAAGCAGGATCTTCAGCAATCTCATACTCCAGCTTTTCACCATAGCGTTGTTTCTGGATAAAGAGGTACTGGCGGACATGATTGATTTCATCAGAAAGAGAAATCAAATCCTTTCCTTGATTGAGCGCCAAGCGGAAATAGGTTGCCAAGGACTTGGTCACCTGAACCACTCGCTGACTATCCTGAAACTCAGCCATCCAGATGATAGTGTCTAAAGTATTATAGAGGAAATGGGGGTTAATCTGGCTCGACAGTGCTTGAAGTTCATACTGCCGGGTCGCTTCTTCCTGCCTGCGCACATCTTCCATCAACTGATCAATCTGATCCAACATGGCATTGAACTGGCGAGTCACTTCTCTCAGTTCATAGGCACCAGCTTCTTTAGCACGAAGATTTTGTGTACCAGAAGCAATTTTCAGCATGGTTTCTCTCAGGTCCTTCAAAGGCGCAATCCAGCGTTTGAGACTGAACCACACCAAGCAGAGACAGGCAAGAAGAGATAAGGCACTAGCAGCAAGCAAGGTCCACATGAGTTGACTCCGAACCTGGTCTAGCTTCTCCAGCGAAGACACGCCTATAACCGTCCAATCAGTCCCTGCAATCTGTTCCTGACTGACGTAGGATTGATGATCCAGCGTATAGCCCTGCCCCGTCTCGATGTAGGGTTTCATGGCCTCCATTTCACTCGCTGAGCTATAGACAGTACGTTTAGGATGGTAGACAAATTCATGCTTTTCATTGATGATAAAGGCAAAACCCTGCTGACCCAACTGGAGTTGGTTAAGATAGGCTTCCAGAGTTTCGTAGGAAATATCCAAACGAAGCACGCCAAGATTGCCCCCCTCTGCATCAACAAGTTCCTGAGTAACAGAAATGACCCACTGACTGTCTGATTTACGAGCTGGTGTCAAAACTGGCTTAGCTCCCTGATGAATAGCCTTTTGGTACCAATCCTCAGCCATCATATCAGAGGAAGTTTTCATCTGCACACTGTCATCAGTGGAAATGACCTGACCGGATTTGGTGACCAGTACCACCGTTTTCAAGTCCTGGTCTGCCTTTAAGATGGTCAAAAACAGATCTCGGATTTCCTTTACCTTGTCTTGACTGGGATTCTCAGCATAGGCTAGGACATCTGCCTGCTGGGTCAAACTGGTAGAGGTGGTTTCTAATTTTTTGATATAAGACTGAATAAAGTGGCTAGTCTGGCTAATGGTCGTTTGGCTATTACCCTCAATAGTAGCCTCAATAGCTGATGAACTAGATTGATAATAGAAAGTCCCGACCACAGCTAGGAGAATGAGAAAGACCAGAAAGATGGAAATAACCATTCTGACTAAAAGAGAAGAACGCTTCATCGGCCTTCCCCTTTCTTAAACTGACGAGGTGTCACACCTGCAATCTGTTTAAAACGTTGGGTAAAGTAGTTCATATCTTCAAAACCAACCTTTTCGGCTATCTCATAAATCTTTAAATCTGTGGTCAGAAGCAAGAGCTTGGCCTGTTTGACACGCTCTCTCACCAGATAATCCTGAAAAGGCAAGCCCAACTCTTTCTTAATTAAGGAACTCAGATAAGTCGGACTAAAACCTAGGTCACTGGCCAAAGACTTCAAACTAAACTGACTGTCAGCTAGATGGGACTGGATTTTCTGAGCAATATTTCCCTCAAACTTATCGGTTAATAAATCTTGTAACTGCTCTTCTTTTTCTTCCTTGTCTAGTTTTTGCTTGATTTTCCCTAACATTTTCTCAATATCCTGACGCGAAAAGGGCTTGAGCAAGTAGTCATCTACACCGAGTTTGACAGCAGACAAGGCGTAATCAAAATAATCGTAACCTGTCAAAAATACCAGATGCACCTGAGGATAGGTTTCTCGTACCAGACTGGCCAACTGGATGCCATTTAGCTGAGGCATATTGATATCAGTTAAAATGATATCTGGCACCTGCTTTTGGATCAAGTCCCAAGCCTGCCTTCCATTTTCGGCCTGACCGATGATTTCCATATCGTAGGCTGCTACATTGACCAACTTGGTCAAGCCTTGTCTTACTAGATATTCATCCTCTACGATTAAGATTGTGTAGGTCATGCTCTGCTCCTTTGTCACTTACTAGTATCAGTATAGCAAAATTCTCCACTAACTGCTTAGGAAAGACTTCTTAATCGACATAATCTAGTAAATAGGCATAGCCTTTTTCTTCCATTTGGTCTTTGGGAATAAAGCGGATAGAAAGACTATTGATACAGTAGCGCAAGCCACCCTTGTCCTGAGGCCCATCTGTAAAGACATGGCCAAGGTGAGAATCTCCAACTCGACTTCTCACTTCCATGCGCGTCATATTGTAAGACTTATCTTCCTTGTAAGTGACAACATCTGGACTAATTGGTTGGGTGAAACTAGGCCAGCCACAACCAGACTCAAACTTGTCTTTTGATGAAAAGAGGGGTTCGCCAGTTGCCACATCCACATAGATACCAGATTCGAATTTATCCCAGTAGCGGTTTGAAAAAGCTCGTTCTGTTTGATTTTTCTGGGTAACTGCGTACTCCTCAGGTGACAAGGTCTTTTTCAATTCTTCATCGCTTGGTTTAGGATATTTGCTGGCATCAATGACGGGATAGGCAGCTTGATTGACATTTATATGACAGTAGCCATTTGGATTTTTCTTGAGATAGTCTTGGTGATAATCCTCCGCCACCACAAAATTCTTCAAGTTTTCCTTTTCAACTGCCAGAGGTTGGTCATATTTTTTAGCCACCTCATCAAAGACTTGGTTGATTACTTCCAAATCCTTGTCATCTGCGTAATAAACACCAGTACGGTACTGGGTCCCCACATCATTTCCTTGTTTATTTTTGCTGGTTGGATTGATAATGCGGAAGTAATGAAGAAGAATTTCTTTGAGGGAAATTTGATTAGCATCATAAGTGACATGGACGGTTTCCGCATGACCTGTTTGGTTGATCAATTCGTACTTGGTTGTTTCCCCTCTACCATTTGCATAGCCTGAAACGGCATCTGTCACTCCAGGCACGCGTGAGAAGTATTCCTCCACTCCCCAGAAACATCCCCCTGCTAGATAAATTTCGTGCAAGTCTGCGTCTTTGCTAATTTCTGTTTTTTTCACTGTTTTTCCTCCTTGGCTAACTGACGCTTTCTCAATTTGCGAGCTATCTGTCTGCCCTGCATTTCGCATCAATAGAAAATAGAAACCGGTTATGGCTAGGAGAATGACCCCTGCCAAGACAAAAAGTTTTACTTTATCATTCATAGCCTTTCTCTACCCCATTTCTTTCAATTCTTTTAAAATCATTTCCTTATCCATAAAACCTGGTTGCGTTTTGACCAGCTTGCCTTCCTTGTCTATAAAGGCTTGAGTCGGATAAGAACGGACACCATAACTTTCCAAGAGTTTACCTGATGGATCAATTAGAACTGGGAAATTTTTATAATCCAAGCCCTTGTACCAATTCTTAAAGTCCGCTTCTGCTTGTTCACCTTTGTGTCCAGGAGAGACCACTGTCAAAACTACATAGTCATCACCAGCTTCTTTAGCGATTTCATCCGTATCTGGAAGGCTGGCTAGACAGATGGAACACCAAGAAGCCCAGAATTTGAGATAAACTTTCTTGCCCTTGTAGTCAGATAAACGATAGGTCTTGCCATCTACACCTGTCAGTTCAAAATTAGCGACTTCCTGACCCTTAGTGGCAGTTTGTGAACTAACTTGTTCTGTTTTGGTTTGCTCCTTCATAGTAGACTCGTCTGCCATATTTTTAGCCGAACAGGCTGCCAAGCAACAGATTGAGCCTACTCCAAGGAGACATGTTTGCCATTTTTTCATTTCTTTTTCCTCTCTATTCAAATAATGTAGTCAAAATGGAAGCATTTCCCAAAAGCACCAAGATTCCCATCACGATAATGAGGAAACCACCCACTTTTTTGAGGGTCCCGAGATAAGGATGGAGTTTTCGGAAATGTTTCAAAACATAGCTGGAGGCGAGAGCTAGAACCAAAAATGGTAGTGCCAATCCCAGCGTGTAAACCAACATGAGACCAGCTCCCTGCCAAGCACCTGAGCCACCAGAAGCCGCCAAGGCTAAAACAGAGCCCAAAACCGGCCCTACACACGGCGTCCAAGCAAAACTAAAGGTCAACCCCAGTAAAAATGCTTGACTATAGCCGTTACCCTTTTGCCCCTGTCTCTTTAATTGTAGCCTTCTTTCCTTGTAGAGGCCCTGCAAATGTAGGACTTCCATCTGGTGTAAGCCCAAGAGAATGATAATCGCACCTGTCACATACTGAAACCAGGAAGTATAAAGCAAATTGCCTAAAAAACCAGCTCCATAACCCAGTAAGATAAAGATAAAAGAAATCCCCGCTATAAAGGCCAAAGTTCGCAATAAACTAACAACTGAGATTGAAAATTTTCCGCTGGAAGCCTGAGCACCATCTTTGTCATCAAGTAAAACCCCTGCATAGACTGGCAACACGGGTAAGATACAAGGAGAAAAGAAGGAAAGAATTCCAGCAAGAAAAACACTGATAAAAAAGATTACATTGTCCATTGCCTTCCTCCATTCTTTGATTTGATAGGTCTATTATATCCCCAAAACTCCAGAAAAAACAGGGACAATGATAGGCAAAAATAGGAATTTAATCAGTTTATTTAGAAATCTGGCACAAAAAAAGCCAGACAAGGTCTGACTTTGGTAGAAACAGAAAAGCGAATCACCTGTCTTCCCTGCTTATCTGGTAATAAATAAGGTCCGCAACGTAGTCTTTTCTCTCCACACCATTGGCAATGATTTTTAGATAAGACATTCCCGCTTTTTCCATCACACGGCCTGAAGCTGGGTTGAGACTGGCGTAACGAGCTCTGACCTTTTGAAAACCTGCTTGAGTAAAACAAAAGTCTAAGACAGCTTTCAAGGCCTCCGTCATCATACCACGACCCCAATAATCTTTTCCTAAAACATACCCAATTTCACAACTTGAATCTTCCTCGTGCATTTCAATGATGCTGATATCTCCTATCACATGCTCTGGGTTCTCTTTGAGACAAATGGCCCATTTGTAATAGTTGGGATTAGTATAGGATGCAACCCAATTTTGAATCGAGTTCCGAGTCACCTCAACATCAGGATGAGGATCCCAGGTGACATAGGCCAGATTCTCAGCAGACGAAGCCCAATTTTGAAACATGGCTTCCGCATCACTCTCCACAAATCTTCTCAAAATCAAACGTTCTGTCTGTAATATTTGCGTACCGATTGCTTTCATAATGTTACCTCGCTTTCTAATCTTAAGGCTCAAGGTAAAAAGACTATACTCAGTAACAGCTAGAAAACAAGTTTTTCATCTAGTTACTTGACGCAGTCGCTGTCTGGTTTGAAATGCGCTTTACCAAGCTTTTTCAAACCTAGTCATCGTTGCGGGGGTGAGACAAGGAAAATCGAACTCTTCGAGTTACCGAATCTGCCTCGTTTTCCCGTTTCTAGACTCGGGCTGAAAACCTCCACTGGAGGTTATTCTTGCTTCCCAGTTTCTAGGCAAAAAGCTAAAAAGGTTCCCCGGGCCTTCCTCGCTTTCTCATTTCCAGGCTCAGGGTAAAAACCTCCACTGGAGGTTATTCTTGCTCTCGAGTTTCAAGGCAAGAAGCTAAAAAGGTCCCCCGGACCTTCCTCGCTTTCTCATTTCCAGGCTCAGGGTAAAAAGACTATACTCAGTAATAGCTAGGAAACAAGTGTTTTACCTAATCCCTTGACGCAGTCGCTGTCTGGTTTGAAATGCGCTTTACCAAGCTTTTTCAAACCTAGTCATCGTTGCGGGGGTGAGACAACGAAATCGAACTCTTCGAGTTACCGATTTCTGTCTCACTCCCAAAAGTCATCAAATACGGTGATTGGTAGGTGGCGTTTGTGTTGGCCTTTTTGCCACCAGTTTTCGATAGTTGCTTGGGCTTCTGGACTGATGGTTTTGCCTTCAAGGTAGTCGTCAATTTCATTGTAAGTGACTCCCAAGGCTACTTCGTCAGCAAGTCCAGGTTTTTCTTCTTCCAAATCTGCTGTTGGGATTTTTTCATAAAGGGCTGGGTCTGCACCAAGTTCCTTCAAGAGTTGTTTCCCCTGGCGTTTATTGAGGCGGTAAAGAGGGAGAATGTCTGCACCACCGTCACCAAACTTAGTAAAAAAGCCTGTGATATTTTCCGCGGCATGGTCTGTTCCAATGACGGCTCCGCTATGGGCACCCGCAAGGGCATATTGGGCAATCATACGGCTACGCGCCTTGATATTTCCCTTATTAAAGTCTGAAACAGGACTTCCTGTCGCTTCGACTGCAGCTGTCATAGCATCAGCTGATTCCTTAATATTTACAACTAGACTAACATCTGGTTGGATGAAATCAAGGGCTTTTTGAGCATCTGCTTCATCAGCTTGCACGCCATAGGGCAGGCGGACAGCGATAAATTGGTAGCTGTCATCTCCTGTCTCTGCTCGCATTTCTTCCATAGCTAATTGCGCCAAACGCCCTGCCAAGGTTGAATCCTGACCCCCAGAAATCCCTAGTACAAAGGTTTTAAGGAAGGGATGTTTTTTCAAGTATCTTTTTAAGAAGTCAATCGAACGACGAATTTCCTCCTGGGCGTCAATCACTGGCTTGACACCTAGTTGTTGGATTATGGTTTCTTGCAAACTCATTCTTCTTCTCCTTCGCCAAGGGCTTCTTTGCGCATCTTATCAATCAAGTCCATCTTATCTTGCCAAATATCACGCGCCAAGTCTACCGGGTAATGTTGCGGATTGAGAACCCGTTTATACTCATCCCATAGCTTGTCAAATTCCTTACGAGCATAGGCTTGAATCTCAGTCAAACTAGGCAGGTTGTAAACTAATGTTCCTGCTTTGAAAATATCAACCAAGAGAGGAACGGCATCAAAATTACGAACGGTCTTTTTGATGTAGGTATAAGTTGGATGGAACATCTTGATTTCTGTCATGTCACTCACATCCACACCATCATAAGTAATGTAGTCACCTTCTGACTTGCCTTTTTCACGGCTGGTAATGCGCCATACCTGCTTCTTACCTGGGGTCGATACTTTTTCAGCATTACTTGAAAGCTTGATGGTATTGCGCATCTGACCATTCTCATCTTCGATCGCAACAATCTTATAAACTGCCCCAAGAGCTGGCTGATCATAGGCTGTAATCAGCTTGGTACCCACCCCCCAGACATCAATCTTAGCGTGTTGCATTTTGAGGTTAAGGATGGTATTTTCATCGAGGTCATTAGAAGCATAGATCTTAGCCTCTGTAAAACCAGCCTCATCCAGTTGCTGACGGACTTTCTTGGAAATGTAGGCAATATCCCCAGAGTCGATACGAACGCCTTTAAAATTGATCTTATCACCCAACTCACGCGCTACCTGAATGGCAGCTGGCACACCGATTCGCAAAGTATCATAAGTATCTACTAGAAAGACACAATCACGATGGGTTGACGCATAGGCCTTAAAGGCCTCATAGTCGTTTCCATAAACCTGTACCAAGGCATGAGCATGAGTACCTAAGACAGGAATACCAAAGAGCTTCCCTGCTCGTACATTACTAGTACCATTGGCTCCACCAATCACGGCTGCGCGTGTTCCCCAGATAGCTGCATCCATTTCTTGCGCACGACGTGTCCCGAATTCCATCAAGGGTTCATCTTCAATGACTGAACGAATACGTGCTGCCTTTGTCGCTATCAAGGTTTGAAAGTTAACGATGTTTAAAAGAGCCGTTTCGACCAATTGACATTGGGCTAGAGGTCCTTCAACCTGCACAATCGGCTCATTAGCAAAAACCAAGTCCCCTTCCTGAGCAGAACGAACCGTTAGTTCTAACTTGAGATTTCGTAGGTAATCCAAGAATTCTCCATGATACCCAAGCGTCTCCAAGTAGGCAATATCGCTATCTGAAAAGCGCAAGTCTTTAAGATAATGTACAATTCTTTCCAAACCAGCAAAAACCGCATAGCCGTTATTAAACGGTTGCTGGCGGAAATAAACTTCAAAGACCGCCTTTTTATTGTGAATTCCTTGGTCAAAGTAAACTTGCATCATGTTGATCTGGTACAAGTCCGTGTGCAATGTTAAACTATCATCTGGATACATCTGTTTTCCTTCTTCCTACTTTACAAAGGCATGAACGTATTCTGCCACTTTCACACCATCCGATAAATTAGTACTATTATAACACATTTTTTCAAGATTGATAAAAACTTAACAAGCTAATTCCCACTCTCCAGTTCATCCATATCTTGCTCAAACTTTTTTTGAGCCCATTCGCCATAACTTTTAAGGCCGAGATTGGCGATAAAAACCCAAGGAAGGTAAATCAGATAAGTAATGGCCCAAGCAGACAAGTATTTAACGTTCAAAGGGTTGTGCTGATAAATTTCTATGTTGAATTGATAATTCTGCAACATCAAGAGAGACGTAATAGCGAGAGTTACCAGCAAACACCCTATAATTGTAAAATGAAAACGACTATAGTAGGTCACTCCAAGTTGTCGTGCACGATTGAAAAAGAATAAAATTCCTAATAAAAGGGTAACCAGAAGAATATCAGGATTAAAAAGAGCAGGTGCTAATATTGCCACCAAATAACTTAGCAGAATGAGCCCGATAAACACATGAAAAGACTCTGTCCCAGCTTTGTTAATCAGTTGTTCTTCTCTTTCGTCTAATAATTGATAATAAAAAAATCTATTTTTCATCTTCTTCCTCCCAAAATAATTGATCTAATGTTTTTCCTAAGCATCTGCAAATGGACTGACAGAGGGAGAGACTAGGATTATATTTCCCTGCTTCTATCAAGCCTATAGTCTGCCTAGTAACACCCACAGCTTCTGCCAAATCCCCTTGTGTTAAATCACGCTCTACCCGAGCTAATTTTAATTTTAAATTTTTAGCCACTAGCGTCCTCCTTCAAAATTTTAAAAAGTTGCGCCTCTTTTAAAAACATTATACCATATATCTAACTTAATGCAATATATAAATGTCATTTTGTAATATTTTATTAACAAAAAAACTCTCTATCATCTTACATGATAAAGAGTATTCGTTCTTTTTTGATACTTAGCTAAGTTCCTCTCCAAAAGAAAGAAGTCTAGGTCACAAATCCTTTTGGTAATAAAATCTTTGCCCTGTGTAGGGATAGTCTTGCAAGGTAAAGACTTCCTTGTAGCCATGGCTTATATAAAAATCTGGCGCTTGAAACTGGTAAGTATTGACAAAAGCAAAACGACAGTTTCGTTTCTTAGCTTCACTTTCAGCTCGCTGCAATAGTTTCGAACCGATTCCTTGTCCCCGTAATTCCTCTTTCACAAACAAATATTCGATTTCCAGCCAATTTCCGAAAGTCTCAGCTACTAAGCCCGCCATGAGATTGCCCTTTTCGTCTTCGAGATAAAGATTCAGTGGCTCGCTCTCAACCTCTTCTCTTTTGGAACGATTATAAGCACGAATCAAATCCCCTATTTCTTGCGCTTTAAGCGATTCCTTATTTTCCAATCTAACGTGCATTCAAACCTCCTAATAAACTGCTACAACTTGATTATAGTCATATTTCAATAAACTGTCAAACTAGCAAAAACTCACCAAACAGAGTTGATGAGTTCATGATTTATTTTCTAAATTTCCACTGACTATAAATCCCAAAAACAAAGATCCAGATAGCAGAACCAACTGCCCCCATGAAGGTAGACTCTTGCAAAAAGAGAGTCACGAAAACAAAGACAAAAAAGAGAATGGTTAGGGGATTAAGCAAGCGATACTGAGGCATAAGGTAGCCATCAGCCATGAAGTCTTGTGACTTGCGGTATTTGAGATGGGCCACCATAATCAAGATATAAATCGCGATGTAAACACCTGATGAGGATGCGGTGATCAAAGCAAAGGCATCTGAAACACCTGGTAGCACATTGATAAAGGCAGCGAGAGCAATCAAGATTGCTGAGGCAATGATGGCATTTTGTGGAACATTGTGACGAGAAAGGGTATCGACCTTGATGGCCTTTAAGAAACGATTTGGCGAATCATGGGCAATCTGATATAAGTGTCTCCCTGTTGAGTAGAGAGTTGAGTTAAGCGCAGACGCTGCTGAGGTCAAGACAACAAAGTTGATTAGAGCCGCTGCCCACTTGATCCCTGCCAGTTCAAAAACCGTTACAAATGGAGAATCTGAAGAATTAAGATAAGACCAAGGAATAATGGCCATAATCGCAATGAGAGCTCCCCCATAGAAGAAGATAATTCTGAGAGGAATTTCCTTAACAGCTTTAGGTAAGACCTGACGAGGGTTCTTTGTTTCAGAAGTTGTCACCCCGATAAACTCAATCATCAGATAGGCAAAAAATACCATTTGAAAGGCCATGACAAAGTTCATAACTCCGTTTGGAAAAAGAGAGAACTGGTCGCTGATATTTGCCAAACTTGCAACACCATGCGGTGTCTTAAAGCCTGTCAAAACCATAAAAATCCCAGTGGCAATCATGGCTAAAATCGCCACAATCTTGACCATAGCAAACCAAAACTCGACTTCTCCAAAAAGCTTAACTGCAATCAGGTTGACCAAAGCCAAAATCGTTAAAAAGACAAGCTGAATCAGCCAGCTAGGCCAGGTAGGGAACCAGAAGCGGACATAGTCTGAGATGGCAGTGATTTCTGCCATACCGATAAAGACAACTGACAGCCAATAAGACCAAACTGAGAAATATCCCCAGCCTTTACCCAAATGACGGGTAATAAAGTTGATAAAGGTATGCTGTTCTGGATCCTGATACAGCATCTCTCCAACAGCCCTCATCATCAAAAACATAAAGGCTCCTGTAATCATGTAAATCAGGATGATAGAAGGTCCTGTAAGGCTGATAGAGCGACCAGCACCTAGGAAAAGTCCAGTTCCGATTGTTCCTGCAATGGCCATCACCTGAACATGGCGATTGGTTAAACCACGCTCCATTTTGTTTTTCTTCTTATTTTCACTCATATTGTCTCCTATTTATCCAAAAAACCAAAAAGGAGTTGAGCAAGGTAAAACCTTCACTACTCCTTTTTCATCCTATTTAGGCTGTTTTTTCAACCTTTAAGATTTTGACATCATAGCTACCAACTGGTGTTTCAATCGTTGCAGTATCGCCAGTCTTCTTGCCAATCAAAGCACGGCCAATCGGACTTTCATTTGAGACTTTACCAGCAAAAGCATCTGCACCTGCAGAACCGACGATGATGTAGACCTCTTCTTCGTCTTCACCGACTTCTTGGATTGTAACTGTTTTACCGATTGCTACCTCATCTTGGGCAACTGCATCGCTATTAACAATTTCAGCATAGCGAATCTTTGTTTCTAGACTTGAAATTTGACCTTCAACAAAAGCTTGTTCATCTTTCGCTGCTTCATACTCACTATTTTCTGAAAGGTCTCCATAGGAACGAGCAATCTTGATACGCTCTACGACTTCAGGGCGTCGAACGAGTTTCAACTCCTCTAATTCTTTTTCTAGTTTTTCCTTTTCTTCAAGGGTCATTGGGTAAGTTTTTTCTGCCATTTTTTTAACTTTCTTTTCTATTTACTTTTTTAAAACAAAATTATGTGGAAAACCACATAATTTTAGTTTGAACTACTTGCTTGAGGTAACTTGCTATTGATATGCTCTGCAACGTTTTGATCATGTTCTTCTTTTGTTGTTGCAAAGTATACTTTACCATCTTCAACATTTGCTACAAAGTACAAGTACTCACTCTTTGTCTGGTTTACACTTGCTTCAATCGCATCCGAACTTGGGCTATCAACCGGTCCAGGCATGAGACCAAGGTGTGTGTAAACATTGTATGGTGAATCAATCGTTGTATCAATTCCAGCGTCATCTGCTAAACTAATCTTTTGACCAAGTTTTCCTTGAGCATATAGGATAGCGATATTACTTTGAAGTGGCATACCGGCATTCAAGCGGTTATAGAAGACACCTGCGATTTTCTTGCGGTCTTCGGTCTTAGCTCCTTCTTTTTCGACAAGAGAAGCAATGCTGAGCAATTCATTAACTGTCAGATTCTTTTCTTTGATCGTAGCGTAATATGGTGACATAGCCTTATCCATAGCAGCCACCATCTCATCAATCAAACTTTCAACAGTTGTACTGTCTTTGATTGTATAGGTCGCTGGGAAAAGGTAGCCTTCAAGACGATAACGAACGCTACTATCTTTTGTTGGAAGACTTCCAAGTAGGTTTGGATACTTGGCTACTAATTGTGAGATAAAGGTCTCATCTTGAGCTTTTGCCAAGAAAGCATCCGCAGTAAGAGGCTCTTTAAATTCACCTTGAAGTTGTCCTACTGTTTGAGCGATTTGCTCTAATGTATAGCCTTCTGGAATGGTCAAGTTTGAAAGAACAGGTGCCTGAGCTTCAGGAGTCCCACCTTTTTGCAATTCTTGAATCAACTCATCCGTACTCATACTCTTCTTCAAGTTATAATAACCTGACTTCAAGTTGGCATGGCTATAGTATTTAGCATAAAGACTAAAGATAAGTCCATGTTTAACCAAACCAGATTTTTCCAAGGTGCTTCCAATTTCTTGAACATTTGCACCGTCTGGGATTTGAACCGTTACGTAATCCTTAGAGCTCGCATCCACAGGTTTCAAAGAATCTTGCACATAACCATAACCAAAATAACCACCAACTGCAACGAGTACTAGGAGAACTAGAACTGTTACTAGGCAACCTTTAGCTTTTGATTTTTTCTTTTTCTTAGTTGATGTTGCACCTTGACGACGACTACGACGTGGAGCATCAGCTAATCCACTGCTAGATTCTGTAGAAACAGGCTCTACTCTTTCAGGCATTCCTGGAGTGATTTCCTCTTTCTTGTCTTCTGTTTTATAGGTTACGGCTACCTTAGTCGGAGTATCGTTAAATTCTTTTTCTTCGGGTTTAAGCTCAACTGGTTCTACCTTAGGTTGAACAGGTTCCACTACAGGTTCTTCAGCCAGATGAATCGGCTCTACTAGAGGTTCGTCAGATTCTACAACTTCAATCTTATCAATGATTGGCTGTCTAATCTCTTCCTCTTCTTGGTCATCCGTTTCATCAGTTCTATCACTTGAAAGTGGAGGAACACTTGGTGCATTTTTTAGGATTTTATCGACAACAGATAGGGAATCAGCCATCAACTCTTCTGTTGATGTTTCTGTTTCACGATTTGAAGGAGTTGCTGAACTAGCTTGAGATGATGAAGCCGTCAGATTTGGAATCTCTACTTCTTTCTCTCTTCTATCTTGTTCTTTTACTCTTTCTAAATCACGTAGAATCTGCTCTTTAAAGCTTAATTTTTCTTCTTCTCTTGATTTTTCAGTCAAAAGCATTACCTCCTTGTTGACAATCCATAATATTATATCTTAAAAGTCGCAGAAAAGCAACCAACTAGGGCATTCCCTAGCTAGTTTTATTGATTTTCAGGCTGCCAGACCATATCATACCATGTTTCCCCAGCAAAGCTTGACTGAGATATTCCTTCATTAACAAAGCCGTGCTTTTCATAATAGGCGATAAGGTAATCATGACATGTCAGGTTAATGCCCTCTCGCTCATGTTCTAAAGCGACTTCTTTCAAAGCCTTTAATAGTCTTTTCCCCACTCCCAAAGCTTGTGCTTCCTTGGCAATAGATAGGCAAGTCACAGAAATATAACCTCCAGGTTGATGGCTATAGTCTTTTATTTCTTCTGTAAAGGACTGATCATGTAGATGGCGGTGCGGAACGACTGGACCTTCGATATAACCAAGAATACGCCCCTCTTTTTCAGCTACCAGAAAACTGGTCTGAATTTCCCGCAAATGGGCCTCAAAGACCGAACGAGGAATAGCTTCTTCAAGGGAAAAATTCTCTAGCTCTATCTCTATAATCCGATCTAAATCCGAAAATCTTGCTTGTCTGATTTTCATATTTCCTCCTGATAAAAGGGATTTCCCCAAATCAGATACCATTCAGAGCCACTGCCATAATGACTCTCGGTCACTTCTTCTTCAACAAAGCCATTCATTTCAAAATATGATAGTAGTTCATCAGGACTCTGCAAAAGAATACCTTGATAATCTAGTTCGACTGTCACCTGTTTCAAGGCTGCAAGAAGAAGAGTTCCCAGCCCCTGTCCCCAATGGTCAGGATGAATAGTCAAGGATTTTACTTCTATCCATTTGGGATGAATAGACTGAGCTTCTCCCAAAACATAGCCCACGAGCTGATTTTCATCCCCAGCTACAAGAAAGGTACCCGCAGTCTTGCGGATACTCTCTTCTAAAGATTGGCGGCTAAGTGACTCTTCTGATGAAGGATTGGCTTCTTCAATCGCCAACATTTCTTCTAAATCTGATAAGGTAGCTTGCCTTATAGTGATTGGAATTTCCATCTGTTTTCCTTATTGGACGTTGCTTGTCAAGTTAGACAAGAGACGTTCAAATGAATATTCATAGGTTTGGATGTCTCCTGCACCCATAAAGACGTAAACAGCATTGTCATGGTCTAGGAGTGGAGAGACATTTTCAACAGTGATAACCTGATGTTTCTTGTTGATTTTATTGGCTAAGTCTTCTACTTTGACATCACCATGGTCCACTTCACGGGCTGATCCATAGATTTGCGCTAGGTAGACGGCGTCTGCTTGATTCAAAGCATGGGCAAATTCGTCCAACAAGGCAATGGTTCTTGTAAAGGTATGCGGTTGGAAGATTGCCACGATTTCCTTGCTTGGATATTTCTGACGAGCCGCATCCAAGGTTGCAATGATTTCTGTTGGATGGTGGGCAAAGTCATCAATAATCACTGTATCATTGACTATTTTTTCAGTGAAACGACGCTTAACACCTGCAAATGTTTTCAAGTGTTCACGGACCAAGTTCAAGTCAAATCCAGCTGTGTAAAGAAGACCAATAACAGCAGTCGCATTCATGATATTGTGACGACCAAAGGTTGGAATGTGGAATTGACCCAATTCTTGACCACGGAAATGAACGGTGAAGGTCGAACCAGTCGTAGAACGAAGGAGATCACTAGCTACAAAGTCATTGTCCTCAGCTTCAAAGCCATAGTAATAGATTGGCGCATTGGCTGTGATCTTACGCAACTCAGCATCCTCACCGTAAACAAACAAACCTTTACTAATTTGTTTGGCATAGTCGTTAAAGGCATTGAAAACATCCTCTAGACTTGTAAAGTAGTCTGGATGGTCAAAGTCAATGTTGGTGATGATAGAGTATTCTGGGTGGTAAGGCATGAAATGGCGCTCATATTCGTCTGACTCAAAGACAAAATATTTAGCGTTAGCTGAACCACGACCTGTCCCGTCACCAATCAAGAAGCTGGTATCTGTGATGTGAGACAAGACGTGTGACAACATACCTGTTGTCGAAGTTTTGCCATGAGCTCCTGCCACTCCCATGCTGACAAAGTCGCGCATAAAGCTACCTAGGAATTCATGGTAACGTTTGTAGCTGATACCATTTTGATCCGCATAGGCGATTTCAACATTGTTGTCTGGACGAAAGGCATTCCCCGCGATAATCTCCACATCACCTTGTAGGTTCTTTTCATCAAAAGGAAGAATCGCAATCCCTGCCTGCTCTAGTCCACGTTGAGTAAAGTAATATTTTTCAACGTCTGAACCTTGAACCTTGTGTCCCATTTGGTGCAACATCAAGGCTAGGGCACTCATCCCTGATCCCTTGATTCCAATAAAATGATATGTTTTTGACATGCTTTTCTCCCCTACTCAGTAATTCTTGTCAGATTCAACTCTTGGGCAACCTGACGTTCCTGTTCTGTTTGCTTATTCTTTTTATTATAGATTTGACTCTTCTTTAGAAAATCATAGTTGTTCTTGTTAGCTTTTTCCGTTTGGGTTTTCGGAGTTGGATTCGCCACTTGGCCAACCTCCTCAGCTAAGATATAGTGAGACTGGCTCAAGTTTTTACTAAATTTGGCAAACTCACCTGGATTTTCCTTTTGAAATGGTGCTGTTGGTTGGTTTCCTTGACGAACAAGTGTTGAACCATTGTGTCGTCTGGTATGACTAACATCCTGAGTCAAATACTTGGCTGAACGTTTCTTCTTCAAGTCCGCACGCGCCTCTTCTCGAGCCAATTCAGCATAGGTTTTTTCAACCTTTTTAGATTCTGGGCTCGGCTTTGACTCCTTATTAACCACTGGAGAAACTACGGTTTCTTCCTCATTGATAGGAGACCATTCCAAATAGTTCTTATCGCGGTAATCACCTTTGATATTGCTAATAAAGTCTGACTCATCGTACAAGTCCATGACTGGCATTTTGGTCAGCATGATCTCATCATCTGACACCAATGGAAATCGATCTTGTTTCATTTTGTATTTCCTTTCAACACTTCATTATAGCGTATTGTCTTGATTTTTCAAGTGCTGGCTTCAGAAATTCCCAAAATTTCACGAATTTCTGCCAGACTGAGACTCGCACGCGACTCCGTACCATCTAAAACTTGGGAAACCAAATGTTTCTTTTGTTCTTGAAGTTCTTGGATTTTTTCTTCAATGGTCCCCTTGGTAATCAAACGATAGACCTCGACCATCTGCTCCTGCCCCATGCGGTGAGCTCTTCCGATAGCCTGGGCTTCGACAGCGGGATTCCACCAAAGGTCAACTAAAATAACCGTATCAGCTCCCGTTAGATTGAGACCAACACCACCCGCCTTAAGGGAGATGAGAAAGGCATCTCTCTCCCCTTGGTTAAAGGCCTTAGTCATCTCCTGTCTGTCTTGAGCAGGAGTTGAACCTGTGATTTTGAAGGAGGTCAAGCCCAAGTCTGGGAGTTCTTTCTCGATTTTTTCCAACATTCCTTTGAACTGGGAGAAAATCAAGACCCGATGCCCACCATCAGCCACTTGTAGCAATAAATCTCGGAGACTATCGAGTTTACCACTGGCTCCTTGGTAATCGTCCATGAAGAGAGCTGGCGTATCGCAGATCTGGCGCAAACGCATGAGTCCAGATAAGATTTCTACCCGACTTCTCTGGAATTCTTGATCTGTCACTTGCGCTAGGCGGTCTCGCATCTGTTGCAACTGGGCTAGATAGATAGCCTTCTGTTGGTCTTCCAGTTCATTTTTATAGACGACTTCGATCAGATCAGGCAGTTCTGTTAGGACTTCTTCTTTCTTACGCCTCATGACGAAGGGTTTGATAAACTGCGCGACTCGGTCAGCCGGTAATTTCATAAACTCCTTTTTACTTGGCAAGAGCCCCGGAAGCACAATTTGAAAGATAGACCACAACTCTCCTAAATGATTTTCGATGGGCGTACCCGACAAAGCAAAGACTGCCGGCACCACAAACTGGCGCAAACTCTGAGCAATCTTGGTTTGGGCATTTTTCATGACCTGGGCTTCATCTAAGAAGAGAACATCAAAAGCCATCTCTTGATAAAGCTCGCTGTCTTGACGAAAGGTGGCATAGCTAGTCACATAGATTTGGTGATTTTCAGAAAGAATCGCTTCTCGATTCGCTTTCAAACCATGAACGACAGCCAAATCCAACTGTGGGGCAAATTTCCTGAATTCATCTGCCCAGTTGTAGATTAAACCTGACGGCGCTAAAATCAAGACCCGACTGTCTTCTGTCACCTGACTGGTCAAAAAAGCGATGGTTTGCAATGTTTTTCCCAGTCCCATATCATCTGCCAGAATGCCACCAAAGCCATAGTGATGAAGCATCTGGAGCCAACGGACTCCCTTTTCCTGATAGTCTCTCAAACTCGCCTGCACCCGTATATCTCCCAAAGGAAAGTCCTCTGGATGGGTCAAATCATGAGCTAAATGCTGAAATTCTTCCGAGAAGGAAATCCTGTCTCGACCTTCAAACAACTGAGACAAACTGTAAGCTAAGGATTTCCGAGCCTGAAAAGAACCATCTTTTATCTCAACTCCCAGTTCCTGCAAATTTTGACGAATCTGCTTGGTTTCCTCATCAAAAAAGTACACTTGATCAGAAGAACTGATATAGAAATCCTGATTGCTGGTCAGGGCTTTAAGAGCTTGGTCAATCTCTTCTTGGGCAATCCCTTGGAAATCAAATTGGATTTCCAACAATCCTCCCTTGGACTCAATCTGAACCTGAGGAGCTTGGACGCTGTAGAGCTGATTCATCTCATCAGACAAGAAAACCTGACCCAACTTATCAAAAGTTGGAATCGTATGGTGAAAGAAAGAATAAACTGCCTCTGACTTCAAAGCCTGTCTCCAAGACTGAAAATCAGCCTCAAAACCAGCCCCTAAACAGACTTGAAATAGCTGATTTTCCAAGACGGCATCGCTTGAAAATGGTAATTGTTCCAGCTGTTGACGACTAGTTACCTTAACATCTCCATAGTCAAACTGGATATCCAAACGGATGCGGCCGTCATCCTCCCTATCAAAGTAAAAGATTGGTGAAAAGGGTCTGATTTGTAAGCGCTCAGGAGCAGAAACTGTTCCTAGCTGTCCAAACAAAGGCAGACAGGCGGCTAGGCGGTCACGATCACTATTGTCAAACTGGAGGCATTTTCTCCCTCTTTCCTCCTGAGGAAGCTCCTTGATTTCCTTTAGGAGGCTGATTTGTTTAGGGTTTAAGAGATAAAGATTCCCCTTACGAAAGAGAACTGCCCCTCCATAGAATACGTTAACTCGCTCACTTTCAGAAATCTCCATCTCAATATAATCGGGAAACTCCTGCACGGAAAAAGAGAAAAGGTTTGCTTCTGGATCTAAATCATGAAAGAGAAGATTTTCATAACTAGTAATCTGGTGTTCAAAATGAAAATCTTCCAAGTTCATCAGCAACTCCACTCCCTGCTCAAAAAAGGTCAGAGGGAAAAAGAGGTGACGACCTTGATTAGGGAAAAAGAGGTGACGACCTTGATTAGGGAAAAAGAGGTCTTGACTCAGTCCCTCCTCAATTAAGCCACATAAAAAAGTAAGAACTTCTTGACTAGCTGTATCAAAAGTATCCCAAGACAAGTCATTTTCATAGTGTTTCCCAATCATATATGGCTTTCGATGGACCAAGACCTTCAAAAAGAGAGGGATGTCACGAATGACATAATATTTTTGACTATCAACTAAACCGATTCGGAGAGTCCAAAGGAGGCGATTGGTCCCAGCTTCCACCTGACCTAGAGCCGACAAAGTGTAGATTTTCTCTCTCTTCTGAGGTTGGATACGCTCCAAAAAACTACCGCCAAAACTAACCTTGGTTTCGACCTCTTCTTGCTCTTCATGTCCTTTTTCTATGGCTTGTAAAATCACCTGGCCTTCTTCGTCGTTCTTCAGATAATGCTCGAGCGCTGCGAGGTGAACACAGTAACCTCTCTTTTGGTAAAAATCGCAAGCACAAAAAACCAGATCATCCTCTAAACTGTAGCGCAAGTCTTCTCCCGCCACACGAGTATAGAGGCGATTCCCTTTTTCCTTGATAATCTCAATGTTGCCCGTTTCATAGAGTGTAACCCCCTCCATGCGCAACTTTCCCGGAATCAATTTAGCCATAGTTACCCCTTTATCTTATCTTTTCATTATACCACATTTTCCCCTACGAAAATAGCCTTCTAGGAAGACTTTTCTCCTAGAAGGCTGGATTTTTAAAGTGTAGCAAAAGTGGTCACGATACGTTGGCAAACTTCTTCTAGTACTGACTTCGGCATGGCTACATTGAGGCGGGCATGAAGAGTTCCCTCCTCTCCAAAGTCCAAACCTCGATTCAAGATAACCTTGGCTTCATTCTTCAAAAGCTCTTGCAAGCGGTCATCCGTTAGGTCATAGGCTGAAAAATCAAGCCAAATCAAGTAGGTACCTTGCGGTTTCATGACCTTAATCTTGGTTTCGTTGTCCAAAACATCCACTACATAGTTAATGTGGTCCTCGATAACTTCTTTTAGTTCTCCTAACCAGTCCTTACCATAACGGTAGGCAGCTTCTGTCGCCAAATAACCCAAGCCTGAGATTTCATGTTGGTTATTGGCCAACTGGCGTTTTTGGAAAGCCACACGAAGCTTGGGATTTTCAATAACTGCATAGGAATTCTTGGTCCCAGCAATATTAAAGGTCTTAGTGGCACTACTCAAGATAAGGGCAAAGTCTTTAAAAGCGGGATCAATGGTATTGAATGACTGGTGTTTGCGACCAAAGAGAGCCAAATCTTGGTGAATCTCATCTGAAACCAACAAAACACCATGTTTTTGGCAGAGATGCCCAATCTTTTCTAACACTTCCTTTTCCCAAACACGTCCACCAGGATTGTGGGGATTGCAAAGGATATAAAGCTTCACATCCTCTTCTACCAATTGATTCTCCAACTGGTCAAAGTCAATCTCAAACAGCCCATCCTTTTCCACCAAAGAATTGGTAATCAATCTGCGATTGTTCAGTTTGACACTGCGTGCAAAGGGTGGATAGACCGGTGTGTTAATCAGGACAGCCTCTCCTTCTTTTGTAAAGGCTTGAATGGCTGTTGAAATAGCTGGTACCACTCCCTCAATAAAGACGAGGGCATCCTTATCAAAGTGATAGCCATGTTGTGTGGCTTCCCAGTCCTGAACCGACTGAATCAAAGCATCACTAGCATAAGTATAGCCATAGACCAACTGATCTGCGTAGGCTTGTACAGCTCGTCGAACCTCAGGCAAAACCACAAAGTCCATATCTGCTATCCAGGCTGGTAGAACTTCGCGATCAGCTTCTGATTCTTTCCATTTATAGGTATGGTGCCCAAAACGATTGGGCAGGCTTGTAAAATCATATTTTCCCATATCTATCTTATCCTTCCAAAGCTTGGCGCAAGTCCGCAATCAAATCTCTAGCATCTTCAATCCCAATGGATAAACGCAAGAGGTCATCTGTTAAGCCATAGGAATGGCGCACTTCTGCCGGAATATCCGCATGGGTTTGCGTCGTCGGATAGGTGATCAGACTCTCTACCCCACCCAAACTTTCTGCAAATGAGAAGACCTTGAGGCTATTTAAAATATGAGGAATACGTTTTTCATCCACTACTTTAAAGGAAATCATACCCCCACGTCCAGTATAGAGCACTTCCTTGACAGCAGGTGAATCCTTCAAAAAGGCAACCACTTCTTGGGCATTGGCTGTAGAACGCTCCATACGAAGAGGTAGAGTTTTAAGACCACGAATCAACTGATAACTATCAAATGGTGACAAGACCGCACCAGTCGTATTGAGATTGTAGAACAGTTGTTCATATAGTTCTAAACTATTAGTCACAACCACCCCAGCTAAAACATCATTGTGCCCTGCTAAGTACTTGGTGGCAGAATGAAGAACGATATCCGCACCATCTTCAATCGGACGTTGGTAAATCGGACTGTAGAAGGTATTGTCCACCACTACCTTGGCACCCTTGGCATGAGCTAGTTTGGCTAGTTTGGCAATATCAAATTCCAACATCAAGGGATTGGTTGGCGTTTCGATATAGAGAACATCCACATCATTTTCCAGCTCAGTAATCAACTCTGCTTCAGTATTGGCATAGGTAAAATGGAAACGACCTTCCTGCTCCACTTGGTTGAACCAACGGAAAGAACCACCATAAAGGTCTCGCACTGCCAAGACTTTACTTCCTACTGGAAAGACACTAAAGGCCAGTACAATCGCAGCCATACCTGAGCTCGTTGCTAGGGCATAGTCCGCTGATTCAATAGCCGCCAAAACCTCCTCCGCCTTACTACGAGTTGGGTTTTTAGTACGGGTATAGTCAAATCCAGTAGACTGGCCAAACTCTGGATGCTGATAAGTGGTTGAAAAATGAAGCGGTGTCACCAAGGCACCTGTCGCCTTATCCGACTTGATCCCAGCCTGGGCCAAAATTGTGTTGATGTGTAGTTCTTTGCTCATACAATACCTCCAAATCTATAGTAACTATTGTACCACTTATTTTCACTAACTTATTTTCTTGTTTTCAAGAGCTAGCTATAGTTTCAAACTATATAAAAACGATAGTTCCTTGAGAAACTATCGTTTTTCCTGTTGAATAGACTGGTTATTTAACGTGTTTTGCCAGTTCTTCTTGGGCTTTTTTATTTGATTCTTCTTTTTCTTTTAGCCATTTTTCTTTCGCTTTCTCATACTCATCAGCCGTTACAGTCTTATCTTGCAACTTGAGGTACTTGTATGATTCGACACCCTTATTTCCAGCTTGTGAGAATGGTGATGAGAATGGAACTGTCTTTCTCAAGGTCGGTGTTCCACCCTGAGAAACGTTTGGAATAGCAAGGGCGCTATCAACGAGCCAAGCTTGAATTTCAGCATATTTTTCATAACGTTTTGCTGGGTCTTGCTCTTTATTAGCTTCTTCCAACATTTGAGTATAGGTATCAAGTCCTACTGCCTTAGCCTTGTCATTGACCTCACCTGGTTCTAGACCAAGGTTTTGCAACATACCACCGTTATTGACATTTAGGATATCTAGATAACTTGATGGATCCAAGTAGTCAGCACTCCAACCGCCATTATAGATATCAAAGTCTTTTTGAGCTGCGGTTTGAGCGAGGTAGCTAGAATTATCGTAGTCATCTGTTGATAACTGTTGGATATCAATAACCACATTCTCAGCTCCTAGAACAGATTCGATGGATTGTTTCAAAGAGCTTGCTTCAAGTACACCTTTTTTAGCTGATTGGTCCACAGATACATCCAAGTGGATTGGGAATTGCACACCCTTAGCTTCCAATTCTTTCTTAGCTTCTGCAAATTTAGCTTTAGCCTTGTCAGGATTGTAGTATGGGTCTTGCGCATCTGCAAAGTTGATTCCTTGCCATTCTTGGCCATAGTTGACCATCTTTTCTGAAACAACATCGCCAAAGTCTTTTCCGTTGATACTTACAAACGTAGGAGGTACCACTAGGTTACGAATAATCTTCGTTGCTCCATCTTCCCCTTGAGATTGAGCTCCATAGGCTGTACGGTTGTAAGCATAGTTGAAGGCTTGACGGAAGTTTTTATTCAGAACTGCTTCTTGGGTAGATTTCTTTTCGATATCTGAGGATTTAGACGTGAAATTATAAGATTTTCTGTCCAAGTTGAAGTTCAAGTAATAAGAAGTTGCATTTTGCATACTATAGATGATGTTATCCTTGTTCTTCTCTTTAATTCCTTCAAAGCTTGAGCTATTTGGATAGAGACGTGCGTAACTGTAGACTCCTTCTACGAAGTTACGAGCTAGGGCATCCTGGTCACTACCGTCATAGTAAGTCAATTTCACATCATCCACAAAGACATTTTTAGCGTCCCAGTAATTTGGATTTTTCTTGTATTCGATAACAGATTTTGAAACAAAAGATTTCATCAAGAAAGGTCCACTATACAAAATGCTAGATGGATCTACCTTACCAAAATCATCCCCTTTTGATTTCAGGAAGTCTGCATTGACAGGGAAGAGAATGGTTGAAGTTGTTTTAGAATTCCAATAAGGTTCTGGACGTGTCAAAGTGTACTGAACTGTTTGGTCGTCAATTGCTTTAACACCGACAGTTGAAAAGTCAGTTGTTTTCCCGTTGATATAGTCATCCAAACCTGCTACAGAGTCTTGAACCAGGTACAAGGCTTCGGATTTTTTATCAGCAGCGTATTTCAAACCTGTCACAAAGTCTTGAGCCGTTACAGGGGCATATTCTTCACCCTCATAAGTATACCATTTTGCATCCTTACGCAATTTGTAGGTATAGGTCAAACCGTCCTGAGAAACAGTCCAATCTTCTGCCAATGATGGAACATAGTTACCATATTGGTCATTTTCCATCAATCCATCCACCAAATTGGTCACGATGTCATTGGTTGTTGCACGGTTTTCTGCAAGATAGTTCAAACTAGATGGATCGCTCGAATAAACATAGTTATATGTTTTAGAAGCGCTACTTGAATTTCCACATGCGCTCAGTAAGATACCTGCGCTTAACACGACACTTGCAAGTGTCAGATACTTGGCCTTAGACTTTTTCATTTCCAGAACCTCCTGTTTAAAAGTTTTGTCTTATTATACAGCTTTGGTTTTATTTAGTCAAGTAATTTCTGAAGAAAAACTTAAAAAAGCATATTTTTTGCTCTTAATTTTAGAAAAAGTTCTCTTTTTTTAAGAAAAATGTAGAATAAAAACCTTTCTGTTAAAGAAAGGTTAAATTTATTACTTTTATTTATAAATCTTTTTACGAGATTTTCAGTCGTGTACGTAGTCTGTCTGCTTGAGCTTTGCCGATTATCTTGTCTAAGAGTCGAGTTCGTAGGCTCATCAAACCATAAAGACCTCCCCCAAGTCCCCCGATGAGAGCCACATAAAGGAAACTCCAGAAACGTCCACTTGGCTGGAAGACAAAACCGAGCAGCCACTGCAAGAAGCCAACTAGGATAAACATGACGAGGGTCAAGATGGTAATCAAAATGGTTCGCTTCAATATAATCTTTCGACGAGCACCCGTTACCTGGCAGATGTCTCGGTACATCACGACATTCGGAATAATCAAACCGATAGTCGTTGAAATCAAGGGACCGTAGCTGTGGAAAATAGCAATGGTTGGCAATTGCAAGACGATCTTAGCAATGGAACCATAGACAAAATAAAGAACTGCCTTGCGGTTGCGGAACATGGCCTGAAGCATAGGAGACAAGACCATATACAAGCCTAGGATAGTAGACTGCAAAACTGCAAAGACAAATAAGCCCATGGCCAGACTATCTGGCTTACCGTAAAAGACTGTATAAAGAGGCTCCCCTACCATGACCACTCCAACCGTTGCCGGCAGTAGAAATAAGAAAAGCATGGTGAGGCTATCTTGGACTAGGCGAGCCGCTGCCTGCAAGTCACCTTTTACATAGTTTTCCGTCAACAATGGCAAACCGACACTCCCAATTGAAACCCCCACAGAGATTAAAATCATAGTAATTTTATTAGGATTGGCTGAAAAATAAGAAAACATGACAACCAAGTCTTCATTGCTGTAGTTGGTAAACCACTTCATGCTATTGATAAAGGTCATCTGGTCTAAAATCTGGAAGAGCTGGATGGCTGATCCTGTCAGGATAAAGGGAATGGCTTCCTTGATGGTATCGACTAAGAGTCGCTTACTATTAATCTTATCCCGCGTTTCAAAGACTCTCTTAAGCAAACCTTCTTGGGCAAGGAAATAAATCAAAACTGCAAAACTTGCCACCATCCCTACAAAGGCCGCAAAGGTTGACTGGGTGACTGCTGATAAATAGTCACCAGAACCCATCTTCATAATGAAGAAGGTTGCCATCAACATCCAGATAACACGAATCACCTGCTCAGCGATTTGACTCATGGCATAAGGTTTCAGGTTGTTCATCCCTTGGAAGAAGCCCCGGATGACACTCATAGATGGGAAAATCAAGACCGCCCAAGCCAAACTCTGCATGATGGGAATCAGGTCTTTCCCCACACCGGACAAATCTGCTAACCAGGGAGAAAAGAGATACAAGACCAAGGCAAAGACTAATCCCAAACCCGTCATAAAGCTTAGGAAACTCCGAATCAAGGCAAAGCTATGCTCTTCTTCTCGCATGGTATTGTACTTAGCCACTTGTTTGGCGACTGCAACAGGGATACCCGCTGTCGAAATCAGCAAGAACCAGGCGTAAATATTGTAGCCCATGGTAAAGAGACCATTGGCCTTAGCGGCATAAGTCCCCATCCAGATATACCAGGGAATAATGTAGATAGCACCAAGGAGGCGACTAATAAAGTTACTAGCTGTTAGCCAAGCAGTTCCTCGCAACATCTGGGCCTGCTGGTGATTGTTTTCGTTAGACATAGCTTCCTCATTCAATTTTGATAACTAGGAAAAGTTCCTTATCTTCCATTATAAACTTTTCCTTGTTACTTGTAAAATTCGGGCTTGAAGTTTATAATAGAAAGTATGATTAAGATTGAAACCGTATTAGATATTTTAAAGAAAGATGGCCTTTTTCGCGAGATTATTGATCAAGGACATTACCACTACAACTACAGTGAGGTTGTTTTTGATAGCATCAGTTACGACAGCAGAAAAGTAAAAGAAGGCACTCTTTTTTTTGCAAAAGGTGCTGCCTTTAAAAAAGAATATCTACTCTCAGCTATCTCGCAGGGGTTAGGTTGGTATGTAGCTGAAATGGACTACGAGGTCGGTATTCCTGTTATTGTCGTGAACGACATTAAGAAAACCATGAGTTTGATTGCTATGGAATTCTATGGCAATCCACAAGAGAAACTCAAAATTCTCGCTTTCACAGGGACAAAAGGAAAGACAACAGCAGCGTACTTTGCTTACCACATCCTATCTCAACGCTACCCAACAGCTCTCTTGTCAACTATGAACACAACTCTGGATGGCGAGACCTTCTTTAAATCTTCCTTCTCAACACCCGAAAATATCGATCTCTTCGACATGATGGCTCAAGCTGTTAAGAATGGTCGAACCCATCTTGTAATGGAAGTCTCTAGCCAAGCCTATCTTGTTCATCGAGTCTATGGCCTGACCTTTGATGTAGGTGTCTTTCTTAACATCACTCCTGACCATATCGGTCCGATTGAGCATCCTAGCTTTGAAGACTACTTCTATCACAAACGTCTCTTGATGAAAAATAGCCGAGCAGTTGTCATTAATAGCGACATGGACCACTTTTCTGTATTGAAAGAACAAGTGGAAGATCAAGAACATGACTTCTATGGTAGCCAGTCAAGTAACCAAATCGAGAACTCCAAAGCCTTTAGCTTTTCCGCTACAGGTAAACTCGCTGGTGATTATGATATCCAACTCATCGGTCACTTCAATCAAGAAAATGCAGTTGCTGCAGGACTTGCCTGCCTCCGTCTCGGATCCAGTCCGGAGGACATCAAAAAAGGGATCGCTGCAACCCGCGTTCCTGGACGTATGGAAGTTCTCACTCAGAAAAATGGAGCCAAGGTCTTCATCGACTATGCCCACAATGGTGATAGTCTGAAAAAACTGATTTCTGTTGTAGAAACTCATCAAACTGGAAAGATTTCTCTGGTTCTCGGTTCGACTGGAAACAAGGGTGAAAGTCGCCGCAAAGACTTTGGCCTCCTCCTCAATCAACATCCCGAGATTCAAGTCTTTCTCACCGCGGATGATCCAAACTATGAGGATCCAATGGCCATTGCTGAAGAAATCAGTAGCTATATCAGTCATCCTGTTGAAAAGATTGCCGATCGTGAACAAGCCATCAAGGCAGCTATGGCCATCACAAATCAAGAACTCGATGCCGTGATTATTGCTGGTAAGGGAGCTGATTGCTACCAGATCGTCCAAGGAAAGAAAGAAGATTATCCTGGAGATGCGGCTATCGCAGAACGTTATCTATAAAAAAATCAAGGGAAGCATTCCCTTGATTTTTTTAGTCTTCTTTCTTAAATGAATTTTTAAGACCTTCAACGGCACCTTCTACAGCACCTTTAGCATCTTCAACTACTTCTTTTGCTTTCGCAACTGTTTTTTCTACAGCGCCTTCTGCTTCTGTCTTGCTATCGCCAGTAACTTTACCAAATCCTTCTTTGATAGCACCAGTTGCTTGATCCAATTTATTTTCAAGTGACATAGCTCTGTCTCCTTTGCTTTTAATACGATAAACGTTATCGCTTACATTCAGTTTATGCTTATTCTTTAGCAAAGTCAAACAATCTGCTCAAAATGTAGCAATTAAGGAAAATAGAAAGTCAACCGTTCCTTGTCGAAATCAACAATCAACTCATACTTCCCTTCTTCGTTTTGCACAACATAGCCTAAAACGACTAAACTTTCCACAAAGATATCACGGCGTTTCTGCATGAGCTGGTCCTTTTTGAGAAATTTCAGTAAAAAAGTCGTCATATACTTGAGGGCGTACTCAGGATTAACATCTCCTAAAATAGCATAGAGTTCCTGCTGTTTTTCTGTCAAAGGATATTGATTCTTGACCTTGTAGAAATAGTTAGACAGGGTCATCTTTTCTCTAGCAAAATCTGTAGATTCGACTAAAATGGCAGCATTGGTTTGATTGCACAATTCCGTCTCAAAAGTTTTCTCCAGCAAGGCTTGATAAACTGGACTATCCTCTCTGACAAAAATTTCTTGGTCAAGGACCAGACTATCTATTGATTCTAGAAAAGGGAGATTGAGGGAATAGCGTTTATTTTCCCTTCGGATCAATCCTGCCTTTATATACTCTTCCATGAGTTTATCAACTGCCACATCTGGAAACTGGGCCTTGATTTCTCGGAGGATCACATCGTCATGCTGGTCCAGATAGTCCACCAAATCTATAAAAAATGGCTGCCGAGTCAAACGAGATGGATTAAAAATCTGAATCATGAAGATTCCTTTCTTTACATTCTAAAAGGGGGGATGCTGCTAGTTGACTAGGATTGGTCCCTGGTTGATTCAGAGGCACTGGAAGTTCGAGTTTCCTGTAGTATTCCCTCCAAAAATCACTGATCTCCTGCTCCCCGTCCCCAAATTTCATGGGAATAGTTTTAAAAATCGGGAGGATTTCAGCGATATACTGGGAGCAATAAAAGCCAGAACCATCTGGATAAAAAGAGGCATTATAGGGTGCACCCAAATGTTTGCTAGCTCTCTCCTTTACCAAGTCAGCTTCCAGCTCTGGATAGACATAAAGATCGTAAAGATGAGTTGGTTCAAAAAATTCAGCCGGTTCTTGACAAATGACACCAGCTTTCCCACTAGCATGGTAGATGAAACCGTCCAAAAAGATGGCTACATGACTATAGTTCCCAGTAGAAGCCTGGATAGCCTGCCCCATATCTGAAAGATCCTTCACAAAAATCAAATCACCATTTTCTAACATCTTTCTCTCCTAGAAAAAAAGGAGCCGAAACCCCTTTAGCTATATAGAAAACACCGTTTTCTATTTTGAAATAACACCCAAAATCTTAAGCATTAAAGCTTTCAGTCAACTGAGGCACCACTTGTTTCTTACGTGAAACAGCACCTGGAAGGAAAGCGTGATTGTTTTCAAGTTTGAAGTTGAAGGCTGCTTCCACCTTGTCCATGTTTGATCCAAGAGCAAGGATTTCTGAGTTTGAGTTGACGATGTCTGTAATCATCAAGACAAAGTCTGAGTAGCCGTTTGCTGCATTAGCTGCTTGCATTGCTGCTTCGATTTCAGCTTGACGTTCCAAGACTTCAGCAATATCAACTGTATTGACTTGGGCAACACGAACCTTATTTCCGTTGAGTTCAAAAGTCTTAGCATCGATATCAATCAATTCTTCAGCAGATTTGCTAGCCAAGTTAGTACCAGCCTTGAGCATAGCAAGACCGTACTCTTCCAAGTTGACGCCTGCTAATTCTGCCAATTCTGGAGCAATGACTTTATCAGATGGGTGAGTTGTTGGAGATTTCAAAAGAAGGGTATCTGAAATCAAACCTGAAAGCATCAAACCTGCGATTTCTTTAGGAACTGCCACACCATGTTCTTTGAACATGCGGTAAACGATAGATGAAGCTGATCCAACTGGTTCCAAGCGCATGTAGAGTGGGCTTGCAGTTTCAAAATTAGCCACACGGTGGTGGTCCACAACTCCGTAAACTTCTACTTCTGCGATATCTGATACAGATTGTTGGAATTCATTGTGGTCAGTCAAGATGACTTGCTCTGCACCTTCTGCTTTAGCAGATGTGATGACGCGTGGTGCTTCTACACCAAAATAGTTCAATACGAAAGCTGTTTCTTCATTTGGAGTTCCAAGAGCCACCGCTTCTGTATCCAAACCGTATGCTTCTTTTGCAAGATAAGCAAAAGCTACAGATGAACCAATAGCATCTGAGTCTGGATTTTGGTGACCAAATACTAGAATCTTAGACATGATAATACCTCGTTTCTTTATTCTCTTTATTGTAGCATTTTTTTCGCTTTTTGACAAAAGTAAGAGGAGTCAAAGGACTCCTCATTACAAGTCAAAAGAATCGACTAAATTTCTATTTTGATTCTCTTTGAAATAATTTTCTTTTTGCATACGTGTCTTGCGCTTGAAAAGAGCTTCGGCAGACATGGCATCTTCCTTACTGGCAAAACCCTCTACATAGATGAGTTTGACTGGCAAGCGAGCTCGGGTATACTTGGCTCCCTTACCACTATTATGAACGGCAAGGCGCCTCTTCACATCCGTTGTATAGCCCGTATAGTAAGACTCGTCGCGGCACTCCACCACATACATATAGGCTTTATGATCCATAGTAAATCTCTTGAATTTCTGGTGTATAGGAACCATCATCATTGTGAACAATGAGTGGTGGTAAGACCTTAAAGCCACTGGTCGAGCCATCCTTGATAGCTTCGATTAAGAGCATATTGGCCTCCTTCTCTCGTTTAGGATAGACAAATTGCAGGCGCTTAGGTGCCAAATTGTGGCGTTGAAGCATGTCCAAGATATCCAAGAGCCGATCAGGACGATGGACCATGGCCAAACGACCATTAGACTTGAGAATACTCTGAGCACTTCGGCAGATTTCTTCTAGGTTAGTCGTAATTTCGTGTCTGGCCAGAAGGTAGTGCTCACTCTCGTTCAGATTAGAATGCGGATCCACCTTAAAATAAGGCGGATTGCACAAAATCATATCCACCTTACTTCCCTGAATGTGGGCAGGCATATTTTTCAAATCATCACAGATGACCTGCATCTGCTCTTCCAAGCCATTCAACTGAACCGAACGCTCTGCCATATCCGCCAAGCGCTCCTGAATCTCTACAGATATTATCCGCGCCTGAGTACGTGAACTAGCAAAAAGTCCCACTGCACCATTTCCAGCACAAAAGTCCACAATTAAACCCCGTTTAGGGAAGCGAGGAAAGCGCGATAAAAGAACACTATCCACCGAATAGCTAAACACCTCTCTATTTTGAATGATCTTGATATCTGTCGAAAAGAGCTGATTGATTCGCTCTCCTGGTTTTAATAATTGTTCTTCTTTCATACTTTCATTATAACAGATTATGTTAATATTACAAATGATTTAAATAATCGTATTTATGGCTTCTTCTTTAAATGCTCTAGTGCCTCACGCGTCCAAACAGGCATCATTCGCCCAAGTGGTGCAAAACCGTGCTTGATCCGATCATTTGAAAAACGTCTCCGTCTTGGCAATTGATGTTTTTCCTCTTCCAGAGTACGGATAGAAAGACTAGCCTTCCCAGTGTATTCGTCAAAATCCACCACCTGAACTTGGACTTCATCACCAATTTTTAAAATGTCATAGATATTTTCAATAAATCCCGTCCGAATCTCCGAGATGTGAATCAGCCCTGTCACCCCTGTCTCTAACTCGACAAAGGCACCATAGGGCTGAATTCCTGTAATACGCCCAGTTAGCTTATCACCAATTTTCATTCTAGTCCTCAATTTCAATCGTTTCAATTACTACATCTTCAACTGGTTTGTCCATTGCGCCAGTCTCAACAGCTGCAATGGCATCCAAGATCGCAAATGATTCAGCATCTACCAACTGCCCGAAAACAGTATGGCGGCGGTCAAGGTGAGGAGTTCCACCTTGTTCTGCATAGATCTCAGCGATTGGTTCAGGCCAGCCACCACGCGCAATCTCTTTCTTAGAGTACGGCAAATGTTGGTTTTGTACGATAAAGAACTGGCTACCATTGGTATTTGGACCCGCATTGGCCATAGAAAGGGCACCACGGATATTGTAGAGTTCTTCTGAAAATTCATCTTCAAAAGAGTCACCATAGATTGACTCGCCACCCATACCAGTACCAGTTGGGTCTCCACCTTGGATCATAAAGTCCTTGATAATACGATGGAAAATGACACCATCATAGTAACCATCTTTAGACAGAGCAACAAAGTTGGCCACTGTTTTAGGAGCATGTTCAGGGAAGAGCTTGATACGCAAGTCTCCGTGATTTGTTTTAATGGTCGCTAGCGGACCTTCTACTGTTTCAATGTCTACTTGTGGGAAATGCAATTCTTTTTCTACCATACCAAATCTTTCTAAGGCATCAAAAATGCCATCTTCTTCTACTGTTTTTGTAATATAATCTGCTTTTTCTTTGATTTTTTCATGGGAAACTCCCATGGCAATACTGATTCCAGCATAATCAAAGAGTTCCAAGTCATTGAGCCCATCCCCAAAGACCATAACATTCTCTGGTTTCAAGCCTAGATGTTCTACAACCTTGGCTACACCAGTTGCTTTGGATCCTGAAATCGGCACGATATCAGATGAATGTTCATGCCAACGCACCATGCGAAGTTTAGCAGAGAGACTATCTGGTAACCGCAAGTCATCCCCTTTATCCTCAAAGGTCCACATCTGGTAAATATCTGCTTTTTCATGAAAATCTGGATCCACATCCAAGTTCGGATAAATCGGGTCAATAGCCTCACTGATCAGTTCTGTTCGCGTGGAGAGTTTGGCGTCATGACTACCAACCAAGCCGTACTCAGTTCCCTCTCGCTTAGTCCAAGAGATATACTCATCAACATCTGACTTGTCAATCTGATGCTGATAAATGACCTGGCCTTTTTTATCTTCGATATAAGCCCCATTCAGAGTTACAAAAAAGTCTAGCTTGAGCTCACGAATCTCTGGAACGACACCGAAAATACCACGCCCAGAGGCAATTCCTGTTAAAATTCCTTTTTCACGTAACTGTTTAAAGACAGTGGGAATTGTAGCTGGAATAAAACCTTTCTTTGACGTACGCAAGGTATCATCAATATCAAAAAAGACGATTTTAATCTTCTTTGCCTTGTATTTTAATTTTGCATCCATCTCTCTACCTCTTTTTTATCACTCCTTCCATTATACCATAAAGCTGATGAAATTCCCTTTTTGAAAAAAGATGAAAATCCTATCAAAAAGAGAGCCAGTAAAACTAGCCCTCTCTTTTCATCCTAGAACATCTCTAGAGCAATCATGGTAATCATCGTTGCATCATAGTAGTTGTCCAAAGGTAAATCTTGTGTGAAAATGTATTTATTTTGCTGAAGAAGTTTTAGATAACCTTCTCCCTTGTCAGATGCATAGGTAATCGGTGCCAAGAAACTACCTGCCTGGTATTGATTGAGGGCAGATCCATTCAAGTCATATCCAGCATAAATGCGTTGCTCTTTCATAAAGAAATCCATCATCTTTTGAACGAGTTTTTGGCTTCTTTCATCCTGGCTCTGTGACAAGTGATAAGGCAAACGGCAAGCGTTATAAGAATACGCTCCATCGTATTGAGATTCGATAGTATTGGCATCAACAAGGCGTGCCCCTGACTTCTCAGCCCAGATAAAGTCTGGCAAGAGACCCGTATCAGAATGAGAACTGATTTGCTCCAATTGCCCAAGCATCTTATCCTTAACATCTAACCACTGTTTATTTCCAGTCAGGTCATAGAAAGATTGGAAATAGTGAGGAAGAGTATCAGACGTCCGCATCAAGTAATAATAATCGGAATCCTTGTTTGCCCAGTTCCCTACTGTTAGGACACCTGTCTCTTCATTATAATTGTATCGAAGAATATCTTCTAAGATTTTTTTAGCTTGCGCTTGGTATTCCTGTGCTTTATCAGGCCACTGCTTGGCAGCTTCAATCAAAGAATAAGCGATGTAGAGATCCCCATCAGTTGCGTTCTGCTTCTCAACCGTTTCGCTATCATTTGTGATCACTTGCTTCCAAGACATCAACTGCGTTCCCTCAATACGATGATTTTGATAATAGCGATAAAGACTCTCAAAATCTGCTTGTGTTGCTTGCCCTTTTTGGGCTGCTAAAACCGTTATGAGCATGCCGTAACTCTGGGCTTCTGATAAAACTGTTGTTTCCTCAGAATCATTCGTCGTACGAACATAAGACTGATCGCCTTTTGTAACAAGGAACTGTTGGCTCCATTGGCTGTAAATTCGATTACGCATCTCGATTTTAGTCCTTCCTCTCACTAAAAACAAGGCTAAACAAAAGATAGAAAGGATGAGCACAAACCAGACATATTTTAATTTATTCGTTTTCATAGAACCTCCTATCCTGCAAATCGTTTAGTTTTAACCCACTTGGTTTCTTTTCGTCGGAGTACTTTATCCAGCACGATTGAAGAAATGGAATCAACGGATACAACGATAAACATCTGTGCATAAGAGAAATAGGCTGCCAAGGCCAACCAGATTTGTTTAGTCGTCGCTTGTCCAAACTGACTTGCTAATGCTGTCATAATTTGCATCAGATAAAGACCAATCATGAGAATCCAGTTGAAGAGCATGAGCTGGGCGATGTAGATATTATCCGCATCAAAAGCAAATGGAACTCTGACATCTGGGAAGAAAAGATTAAGGCAGATTGCTAGCACATTCGCTAGGAAAATCAAATCCGATAGGACAATGGCAAAGTTAAACCAAAAGAAAACACAAGAATAGTTAAAGACTTCTAGTTTAACGCGCCAGTTTGCTCTGCCAAATAAATGCTTAAAGTTCGAGAGAACAACTTCATAATTTCCTTTCGCCCAACGTTTACGCTGCATATAGTAACTCTTTAAGGTCTCAGGTTCTTGTTGGAAAGCCTCTGAATTATAGGCAAGGGCAATTAATTTACCACTCTGCATGATTTTGAAGGAAATATCGGTATCCTCGGTTAAGGCACCATTTTTCCAACCACCGATGCTCTTTACAAAGTCGGTTTGAATGATAAAGTTGGTTCCTGGGATACGCCCAATTTTAAAGAGATGCCACATCCCAACGTGGTGCACGCGCTGAGTAACAACGATCTCTTGGTTGATACAACGAGTCAAGAAATTTTGATTGGCATTTCGAGTCTTGTTGCGGCCGAAAGATGCCACATGACGTTCTGGATCCTTCATCACTTCTTTCACAAGGAAATAAAGAGCATTTTTTTCAGGCATGGCATCTGCATCATAGACACAGATGTATTCACCTGTTGCCATCTCCAAAGCATCATTTAGAACGCCCGCTTTTCCTCCCGTACCAGTACGGTCGATAATGGTTAGATTTCTTCCTGCATATTCAGGCATGGCTTGTACAGACAAACATTCTGCATAGGTGTTATCCGAACAGTTATCCGCAAATAAGAGCAACTCCACACGGTCGTGAGGATAGTTCATATCCAAGATAGCTTTTGCCGTCTGCGCAATAACTACATCCTCATTATGTGCAGGAACAACAATGGTGACCTTAGGATAATAAGGTAGCGGCGAAGTGTCTACACGAAAATCACTGTGTTTAAACCAAAAGTGTACTGCCGAAAAGAGAATTACCAAGCCCCATGCTAGAGAAATCCAAATTGTAAGCAAGGTAAAAATCATTAACATTTGACTAATCATGATTCACCGCCTTAAAATTTTTGTTTACTCGGTGGTAAAGAATATTGTATGCAATAAATAGTATGATAAAACAAATGCCAAAGACGAGACTGAGTCCCAAAGCAATACCAAAAAATAGTTCGGTTAAAGTCATGTTTCCCTCCTAATATTCTACAATTACATCTGTCTCTAGTTGACGTTTGAGATGACTGGCGACATCCGTGTAGTCTTGGTATTTATCTTTATTATCAGAGTTAATCACCAAATAGCCTGTTTGGAACTAAATTCCTTGATTGCCATCTTCTCCATGAAAAACTAAACTGCTCAGTTTCTCCTGCAAACCATTCAAATAAAGTTCCTTCAAAGAATGTTGGCTACTACTCGATAGAACGAGAAAATTACCATCCGAAACGTAATAGAGTTTATCATTGTAGCTCAATTCCTGAGCAATTCCCTCTTGAATACGACTGAGCATCTGGTTATGTTCTTTCGGTTTAATCTGGAAGAACAAATCTTCATGTGCCCAATGAATCAATAAGGACTGTACCATCACATCACTTTGTTCAGTGACCATCGCTTGGTAATCTGCTCGAGCTTCGTCTTCCTGTTCTTGGACCTTTGAGATCACCTTGAAGAAATAATAACGAACCTTAAGTAGAATCCCAATCAAAATTGGAAAACTGATTAATAAGAAGATCAGTTGAATGATTGGGATATAAACCACACCCGCAACCAAAACGATAAGTCCAAAACCAAATGCTAAGATAAGGGTCCAAGTAAGTAAAAGGTCAGATAATACCAACACTGCAAACAAGGCTAAAGCTAAAAACAAGATTTGTTCTAAAATGATTGCTCGAGCATACAAAAAACAAAGCACCAAAAGAATGACCTCACAAGCAAGCAAAGCCATAAGCCAGTTTTTAAATTGACTCCAATTTTTCATTTTATCTTATTTCCCCCCTTTGAATTCAGATACAGAAGTTGCTGCCCCAAAGTACTGTTGAATGGATTGTACGATTCGTTCAGAGGCTCTTCCATCTCCATAAGGATTTGGTGCCTGAGACATTTGTCTATAAAGAGTTTCATCTGTTAAGAGTGCTGCCATAGCGTCTTTGACACGTACTGGATTCGTACCAACTAGCTTCAAGGTTCCTGCACGAACACCTTCTGGACGTTCCGTCGTGTCACGAAGAACAAGGACAGGTTTGCCGAGAGAAGGCGCCTCTTCCTGAACACCTCCAGAGTCAGTCATGATAAAATAGCTTCTTGAAGCCAAATTATGAAAATCAAGTACATCTAAAGGCTCAATCAAGTGAATGCGGTCATGACCAGCTAGAATATCCTTTGCTGCTTCTTGCACAGCAGGGCTAAGATGAACAGGATAAACAACTTCAATTTCCTGATGAAGATCGACCATCTCACGTAAAGCTGTAAAGACATTTCTCATTGGATGACCTTGATTCTCACGACGATGCATGGTTACCAATACAAGTTTCTTATCTGGATCCAATTGATCTAGAACTTCATGATAGTAATCCGATTGAACGGTTAGTTTCAATGCATCAATGGCTGTATTCCCCGTAATGACAATAGCAGACTCAGGGTGATTTTCCTTGAGGAGATTTTCTTTACTCTCACTAGTTGGAGCAAAATAAAGATCCGCTAGGTTATCAGTCATCTGACGATTCATTTCTTCTGGAAAAGGAGAATACTTATCAAAGGTCCTTAGACCAGCTTCAACGTGGCCGATACGTACCTGATTATAGAAAGCAACTAAACTTGCTGCAAAAGTTGTCGTTGTATCTCCATGAACAAGAATCATATCTGGAAGTTCTTGCTTAACAACTGGATCAAACTTTTCTAAAATTTTTCCAGTAATATCTAAGAGGGATTGATTTTTCCCCATAATATCCAGGTCATAATGTGGCTCGATGCTAAAAGTTTCAAGAACTTGATCTAGCATTTGACGATGCTGAGCTGTCACAACTGTGATTGTCTCAATGCTGTCACTATGTTTTTGCAATTCTAACACTAAAGGGGCCATTTTAATAGCTTCTGGTCGTGTTCCAAAAACAACCATCACTTTCAGTTTCTTCATTATGCTATCCTTCTACTATAACAAAATTTGACATATCAGATTAATCTTTATATCGAATTATTGCGCAAATCAATTAATTTGATTATCTTAATTATTTTACCGTCAATTAATTTATATGTCAAATTTTTTCCAAATTATATTATTGCATTTAATTTAATTTTAACAATTTGTAACCTTTTTGTAACAATATTATTTACAACCTTTAAAAAGCCTTATTTTAGGAAATTTTAAGACTTTTTCAAAAGAATCCGTATTTTAAAAAACTAAACCTTATATGTTTTTTTCGATATTTATTTTTATCTTGATATTTCAAACAATTATATTTTGTCACTTTGAGAAATAAATTAAACAATTTCAAACAAAAAAATCCCTTTTTCGAATGAAAAAGGGACTGTGATTGTTTACTATATTTAAAATTTAAATCTTATAAAATCTGTCTTAAAACAAATTTTTCGACAGATACAAGACCAATTCTCCGATATCTTCACAAACCGCATTCATGGCCGGTTGATGGTTCTGATACCAAACACCCGTCCCATCTGGAATATAGCCTCGTTTGATGTACAATCTCTGGGCAGGTCCATACCCTGAATGGAGCCCAACACCAAGGGTCACCTTATCTGATATGAGCCTAACTCGTTTTTCTGCTTCTTCCAGCAAGAGATTTCCAATACCTTGATTTTGAAAGGGCTCAAAGACATTGAAATCTGAAAGTTCTGGAGCCATTCCAGCAAAGGGACCCTGCTTAGCATCGGGTAAAATCGTAATGTAACCCGCTACAGCACCCTCAACCTCTGCAACTAAGACTTCTCTCTCCCCACTTTCTTGCTCCTTAAAGTATCGAGTTAAAATCTCCTCTCTACTTGGCCAACCTTGGCTGATAAATCCTCGAGATAGATCTTGTATGTCAGATTCTTGCATTTTTCTAATTGAACATATCGTCTTCATAAGTTGCTCCTTTATAGCTTTCTCCTACCATTATAGCACGATAATAAAGATTAAAAGAAAAACCTAGTAAGATAAAAGAATCTTACTAGGTCAACAGGGAATCCTTTCTAACAAAGTCCCATAAAAATCTGAAAAAGAGGTCCACCCAGACCGAACTCGCCTTCTCATTTCCATGCTCGTGAAAAAAAGACCCGTAAGGGTCTTAATTCGCTTTCTTATTTCCGAGCTCATGAAAAAGAGGTCCACTGGACCTCAACTCGCTCTCTCATTTCCATGCTCGTGAAAAAAAGACCCGTAAGGGTCTGAAAAAGAGGTCCACCCAGACTGAACTCGCCTTCTCATTTCCATGCTCGTGAAAAAAAGACCCGTAAGGGTCTTTTCTTTAATCTTCGTTTACGAAAGGCATCAAAGCCATTACGCGAGCGCGTTTGATAGCTGTTGTTACTTTACGTTGGTTTTTAGCTGAAGTTCCTGTTACACGACGAGGAAGGATTTTCCCACGTTCTGAAACGAAACGGCTAAGAAGCTCAGTATCTTTGTAATCAACATATTCAATTTTGTTTGCTGCGATGTAATCAACTTTTTTACGGCGTTTGAATCCGCCACGACGTTGTTGAGCCATGTTTTTTCTCCTTTATAGTATTAATTGTCCATTAGAATGGTAAATCATCATCTGAAATGTCCAATGGATTGGTTGCTCCAAATGGATTTTCAGAACGTGAAAAGTCTGGTACTGGGTTTGCAGGTGCTGATTGGCCAGCAGTTGGTGCAGAATAAGCGCCACCTGAATGTCCTTCACGCACTCCGCGGCTTTCCAACATTTGGAAATTCTCAGCCACGACTTCTGTTACGTAGACACGTTGTCCTTGCTGGTTATCGTAACTACGAGTCTGGATACGGCCTGTGATCCCGATAAGAGAGCCTTTTTTAGCCCAGTTAGCAAGATTTTCAGCCTGTTGGCGCCACATAACGACATTGATGAAATCAGCCTCACGTTCGCCATTTTGACTCTTAAATGTACGGTTTACTGCAAGAGTAAAAGTCGCAACTGCTACATTTGATGGGGTATAACGCAACTCAGCGTCACGTGTCATACGCCCTACAAGTACAACATTGTTAATCATAATTTACCTTCTTACGCGTCAAGTTTGACGATCATGTGACGAAGAATGTCAGCGTTGATTTTTGAAAGACGGTCAAACTCTTTAAGAGCTGCGTCGTCGTTTGCTTCAACGTTAACGATGTGGTAAAGTCCTTCACGGAAATCTTGGATTTCGTATGCAAGACGACGTTTTTCCCATGATTTTGATTCAACAACAGTTGCACCGTTGTCAGTCAAGATAGAGTCAAAACGTGCTACCAAAGCGTTTTTCGCTTCTTCTTCAATGTTTGGACGAATGATATAAAGAATTTCGTATTTAGCCATTGATATTTCCTCCTTTTGGTCTAATGACCCCTAGTCTTTGCAAGGGGTAAGTGAGGTTTGCTCACAATAAACTATTATACTAGAAAAACTGATAGATAGCAAGTAAAAAAGATAAAAGTGAAAAAATAACTTTATTACTTAGAAATAACATCCTCTTCCAGTTTCAAAGCTCCAGCCATCTCTTTCAAAATGAAAAATAGCAAAAAGCTGGCTAGTACTAAAATGAGCCCTAAGTAAAGGAAGGCTACTACAAATCCTAGATAATCAATCAACCATCCCGTCAGAGGAAAAATGATAATCATGCTTAGGCTGAACATCATAGAGTAGACACTTAGCATGGTTGCCCGTACCTCACTTGGGAGTCGCTTTTGTAAATCATTATCAAAAATCGGCTGAAAGAGAGCATATAAGGCGTTACTGATCAAATAAACCAAAATATAAATCAGCGGCGTACCAAAGTAGGAAAGCAAATAAGTTCCTCCCGTCAAGAGTACAAGAATGGGAAAGAGTTTTAAGGCTGAATACTTCTTTCCAATCTTACTTGCTAGATAAACTGCCCAGATATTCAAAACACTGCCCATCAACATGACCATCGAAATCTGCCACCCTTCTAAGTCAGGAAGTTGATTTTGATAGTAAAAATAAAACATGCACATCAGTGTCCCGATGATTTGGGAAAGAATCATCCAACTAAAAAGACTGGGGTTTCTCCGCAACTCCTCTTTGACAGTCCAGATTATTTTTTTCATCGTCAAACGCTCAGATTTTTGCGCTTTAACACTAGGCTCTTTTAGCATCCAAGTTAGGAAAAGAACGATTATAGAAGTAACAATCATGATATAGTAGGTCAAGTGCAATTGACCATGGACAAAAAATCCCGCTAAAACGGTCCCCAAAGACCGAGTCCCTTCTGCGACTCCTGACATAAAACTGGAGATAGACAAGTAGCGCTCTTTTAATCCAGCCTCCACAGCCGAATCATAAACCATGGCTGCACTCGTCCCCGAATCAAAATTATAAGACAAGGCACTCACCACCATAGCGAGTGCGTAAATCCAAAAATTACCTTGCCCTGCTAACATGAGAATAGACGAGGCAATCCCAGCTATTCGACTTAAATATAGATTGGTTTTATAGGAATAGCGGTCAGCTAACATTCCTGAGGGAATTTCACAGATGACACTGGTGGCATGAAAAATACTTTCCAATAAGCCAATCTGCCAAAGCGACATCCCGTTTTGACTGAGAAATAGAATCCAAAAGCTGGTAATGCCCAGAAAGGCAAAAAATTCCACACCAGCCATGAGACCGATATTCTTCCGGTAATTTCGTTTAAACATAGTTTCTCCTTTAACAAGTGTATTTGTATCTTTGTGTTTGTCACTTGTTAAGCTGTGCTTTACATGTTCTCCACCTCTTCTTTCTTCTACTTTGAAAAAACGCCCTAAGGGCGTTTGGATTCATTTTATGGTTTGATACGATGCAACATACGTGGGAATGGAATGGCTTCACGGATGTGTTTGGTTCCAGCTGCGAAGGTTATCATACGCTCGATACCGATACCAAATCCTCCGTGTGGAACTGTACCGTATTTACGAAGGTCAAGATAGAATTCATACTCTGTACGATCCATACCAAGTTCATCCATCTTAGCTACAAGGGCATCGTAGTCTTCCTCACGCATAGAACCACCGATGATTTCTCCGTAACCTTCTGGTGCGAGCAAGTCTGCACAAAGCACGCGCTCTGGATTTCCAGGAACTGGTTTCATGTAGAAGGCCTTGATAGCTGCTGGGTAGTTCATAACAAATGTCGGCACACCAAAGTGGTTTGAAATCCACGTTTCGTGTGGTGAACCAAAGTCATCGCCATGTTCCAAATGCTCGTAGTCAGCATCTTCATCGTTTTCATGCTCTTGCAAGAGGTCAATGGCTTGATCGTAAGTGATGCGTTTGAATGGCTCTGCAATGTAGCGTTTCAAGAGCTCTGTATCACGTTCCAAGGTTTCCAAGGCTTGAGGTGCACGGTCAAGGACACCTTGAAGAAGGGCTTTTACGTAAGCTTCTTGCAAATCAAGTGACTCATCGTGTGTCAAGTAAGAATACTCTGCGTCCATCATCCAGAACTCAGTCAAGTGACGGCGCGTTTTTGATTTCTCCGCACGGAATACTGGACCAAAGTCAAAGACACGGCCAAGAGCCATAGCTCCTGCTTCTAGGTAAAGTTGACCTGATTGGCTCAAGTAGGCTGGCGTTCCAAAGTAGTCAGTTTCAAAGAGTTCAGTTGAATCTTCTGCCGCATTTCCTGAAAGAATTGGGCTATCAAACTTCATGAAGCCGTTCTTGTCAAAGAACTCATAAGTTGCATAAATGATAGCGTTACGGATTTGCATCACAGCCACTTGCTTGCGAGAACGGAGCCACAAGTGACGGTTGTCCATCAAGAAGTCTGTTCCGTGTTCTTTTGGTGTGATAGGGTAGTCTTGAGATTCACCGATCACTTCGATGTCTGTAATATCCAACTCATAGCCAAACTTAGAACGTTCGTCTTCTTTGACAATTCCTGTCACATAAACAGAAGTTTCTTGACTCAAGTGTTTGATCGTTTCAAATTTTTCAAGACCTACCTCTTCACCAAATTTTTCTACAAAGTTTGGTTTAAAGGCTACACCTTGGAAGAAGGCTGTTCCATCACGCAATTGCAAGAAGGCAATTTTCCCTTTTCCTGATTTATTGGCAACCCAGGCTCCGATGGTCACTTCTTGACCAACGTAGTCTTTTACATCGATAATTGTTACACGTTTTGTCATAATCTATCTTCCTTTTTTCGTTTAACTTGTCCGAAGACATCATTACCCACTATTTTACCATAAATAGAATGTGATAGCTAGGTTCTACTAGAGAAAAATCGCGAGATTTTCGTTACAAAAAATCTTCGCCAAAAAGGCGAAGATTCTAAGTTTTATTTTTCCATAAATTGATGCAAACGACGAATCGCTTCTTTCAAGGTGTCCAAGTCAGTTGCATAACTGAGACGAACATTTTCTGGCGCCCCAAATCCTGCTCCTGTAATCAAGGCAAGACCGACTTCTTCAAGGATAGCTGTTGTAAACTCCGTAACATCGGTATAGCCCTTCATCTCCATCGCTTTCTTAACATTTGGGAAAAGATAAAAGGCTCCTTGGGGCTTGACAACTTCAAATCCTGGCACTTGGCACAAGAGAGGGTAAATAGTGTTCAAACGTTCCTCAAAAGCCTGACGCATGGTTTCGACAGAGTCTTGTGGCCCAGTTAGGGCTTCAATGGTAGCATATTGCGATACGGCAGTCAGATTGGAGGTTGTTTGTCCTGTTAGTTTGCTCATAGCAGCGATAATCTCAGGATTTCCCACAGCATAACCTACCCGCCAACCAGTCATGGCATAGGCCTTAGATACACCGTTAATCACGATGGTTTGCTTGCGAATAGCTTCTGACAAACTAGAGATTGGAACAAATTCATTCCCGTTATAAACCAAACGACCATAAATATCATCTGCTAGGATAAGGACATCATGCGCAACAGCCCAATTTCCAATAGCCATGAGTTCCTCACGAGAGTATATCATACCGGTCGGATTCGATGGTGAATTGAGAACCAAGACCTTGGTCTTATCTGTTCGGGCTGCTTCTAGCTGCTCTACTGTTACTTTAAAGTGATTGTCTTCCTTGGCCTGGACAAAGACTGGCACTCCTTCTGCCATTTTGACCTGGTCTCCATAGCTGACCCAGTATGGTGTAGGGATGATGACTTCATCACCTGGATTGACCACAGCCATAAAGAAGGTGTAGAGAGAGAACTTAGCACCAGTGGCAAAGGTAACCTCGTTAGCCGCTACGGAATACCCGTAGTAGCGTTCAAAATAGGTATTAACCGCAGCCTTTAAATCTGGCAGACCTGAAGCAACTGTATAAAAGGAAGCTCGTCCATCTCGAATCGCTTCTATCGCTGCATCCTGAATGTTTTCAGGAGTATGGAAATCAGGCTGTCCCAAGGTTAAGAAAAGAACATCCTTTCCCTGAGCTTTTAATGCTTTGGCTCTTGCATCACTAGCTAGAGTGACGCTTTCTTCCATTTCTAGTACACGTTTGGATAGTTTCATATGCCCTCCTTATTGGATCACTGCTCCTGTTTCAAAGTCGACCAGATAGTACTGGTTTCCTGACTTAACTTCCCAAATCGGCTTGTCCTGATAACGACCAAAGGTAATCTTGTCAATGTCGCTAGCTCCTTTTTCCCTCGAAATAGTCGCTGCCTTGTCTTGAGAAATCCCCTTATCAAGCTGATAGACATAAATCTTGTGGTCGTTCTTTTCAATCAGTACGGCAATGGCCTCTTGCTTTTTATTATGTCCTAAAACGCTGTAATAACCTTCTAGTCCATTATAAAAATCAACCTGATCTGCCTGTTCCAATTCTGCATACTGCTTGGCTAGTTTTTCTCCCTCAACTCTAGCATCTTGATAGGGTTTCATGCTGAGTGATATCAGATAAAGAAAGGATCCAGTTAGCACCAGAAGTACCAGAGAAATGCCGATTCCATACTGTAAAAGTAGCTTGTTTTTTGCTTTTTTCTGTCTTAGTTTCACTCGTCTATTTTACCATCTCTCCTCTTTTATTACAAGTGAAGATAGAAACATTCTAAGATTCTTTTCCTATAAAATGTAAGTTCTTGTTTTTCTCTCTCATTATTGATAAAATAACCTTATGAAACAATATTTGAAAGAGAAAATTTCCGATAATCAATTAGACTTAAAAACAGCTATCGTCCTCAATAAAGCCATACGAACTTTTAAACCTTATGAAGCCAAAGCTGCTAAAGAACACGGGCTAACACCCACCCAATTTTCAGTTTTGGAAACCCTCTATAGCAAGGGGGAACTACGCATTCAGGATTTGATTGAAAAAATGTTAGCCACTTCTGGAAACATGACTGTCGTCATTCGAAATATGGTTCGAGATGGGTGGATTTCTAGAACTTGCGACCCCAAGGATCGTCGATCCTTTTTCCTGAAATTAACACCTGCAGGACGCAGAAAAATCGAAGAGGTTCTTCCTGACCATATCGATTCTATCGTAGAAGCACTCAGCATCTTGGAAGATGGCGAAAAGGAAGACTTAATCCGCATTTTAAAAAAATTTAAAAATTTGTGAGCAAAATTATTGCTAATTAGTATTATTTGTTGTAACATAGATGGTAACAAAAGAGTTCGCTCTTTGAATTTTAAACTAAAGGAGACACATCATGTCTAAAAAAGTATTATTTATCGTCGGTTCACTACGCCAAGGTTCTTTCAACCACCAAATGGCCCTCGAAGCTGAAAAAGCACTTGCTGGAAAAGCGGAAGTTAGCTATCTTGATTACTCAGCTGTTCCTCTCTTCAGCCAAGATTTGGAAGTTCCAACTCATCCAGCTGTAGCTGCTGCTCGTGAAGCAGTCCTTGCTGCGGATGCGATCTGGATCTTCTCTCCAGTCTACAACTTCTCTATCCCTGGAACAGTGAAAAACTTGCTTGACTGGCTCTCTCGTGCCCTTGACTTGTCTGATACACGTGGCGCTTCTGCCCTCCAAGACAAGTTTATTACTGTCTCTTCTGTAGCCAATGCCGGTCACGATCAACTCTTTGCTATTTATAAAGACCTCTTGCCATTTATCCGTACACAAGTCGTTGGTGACTTTACAGCTGCTCGTGTCAATGACTCTGCTTGGGCAGATGGAAAATTGGTGTTAGAAGAAGCAACTGCTTCATCACTTGCAAAACAAGCGGACGACCTTCTTGCAGCCATCAACTAATCCAACAAAAACCAGCTCGAATGAGCTGGTTTTATGCTTGTTTCACAAAGACGAGTTCTAAATCACTTGATAAATCAGGTCGGTAGTCAAAGCCGGCAAAGCGGAGCTTGCGAGCTTGTTTGACTGTATGGACTTGCCCCTCTATCAAGGCGGTCAAAAAGGCGCCACGGGCTTTTTTTGAAATGGTTGAGTGGATTTTCAGCTGACCTGCCTTGTCCTCCATAAATTTGAAGGTCACCATCTTTTCTCTGATTTCCTTCGAAAATACGGTTTCAAACTCTGATGATAGGAGTGAGAATATCAAATTCTCATCCTGAAGTGCCTCATCATAGGCTGACTTCCAATGACTCTTTAAAGTCTTACCAGCAACTTTTAACTTCATCAAAAAGTCCAAACGGTGAGGAGCCATGGGCGACAAGGCGGGGACAACACCGTATAAAGCCGAGGTAATTAGGACATGATTTTCAAGATAGGTTTGTTCAGCTTCGGTTAACCCATTTCGTTTGATGTGACGATACATGAGACCATCGAAAAGTTTCAAGGCTGGATAATGTTTAGCCCTGTGTTCTTTTAAAGCTTGAATATGGCCGTACTCTTCTTCTGCTTTCTCGACAGATACCTTATAAAAAGTCTCTAATTCACTAGCTGAATAATTCGCCAGTGAGTAAAGGACTGCCTGACTTTCTTCCCTCAAAGGGAGCGCTTCGATACAAGGATGGTCTGTGTTCATTTCTTTTGCTGTTGGGATTAAAATTTTCATATTGTTAGTGTAGCATATTTTTCAACCACAACCAAGAATTTCATCTTAAAAACCTCGGTTCATACCGAGGTTTCTCTGTTTATTTTGGCCATCCTAACCAGATAGCCACGAGAACAAAGGCTGTGCCAGCTAAGCTTGTTAAGATAGATAAGAATTTATCTTTTTTCTCCTTGAACTGAGAAAACCTATTTTTATACTCAATGAAAATCAAAGAGCAAACTAGGAAGCTAGCCGCAGGCAGTACTTGAGTACGGCAAGGCGACGCTGATGTAGTTTGAATTTGATTTTCGAAGAGTATTATTGTACGTTAAAGGTTTTGAGGTAATTATCTTTTCCAACTTGACCTTCAAAGGATTGCCCATTTTCAAGGTAAGGAAGGTCGTCTGACACGGAAGCCTTGACCTTATAAATCTTGCCATCAACTTTAAAGAAATAGACGGTATCCCCCTTGATGACAGCTGATTTAAGATCTGAAACCACTCCCTTGATGTTTTCTACCGTTTCATTATCCAGCTCGAGGTCGTTTTTATTGGCATACTTGCTGAGGAGTTCATCTACCGTAGTTGCTACGATAACGTTTTGGTACTCCACTGCATCGACCAATGCATACTCCTTGACCAAGCCTGCATTGTCCTTCAAGCCCATGATATAGAGTGGTTTGTCATTGAGATTGACAAGGATAGGGAAGGTAGCCTTATATGCTTTTTCCTGCACTGCTCCTTCTGCGGAAGCACGGGCTGATTCTTCGGTTGCTGATGCTAGATTGTACTTGGTGATTTCACCAGTGCGCATATTTTCAAGGATAAATCCTAGATTACTTTCGTCAGCATTTGCTGAAGTCACCCCTGTGTAGAGATAAATGTCATTTCCGATAGAAAGATAGTTATAGCCCTCTGTCGTTTGGGTGACGTTTTTCTTAGAAATCAAGGCATTCCAGAAGCCGTCTTTATACTTGCCGTTGTAGTTGATTTGCTCGATTGTTTCTTCTGCTGGATAAACACGATCCACCCATTCTGGCACTTCATCCAACCTGTATTCCTTGGTTTCTCCATTAGTGGCGTCTAAGATAATAACAGATGAAGGACGAGGGACTCCTAGACCAAATTGCTTTTGATAAACTGTTGCTACATAGAAGGGATTGCCTTCATCATCCACCTCAAAGGATGGCGTTTTAAAAATCTTGGTCGGATACTTAATCCGAAGATGACGTTTGACATCGCGGTTAAAATACTCGGAGTCTGAATACTTCATCGGTGTTTTCAAGTCCACTAATTCCGCATTTCCTGTCACCATATCAACCTTGATATACTCGCCAATCCCCTTGGACTGATTATTAAACCATTTGATTGGGTCAGCATACTCCAAGGGTGTTACCCGATAGGGTTTGCCATCGACCGTCAGCTGGGTATAAGTATCTGCTGCTACGTACTGGGAGACCTTATCCGTCAGAGAGCCCAGATAACGGTCTCCAATCTTTTCTGCAGTACTCCGATCTAGGATTGGAACCTTACTGGTATCACTCTTAGGAAAATCTTTAAAATCTTTTTCGGTGATGGACACCACATTAGCATAATTTTTTGCTTGGAAAAAGCTAGAGGTTACTAGGCTTACCAGACCAGCAAGGGCAAACATGATACCTGCAGTCAGAAACAATCCTCTACTAAGTTTGGTAAAAAGGAATCCTTCTAGATTGAGATCTTTGGCAGCTTTGCCATGACGTACATGAACAGTTTTGAGGAGATTGGTATCCTTGCGGAAACTAAACAAAATCCCCATCACCACCAAATGCCCACAGAGAAAGAAGATGAATTCCCAGCTAGTTAGATTAAAGGGTGGTAAAAAGATATACCATGTCGTTGCGATAAAAACAAGTTCAAAAAGTATACGTTTCATCTGAATTCCTCCTAAATAATCCGTCCTTCCAAATGATCCAGTTCATGTTGGCAGATCTGAGCTGGAAAACCTGTTAGCGTAATGGTCTTCTCCTGCCACTTACTATCGCGATAGGAAACCGTAATCGTTTCATAGCGAGTTGTTGGTCGCACCCCAGTCAAAGACAAACAACCTTCCTCAGTCTCGTAAGATCCTTTATAGGAAAGAAGAATGGGGTTAAACATGACCATGGGAACTAGGCTAAGATTAAAGATAATCACGCGCTTCTGCACCCCAATCATATTAGCCGCCAGACCGACACAGGTCTCGCGATTAGCCAGCAGGGTATCCTGCAAATCCTTAGCCAGATAAAGGTCTTCCTGACTTGCAGGTTTCGAGACCTGCGACAAGAATAAGACATCTCGGACAATCTTCTTTTTCATTCTCTTTCACTCCTTGCTATTTTACTTTATTATAGCACAAAAGAGGATAACTTCTAACCATTCTCCTCAAATGCAAAAAAAGCCATCCGAAGATGACTTTCTTTTTAAATCGCGTTCTTATCAAGACCAAGTTTACGTTGAACAAACTTGACGATTTCGACGATAAGTATCATTGAGAAGCTTCCAGCTAGAACAATGGCCCATTGTGACAAGTCCAGTTTGGTTACGTGGAAAATTCCTTCAAGCGGTTCTACGACGATTGTTGCCATGAGAAGGATGAAGGATACCAAGATGGACCAGTTAAAGGTCTTAGACTTGAATGGGCCAACTGTCAAGATGGATTGGTAAACAGACTTGACATTGTAGGCATGGAATAGTTGAATCAAACCAAGGGTTGCAAAGGCCATAGTAAGGGCATCCGCATGAATGGCATGATTGTCACCCACATGAACTGGGTAAGCAATTGCAAGTCCATAAACACTCATAACAATAGCTGCTTGGAGTACACCTTGATAGATGATAGAACTCAAAACACCACCTGAGAAGAAGCTTGCCTTTCGTCCACGTGGTTTATGATTCATGACACCAGGCTCAGCAGGTTCAACACCAAGAGCGATAGCTGGGAAGGTATCGGTTACCAAGTTGATCCACAAAAGATGAACTGGCTGCAAGACGTCCCAACCAAACAAGGTTGATAAGAAGATAGTTAATACTTCAGCAGTATTGGCAGAAAGTAAGTACTGAATAGTCTTTTGAATGTTTGAGAAGACCTTACGTCCTTCTTCAACTGCGACGATAATAGTCGCAAAGTTATCATCTGCAAGAATCATGTCAGAAGCCCCCTTAGAAACCTCTGTACCAGTGATTCCCATACCGATACCGATATCGGCTGTTTTCAGAGCTGGCGCATCATTAACACCGTCACCTGTCATAGCAACAACCTTACCTTGTTTTTGCCAAGCCTTGACGATACGAACCTTGTGTTCTGGAGACACACGGGCATAAACAGAGTATTGACCAACTACTTTTTCAAAGTCTTCATCTGACAGTTCGTTGAGCTCAGCACCAGTTAAAACGTGGCCTTCTGTATCATTTGCATCAATAATTCCCAAACGTTTGGCAATGGCTTCTGCTGTATCTTGGTGGTCACCCGTAATCATGATTGGACGGATTCCCGCTTCCTTAGCGACACGAACAGCTTCTGCTGCTTCGGCGCGCTCAGGGTCAATCATCCCAATCAAACCAGTAAAGATCAAGTTGTTTTCAAGCTCTTCAGAAGTAAGATTTTCTGGAATACTATCGATAATCTTATAAGCACCTGCAAGGACACGCAAGGCTTGGTGAGCCATTTCAGAGTTATTTGTGTGAATTAAGTCATTGACTTGATTATCAATCGGAGCGACATCTCCAGCTTTATCACGAGAAACACAACGTTTCAAGAGTTGGTCAGGAGCCCCTTTGACTGCTACGAGGAATTTACCATCTGGCAATGGATGAACCGTTGACATGAGTTTACGATCTGAGTCAAACGGCAATTCAGCTACACGAGGATATTTCTCTAAGAACCCTTTAACATCGTAGCCCTTGTCCAAGGCATACTGGATGAAGGCTGTTTCCGTTGGATCCCCGATCAGGTTACCTTCAGCATCAATCTTGGTATCATTGGCCAAGACAACCGAACGAAGAAGTGGCATATCTAAGCCAAGTTCAATATCATCAGCTGAGTCATGTAGGACTGCGTCATAGAAGACTTTTTCGACTGTCATCTTGTTCATGGTAAGCGTACCAGTCTTATCAGAAGCGATGATCTCAGTTGAACCAAGAGTTTCAACTGCTGGCAACTTACGAACGATAGAGTTTCGTTTGGCCAAAACTTGAGTACCAAGGGCAAGAACGATGGTCACGATAGCAGGAAGTCCTTCTGGGATGGCTGCAACAGCAAGCGCAACAGAGGTCATCAACTCACCAAGTGGATTTTTACCTTGAATGAAGACTCCAACAACAAAAGTAACAAGGGCAATGACCAAGATAGCATAGGTCAAAACCTTAGAAAGGTTGTTCAAGTTTTGTTTTAGTGGCGTATCTGTCTCATCAGCATCTTGGAGCATGCCAGCGATATGACCCACTTCAGTATACATACCTGTATTGACAACAACACCAAGACCACGACCGTAGGTCACGTTTGAGTTTTGGAAGGCCATATTGACACGGTCACCAATACCAGCATCTGCAGCGAGTTCTACAGTCAAATCTTTTTCAACTGGAACAGACTCACCTGTCAATGCTGCTTCTTCGATTTTAAGAGAATTAGCTTCTAGCAAACGTAGGTCTGCTGGTACGACGTCACCAGCTTCGAGGGCGACGATATCACCTGGCACCAATTCTTTGGAATCAATCTCAGTCATGTGTCCATCACGAATAACGCGAGCAGCTGGACTAGACATAGACTTGAGGGCTTCGATGGCTTCTTCTGCTTTTCCTTCTTGGTAAACACCAAAGGCAGCGTTGATGATAACCACGGCAAGGATAATGATGGCATCTGCAATATCTTCTCCACCAGAAGTTATGACGGACAAGATAGCCGCAGCAATTAGGATGATAATCATCAAATCCTTAAATTGCTCAATAAACTTGACTAGGAGAGATTTTTTCTCACCCTCTTCCAGTTCATTGCGTCCATATTCAGCTAGGCGTTGCTGCGCTTCGCTTGACGAAAGACCTTGCTCAGTTGCTTCAACCGACTTCAAGACCTCTTCAGGACTTTGAGTATAAAACGCTTGGCGTTTTTGTTCTTTTGACATGTGTCTCCTCCTTGACATTGTGTGCAAAACAGACTCTCTTTCTGTCCTATCTTTTCACGACAAACAAAAAGAGACCTGTTAATCATAACAAGTCTCGCTGTTTAAGATAGTGCCGGAAAACATACTTTTCAGTATACAATTCGGAATGACGACACTATCACAGGTTTCTGCCAGCTACTCCCTTGAGTAGTACTATTATATCAAAATTTGAACAATTTTCAAGGGTTTAAATCCGATGAAACAAGACTAAATTTGAATTTTCCTTTGAAAACCAGTATAATGAAAACAGAATCTCAGCACTAGAAAGGAAGTCCGATGAACCAATCCATGTCAAATCTCAAATTGGCAGAACGTGGAGCTATTATCAGTATTTCAACCTACCTCCTCTTGTCTACGGCAAAATTAGCGACTGGCCACCTCCTACATTCTTCCAGTTTGGTAGCGGATGGTTTCAACAACGTATCAGATATTATCGGAAATGTTGCTCTTCTGATCGGTATTCGTATGGCACGCCAGCCTGCAGACCGTGATCATCGTTTCGGTCACTGGAAGATTGAAGATTTGGCTAGTTTGATTACTTCCATCATCATGTTCTACGTTGGCTTTGATGTTCTTCGGGACACCATTCAAAAAATTCTCAGTCGAGAACAGACAGTTATCGACCCTCTGGGTGCAAGTCTAGGAGTCGTCTCTGCGGCAGTCATGTTCGCAGTTTATCTCTATAATACTCGCCTCAGTAAGAAATCCAAGTCCAAGGCGCTCAAGGCTGCCGCCAAGGACAATCTTTCCGATGCTGTCACCTCGCTGGGGACTTCCATTGCTATCCTAGCAAGCAGTTTCAACTATCCTATCGTGGATAAACTGGTTGCTATCATCATCACCTTCTTTATCTTAAAGACAGCCTATGATATCTTTATAGAGTCTTCCTTTAGTCTTTCAGATGGTTTTGACGACCGTCTGCTGGAAGATTATCAGAAGGCCATCATGGAGATTCCAAAGATTAGTAAGGTTAAGTCTCAAAGAGGTCGCACCTACGGTAGCAATATCTACCTTGATATCACGCTGGAAATGAATCCCGATCTATCAGTCTATGAAAGTCACGAAATTGCAGACCAAGTTGAGTCTATGCTAGAAGAACGATTTGGTGTTTTTGATACTGATATCCACATCGAACCTGCTCCTATACCTGAGGACGAGATTTTAGACAATGTCTACAAAAAACTGCTCATGCGTGAGCAATTGATTGACCAAGGAAATCAGCTAGAAGAACTCCTTGCTGAGGACTTTCTCTATATCCGTCAAGATGGAGAGCAGATGGATAAAGTCGCTTATCAAGCCGAAAAAGAACTTAAAGCTACTATTAAGGATATTCAAATCACTTCCATTAGTCAGAAAACCAAGCTCATTTGCTATGAGCTGGATGGTATCGTCCATACCAGTATCTGGCGTCGCCATGAGACTTGGCAAAATATCTTCCACCAGGAAACAAAAAAAGAAGACAGACAGTAACCCTATCCAATGGATAGGGCCTTTTTGATTATGCTACTTTAAGTAAAGACAGACTATGACGGTTTGGAAGATTTGCTTTTCGAAGCTTGTTTTGCCTTTTTTCTTGCTTGACGATTTTGTTCGATGCGCCATTCTCTTTCATAGTACTTCATGGTCTCGTATACCCTTTCAGGAAGACCTACATCTAATAGAAAGATAGGGATAATCAAATCTGCTGACGGATGAAAAGGGAAACACCTTCTCTTCAGTAGGGCTAGAAGTGATTGGGATTTCACATTTTCCTTGTTTTTAAAATAAACTTCAATCCGATAGGAATCCCTATACTTCCCTCGAATCCGAGAGAGGGAAAATTCCTCTACATCAGCCCAAGCGTAGAAATGACTGGGTTTCTTTGGGTTTGGTTTGTAGTAAAACCCCTCAACAGTACATCTCAAATATTCCTTATCGGAACTTAACAGCCTGTATGTCTGATAAACGACCACTCCAGCACAAAAAAGTACAAGCAGCATTAACAAAAGACTTATCGTATGAAGTCTGGTCCCCTTTTGCGAATACGAATGGAGATAATAGAGAGGTAGCAAGAAGAAAAGCACTGAAGCGAGGCCAAACAAGGCATTCCAAATGATTTTCTTGGGACTACGTTTAATGACTTTTTCTTCCATCATATCAACTCACTTAGGTATTCATAGCGTTCGTATTTTTCAAGGAGTTCTTCGTTTTTCTCGTCTAGCTCTTTTTGAAGAGTCGCTAGTTTACCAAAGTCGGAGCCATTTGCCTGCATCTCCTCTTCAATAGCAGCGATACGATTTTCCAAGGCTTCAATATCGCCTTCAATGCTTGCCCACTCCTGCTTTTCTTGATAGGTCATTCGCTTCTTGTCTTCACGGACTTTGACCACTTTCTCTTTTTCGGCCTTTTGAACTTGATTGACCATCTCTGCTTCAAAGGCCTTTTCATCAAGATAATCGGTATAATGACCAAAAAATGGACGAATATTCCCATCCTCAAAGGCCAGAATCTTAGTCGCTACCTTATCCAGAAAATAACGGTCGTGACTAACAGTCAAAACTGGTCCAGCAAAGCCTTGCAAGAAATTCTCCAAAACTGTCAAGGTCGCAATATCCAAATCATTGGTTGGCTCGTCCAAAAGCAGAACATTGGGTTTTTCAAGAAGAAGTTTAAGGAGATAAAGGCGTTTTTTCTCTCCTCCAGACAACTTCTCAATCAAGGTTCCATGGGTCGAACGCGGAAAGAGGAACTGCTCCAGCAACTCAGCGATGGAAGTTGTGGAACCACCACTGGTCTTAACCTCTTCTGCCACTTCCTGCAGGTAATTGATAACGCGCTTGCTTTCATCTAAGCCTTCGATTTGTTGAGAGAAATAGGCAATGCGAACCGTCTCACCGATGATAACTTGACCTTTAGTCGGCTCAAGACTTCCTGCGATGAGGTTAAGCAGGGTTGACTTCCCAACACCGTTGTCCCCAACGATACCGATACGGTCTTTAGCTTGCACCAAAAGGTTAAAATCTTTCAAAATAGGCTTGTTCTCATAGGCGAAGGAAACATTCTGAAACTCGATGACTTTTTTCCCAATCCGACTGGTTTCAAAGTTCATGGTCAAGTCTGCCTCAGCAACGCCGCCTGAAACTTCTTTTTTCAAGTCATGGAAACGATTGATACGAGCCTGCTGCTTGGTCGCACGCGCCTGCGGTTGTCTGCGCATCCAGGCTAATTCTTGCTTGTAGAGTTGTTCTTTTTTGTGGAGAAGAGATGCATCACGCTCATCTTGTTCCGCTTTTAGGCGAACATAGTCCTGATAATTTCCCTGATACTCGGTCAAGCCTGCTCGGTCCAACTCGAAAATCCGCGTTGACAGTGCATCTAGGAAATAGCGATCATGGGTGATAAAGAGAACCGTCTTCTTAGAATTTTTCAAAAAGAGGGTCAGCCACTCGATGGTCGCAATGTCCAGATGGTTGGTCGGCTCGTCCAGTAGCAAGAGGTCGTGGTTTCCTAGGAGAACTTGCGCCAACTGAACCCGTCTTCTCAGACCGCCTGACAATTCACCAACTGGAGTCGACAAGTCCTGAATACCCAGCTTGCTGAGGACCGTCTTGACCTGGCTTTCAATTTCCCAGGCTTGGAGAGAATCCATCTCTGCCATGACCCGTTCCAAACGAGCCTGCTTGTCCTCACTGTAGTTGAGCATGATCAACTCATACTCACGAATCAACTGGATTTCTTTGAGGTCGCTGGACAGCACGGTATCTAGAACAGTCTTACTGTCGTCAAAATCTGGATCCTGAGTCAAGTAGCCAATCTGGTAATCATTCTTAGCCCAAAAAGGACTGACATCCCCATCAAAGCCTGAAACACCTGATAAAACATCTAAAAGGGTGGTCTTACCCGTTCCATTGACACCAATGAGACCGATTCTATCCAAATCATGGATGATAAAAGAAATATCCTTAAAAACGGTTTTGTCTCCGACGGATTTGCTTAGTTTTTCAACGATAAAATCACTCATTCTTTCTCCCTCAGGTAAGCATGGATGGCTTGACGATCATTTTCCAACTCTCCATCGACAATGGCATACTCAATCTCTGTTAAAATTTCTCCCAAGTCTGGACCTGGCTGATAACCATATTCCTTAATCAGAACTCCTCCGTTAATCTGGATTTCTTTCTTATCATGAATGGTCAAACTCTGGTAAGTTTCTGTGATGGCTTGTGGGTTGACTTCTTTTCCTTGAGCCTGACGAAGACGTTCAGCCTGTAGAAGGGAATCCAAGTCAAAGCGGTAACAATCGCGCTTGCTCAGTTCTCCTTCTTCTCGCAAAGCCAAAATGGTCAGCAACCCCTGAACCTGCTTGGCAAACTGGCGTGAGGTTTTCCATGCCTTCAAAAATGGCTGTGCATCTTTAATCTCCAAAGCCCACAATAGAGCCGCCCAGGCTTGTTCAGAAGATTCAAAGGTGAAATCCGCCTCTAAATCAAACAATTTTTGAAGCTTTTCTCGACTGGCTGCCATATCAGGGAGATAATCATAAGCTTGACTCTCAATCATGGAAGACAGACCAACTCGCCAAAAAGGTGCCAGCAAGAGCTTATCAAACTCAACAAAGGTTCGCTCCACAGAAATTTTCTCCAAGAGTGGCGTCAAAGTCTTCATCGCTTCAAATGTTTCTTGCTCAAGTTCAAAACCAAGACTGGCCTGAAAACGAAAACCACGCATAATGCGCAAAGCATCTTCATTGAAACGTTCACTAGCCACTCCAACTGCTCGCAAGACTTGGTTTTTCAAATCTTCTAAACCATGGAACAAGTCAATAATTTCGCCTGTCTCATCCAAGGCAAAGGCATTAACTGTGAAATCACGGCGCTTGAGGTCCTCTTCTAGCGAACGCACAAAGAAAACCGCACTGGGTCTGCGATAGTCTACATAGACATCCTCTGTTCGAAAGGTGGTTACCTCATACTCCTCGTCCCCATCTAAAACCAAGACGGTTCCGTGCTCGATTCCGATGTCAGCTGTGCGAGGGAAAATCTGCTTGGTTTCTTCTGGATAAGAAGACGTCGCGATGTCCACATCATGGATGGGGCGATTGAGTAGGGCATCTCTGACGGAGCCCCCAACAAAATAGGCCTCAAAGCCTGCTTCTTTAATTTTTTCTAATACTGGTAAAGCCTTCTGAAATTCAGAAGGCATTTGCGTTAATCTCATAATAAGTGTTCTAATCCATAGACAAGCTCATGACGCTTGACAACTTCTTTGATTCCCAAATTGACCCCTGTCATGAAGGAGCTACGGTCATAGGAGTCATGACGGAGGGTCAATCCTTCTCCCTGATTGCCAAAGATGACTTCCTGATGGGCTACCAAGCCTGGTAGACGGACTGAATGGATGCGCATACCATCAAAATCAGCACCACGGGCACCAGCAATCAATTCTTCCTCATCAGGCGCACCTTGCTGGATTGATTCCCGAACTTCCGCCATCAACTCAGCTGTTTTAATAGCTGTTCCACTCGGAGCATCCTTTTTCTTGTCATGATGGAGCTCGATAATCTCCACATTTGGGAAATATTTGGCAGCCTGCGCCGCAAATTGCATCAGCAAGACAGCTCCCAAGGCAAAGTTAGGGGCAATCAAGCCACCCAAATCTTGTTCACGGGAAAATGCTTTTAGTTCTGCAATTTCTTCACTAGTGAAGCCTGTTGTTCCTACGACTGGAGCAAAGCCATTTTCAAGAGCAAAGCGTGTATTTTCGTAGGCAACAGCTGGAGTTGTAAAATCTACCCAGACATCCGCTTCAAAACCAGCCAAGTCAACCTTATCATTGAAGACAGGAATTCCCTGCCACTCTGACTCAGACTCAAACGGATCCAAAACTGCGACTAAGTCCAAGTCTGGATCAGCCAAGACCATCTGACAAGCAGCTTGGCCCATCTTTCCCTTAAAACCGGCAATAATTACTCGAATACTCATCTCTACTCCTGTCTAAGATACAAAGCCTGCAAGAACACAAAGTGAAAATAGGAGTTCTGATCAAGGAGTGTCTACTCCTCGGAAGAACTATCTTTTTCACACAGTGTTCCAGGCGTGTTCAATTATCAAGATACAAAGGACGTTAGCTGTCCATGAAAAATAGGGAATGGCGCTGACTTTCCATGAAAGGCAAGACAGGCATCTTTTTTCAAGAGGCAGGTAGTCCGTGTTCAATTTCTAAGATACAAAGCTTGTAAGAACAATTTAGACGATTGGTGTATAGCTCAAGGCGATACTACCTTCTCCAAGGTGAGTCCCAATGACACTACCAAAGGTATCAATTGGAATCTCAGAATTCACACCACTCTCAATCAAGAGTTGGTGCAAATCTGCCGCCTTTTGAGGAGCGTTCCCATGAATGACTGTAATACGGTAGTCCCCATCTTTTGTCAACTCTTTGATGATTTCCACCAAACGTTTGGTTGCCTTCTTTTCCGTACGGACTTTTTCGTAAACTTCAATCACACCTTGGTCATTAAAATAAAGAATGGGCTTGATACTGAGAAGATTTCCTAGAATGGCCGCCCCATTTGACAGACGTCCTCCCTTAACCAAGTGATCAAGGTCATCTACTATGATAAATGCCGAGTTATCAGCGATTTGAATAGCCAATTTCTCCTGAATCTGAGCAAAATCATCGCCTTGTTCTGCCCATTCAAAGGCACTCTCCACCATAAATCCTAGAGGGGAACTTGTGATATGGGTATCTGGAAAGGCAATGGTCAAGCCATCATATTCATCCAACAGGTATTGGATGTTCTGATAAAAGCCTGAAATTCCTGACGAAAGAAAGAGTCCCAAGACATGGGTATAGCCTTCATCTTTCAAGGAACTTAGAATCTCATCCAATTTGGCAATACTTGGTTGACTAGTTTTAGGCAATTCTCCAGACTGAGCCATTTTTTGATAAAATTCCTCAGCAGTCAGATTGACACCTTCGACATACTCTTCCCCATCAATATTGACAGGAATATCCAAGATAAATAGATTCTCTCTTTGCAGCGTCTTCTCCTCTAAATAGGCTGAAGAATCTGTAATGACAGCTAATTTCATGACTAAAACTCCAAATTGATCCCTGGAAGATCCAAGGCAATTTCTGTTACTTCATACGTCAAACGATTGAGCATGTTCAAACATGGACGTGCCAAGGTTTCGACTTCTTCTTGGTTAAATTCGCTTGGTTCGTTGACAATTCGACCTTCCACATGGTTAACTTGAGAAATTGTTCCGCTGATGACAAATTTGTCAAAGACAATCATGAAACTCAAGATAACGACTAAAGAAGTCACTTGGTTTTCTTGGTCATGTTGGAGCAACTGAAAGTTCACGTCTACCTTAGTTTCAGGAGCTCCATTTTCATTTTCCCATTCAAAGTTACGAGCATCAAAGTGATACTGGCTAACAAATTCTTGTTCTCGTTTAAGATTCATTTTTCTCTCCCATTGCTACAATTTACTATGCAATTGTACCACATTTTTATCATTTCATCTAGTTTTCTAGGCTTTAGTCAATTCCGATTTCATCTTTAACCACAGCAGCAATCGTATCTACATAGTAGTTAACTTCTTCTGTTGTAGGAGCTTCTGCCATGACACGCAAGAGGGGTTCTGTTCCACTTGGGCGGACAAGGATACGACCGTTCCCTGCCATCTCTTCTTCCATCTTTTCGATGATTGTCTTGATGGCTGGTACTTCCATAGCCTTTTCTTTCATGGCATTTTCCACTCGGATATTGACCAGTTTTTGTGGGTAAATCGTCACTTCTGATGCTAGTTGAGACAAGCTCTTACCTGTTTCTTTCATAATTTTGGTCAATTGGACAGCTGATAATTGACCATCACCAGTTGTATTGTAATCCATCAAGATAACGTGGCCTGATTGTTCACCACCAAGGTTGTAGCCTGATTTTCTCATTTCTTCAACGACATAGCGATCACCAACAGCAGTCACTGCCTTGTTAATGCCAGCACTCTCCAAGGCCTTATGGAAGCCAAGGTTAGACATAACCGTTGTTACGATGGTATTTTGAGCTAACTGGCCTTTTTCAGAAAGGTATTTCCCAATGATATACATAATCTTATCACCATCAACAATTTCGCCATTTTCATCAACAGCAATCAAGCGGTCACTATCTCCGTCAAAGGCCAAACCAATAGCTGACTGACTTTCTTTGACCACTTCTTGAAGAGCTTCTGGATGTGTAGAACCCACATTCAAGTTGATGTTAAGACCATCTGGTGTCTCACCGATAACAGTTATTTGAGCCCCAAGGTCTGCAAAGATTTGACGGGCACTTGTAGACGCTGCACCGTTTGCTGTGTCCAAGGCCACTTTCATTCCTTCAAGAGGCGTTCCAGTTGAAACAAGGTAGCCTTCATACTTACGTAAACCTTCTGGATAGTCCACTAAGGTTCCCAAGCCTTCGGCGCTTGGACGAGGAAGAGTGTCTTCAGTAGCATCTAGCAAAGCTTCGATTTCTGCTTCTTTTTCATCATCAAGTTTGAAGCCATCCCCACCAAAGAATTTAATTCCATTATCAAGGGCTGGGTTGTGGCTGGCAGAAATCATAACACCTGCACTGGCTCCCTCAGTTTTGACCAAGTAAGCTACTGCTGGTGTTGCAAGGACACCAAGTTTGTAGACGTGAATCCCTACAGAGAGAAGACCTGCCACCAAGGCTGATTCTAACATTTCTCCTGAGATACGTGTATCACGTCCTACAAAGACTTTAGGGGCTTCTGTTTCGTGTTGACTGAGGACATATCCACCAAAACGGCCTAGTTTAAAAGCCAATTCTGGTGTCAGTTCTACGTTTGCTTCTCCACGGACTCCATCGGTCCCAAAATATTTACCCATTTTATTTATCATCCTTTTCTATTATTTATTATTGTTTAGACGAATCTGATTTTGTTTCTGAACTCGTTGAAGACGAACTGCCTTCTGAGGAACTTGTTGACGAGTTACTTGAACTAGACGTTGCTGTTTTTGTTGTAATTTTCATAGTTGTGTCAAACGGCATAATGACGCTTGGTAAGACATTTCCATTTTTATCGACTGCTTGTAGAGGAACAGAGGACGAGTAGTTTCTAGTTATCCGTTCACTCGTCGGTAAGATGGCAATGACACGATCTACTTTGGAGAGGGTTTCCTCATCACTAATAACCGTTACTTTTTCATCTGACACAGTGACTGTATCAATTTTCACACGAGAATCAATCTGGCTAGGGTCAATCTCCGGCACAACGATTACATTATCACGTTTTGCTTTTTTACCAACCTTGACTGTTATCTTTTGCGGTGTCGCAACAGCCGTCAAACCACTCGGTAAATTTTCAATGGTTAGAGGAACTTCAATGGTTCCTACACTGGCATTGGTTAAGTCAGCTTTGACCTTGAATTTCCGAGTACTTTCCTGCATTTCGCTCGCCAATGCAACTCTGTTTGACCCTGTCAGAAAGACGGTCACTTCAGAAGTAAAGCCACTGATAAAATACTGATCGCTGTCGTACTGAATATCGATTGGGACATTGAGTACCGTATTGGTATAGGTTTCTGTCCTCACCTGTCTGGCACTGTTGCTATTCTGATAGTTTGTAGAAGTCGCATAGATAAAGAGGATGCAGGCGAAAAAGAAGGAAGAAATAATATAAAGACTATTTTTTCTCATGTTTCAATCCTCCTAGCAAGCGCTCTTTCAGACCTTGCTTTTTCTCTGATTTTGGAAGTAAGATTCTTCTTAACTCCGATTCAAACTCTTCCAAGGTCAAATCATGCTTAAAGACTCCATTATAGGTGATTGAGATTCCACCCGTTTCTTCCGAAACCACAAAGGTAAGAGCATCTGACACTTCCGACAAACCAATCGCCGCCCTGTGACGCGTTCCAAACTCCTTGGAAATCCCAGTATCTTCAGTCAGGGGTAGATAGGCTGAAGTTACGGCAATCCGGTCTTCCTTGATAATGACAGCACCATCATGCAAGGGAGTATTGGGAATGAAAATATTGATAAGCAATTCAGCCGAAATTTTAGCATCTAAAGGGATCCCTGTCGAGATGTATTCCTGCAAGGTTCTCACTCTCTGAACTACTACAAGCGCCCCAATCTTACGAGGACTCATGTATTCAACTGATTTCACAAATGCACGAACCATTTGCTCTTCCGCACTGACTGGGGCATTGGAGAAGAAATCAGTAGCCCGGCCCAATCGCTCCAAACCAGTTCGAATCTCTGGTGAAAAGATAACCACCGCTGCAATCACCCCGTAGGTGATGATCTGATTGATCAACCAGGAAATAGTCGTTAAACCAATCATATTGGAAAGAATCTGGGCTAGAATAAAAACTAAGACTCCACGGACCAATATCATAATCTTGGTGCCTGCAATAGCTTTAGTAAAATGATATAAAATATAAGTCACAATGAGAATATCAATCAGATTGGTGACTATACTCCAAGGACTTGAAAACAAACTCGTCCAGTATTGCAAATTGGATAATTGTTGAAAATTCATCCTTGGCCTCCTCCCTGTCAAAACACTTTACTTATCATTATACCATTTTTTGCCCATTTTTTCCCTATCCTACCTCATTTTAAATTAAGCAAAAATATGATAAAATAAACTGACTAGAAAAAACAAAGGAGAAATCATGTCTCAACTCTATGATATTACCATTGTAGGTGGCGGTCCTGTCGGGCTCTTTGCTGCCTTTTACGCCCACCTACGCCAAGCCAAAGTCCAAATCATCGACTCTCTTCCCCAGCTCGGTGGTCAACCAGCCATCCTCTACCCTGAAAAGCAAATCCTTGATGTGCCAGGTTTTCCAAACTTAACCGGAGAAGAGTTGACCAATCGCTTGATTGAACAGCTAAACGGATTTGACACACCTGTTCACCTCAACGAAACCGTTCTTGAAATTGAGAAACAAGATCAAGGATTTACCATCACAACCAACAAAGGTAGCCACCTGACTAAAACAGTTATCATTGCCATGGGTGGTGGTGCCTTCAAACCACGTCCGCTCGAATTGGAAAACGTTGAAGACTATGAAAATATCCACTACCACGTTTCCAATATCCAACAATACGCTGGCAAGAAAGTAACCATCCTTGGTGGGGGAGACTCAGCTGTGGACTGGGCTCTAGCTTTTGAAAAGATTGCCCCAACTACTCTCGTTCACCGCAGAGATAATTTCCGCGCCTTGGAACATAGTGTGCAAGCCCTGCAAGAATCATCTGTAACCATCAAGACACCGTTCGTTCCTAGCCAACTTATCGGAGATGGAAAAACACTCGACAAACTAGAAATCAGCAAAGTCAAATCAGATGAAGCCGAAACTATCGAAGTAGACCATCTCTTTGTCAACTATGGTTTTAAATCATCTGTCGGCAATCTTAAAAATTGGGGTCTAGACCTCAACCGTCACAAGATTATCGTCAACAGCAAGCAAGAATCCAGCCAAGAGGGTATCTATGCCATTGGGGACTGCTGCTACTATGAAGGTAAGATTGATTTAATCGCTACAGGACTGGGTGAAGCTCCAACTGCTATTAACAATGCCATCAATTACATCGACCCTGACCAAAAAGTGCAACCAAAACACTCAACCAGTTTATAAGGAAAGAGAAGAATATTTATCTTTACTTAATTAAAAAAAGGGTAGGATAAAATGAAAAGAATATTCTCCATATCATCTGTTTTTCTTTGTGCACTTTTTATTTCAACCGCTTGTACAAATCAAACACAAAAATCATCCAGCGAGCCGACTACACAATCGTCAACATCTGATGATATTAGCGTAGAAGAATATTTTGATAAGCTATTGACTAAAGTTGATAAGGTCACAAAAGACAATTACAAGTCAGATGATTATAAAATCTATGATTACAAAACTGTTCTCCGAGAGCCAGAAAAATTCTTCTCTTTAAAAATGAGAATCGACAATCTGGAGATAGTGCAAATTTTTAAAGAAGGCAAGTACACAAAAATACTTGCTACACAACCTAGTGGCGATTTCTATATGCTGTTCATGGAGACTGAACGTATAGAAAAAAGATTTTTAGAAAAAGATCATTTGACTGTAAACGGACGTTACTTACTTTTCTACGAGTACACTACCAACAGCAACAAAGAGAAAAGCGTACCTTTAATTTACATTGATGCGTATTTGATGCTGAAAAATTAAAAAATCCCCACACTCTCGGTCGGCAAACTTCTGAGTGTGAGGAAATCATGTATAAGAAAAACCATTAAAGAGGTTCTGAATTTGGGAAAAAAAGAAAACCTTGACCTATTATTTGAGGCAACTGAACGGCTTATAAGTTTTGTAAAAGATAATCCTCATTACCATAAAAGTCATGGAATGGGACAAAGTCTCTTGAATTATGTTGAGCAGTTGGAAAGAGACTTACATAAAAAAAAGCGTCGTTACAAAGTGTACATTCCAGGAACCATAGTATATGTCCATTTTGGGATGAATTTTGGAGAGGAATTTTCAAAAACACATTATGCTATCACACTCTCTAAAAACGATAGGAAAGATAAGCGGACTATAACTGTTATTCCTTTAACGTCTAAACCAGGCAAAGATAAACTAAAACTTGATTTTGAATTTTCAAGAGAACTCTTTCATTTAACTTACAAAGTAGCAACTACGTCTGCTAGAAAAATAAATGACGAACTCCTAGAGGAAATAAATTCTATTTTGCCTGATGATATTACACCTATCACTGATATATCAGACATGCCTTACTTATTCGAAAATATAGATAAGTATTACGATACATTAAAATCTGTTTATCAGAAACAGAAAAAATCTACTGAACTGTTAGAGAAAGCTAATGAGCAAATGGATAGATTTCAGAAGAGTTTAGAAAAGACGACTTACGCAGCGTTAGATTGTATAACTACTATTGATAAAAACAAAATAGAACCACGAACATCAGAAATTGATGTTTTATCAGCTACAGTTGTTGGAGATATGCAACTAAAAAAATTATCGGATGCAATATCTGAACGGATTATATTTGACAAGTAAATAGAAACTTTGATAAAATACAGTTGGATTACCTAGATGGTATCATCTAGTGCAAAGTACGGCAGGTAGCTCCTGCCTCGGTCACAGCTGTACAAAAATTGTGCAGCTGTTTTTAATTATACATAAATAAAAAAGCCCCACACTCAAATTTTGGTCGAGGAGAGTGTGAAGTGTTCATTATAGTAAAAGACATTAAAAAAGCCCTCTTTACTATACCCATTTTAACAAAAAAATGAGGTAAAAGCAATGTGGATGGAAGAATTGCCAAACGGCAAATATAAATTTTTTGAGCGATACAAAGATCCATATACTGAGAAATTGAAAAAAGTCTCCGTCACGATGGAGAAGAAAACACCTCAAGCAAGAAATCAAGCCGCCATCTTGCTACAAGAGAAGATAAATAAAAAACTCAGCACAAAACAAGTAGAAAGCATTACATTTGAAGAGATCTATAACTTTTTCTATAAATCATGGGCGCAAACAGTAAAGGAATCAACAAAACATAATTGTAAATCAGTTGATAAGAAGATGAAGGAAGTTATACCATCCGATACCATACTTGCTAATCTTGACAAGCGTTTTCTTCAAGAGGCTATTGAAAAAATTATTGAAAGCAACGGATATATTACAGCTAAAAAAGTACGGCATAGACTCAGAGGTATCTTTAATTACGCCGTTCAATACTCTTACATTGAAAATAACGAGGTGGATTATACTACAATTCCTCAAAAGCCAAAGACTTTAGAAGAACTGGAAAAAAACGTAACAATTTTCTCACCATGCAAGAAATAAAAGCACTTGTCGATGTCCTTAATCGTCGAAAATATCACCAAAAGTACGCTGATATGGTTCTTGTGCTGGCATTAACTGGGATGAGATATGGTGAGTTAACTGCCTTGCAGCTAAAGAATATAGACTTCCAAAACAACAAAATTGAGATCACAGGTAATTTTGATGCAGTTCACAAAATCAAGACACTACCAAAGACTACAAATTCAATACGGACAATCAAAGTATCAGAGAGTGTCATAGAAGCTATTCAAAGGCAAATAGTGCGACTTAGCGAACGTTTCCAACCATTGTCAAGCGATGATTATATTTTCTGTTTTGAAAAATGGAACAATCCTACAACAATAGCTTGCTTTATACAGATATTGAAAAAATATGATAATCAGGCTGGGATAGAAAAAAACTTATCTAGCCATATTTTTAGACATTCTCAAATTTCGTTTTTAGCAGAGTCTAGATTGCCTATCAAATCAATAATGGATCGAGTTGGGCACTCAAACGCAAAAATGACTTTGGAGATCTATTCTCATACTACTGAGGACATGGAGGATAAACTTGTCAATAAATTAGACAGTATTTTTTAATTCTGCCCCTCGGTTGCCCCTTTTTGATTTCACAACACAACTAAACCCCTTGAAGATATTGGTAATTCAAGGGGTTGTTTTATATCATTATAATTCGTCTGCAATCTTGTTTATTTTTCTGAGTCTGTGGTTAACGCCACTTTTAGTCAAGGGATTGCTCAGGCTATCTGCCAACTGCTGGATAGAGTAGTCTGGATGCTGAATCCGCAACTGTGCTACCTCTTGCAAATCCACGGGTAAATTTTCCAAACCCATTCTATCTTTGATTTTACTGATATTGTTGATGGTCTTCATACTGGCAGAAACCGTCCGAGCGATATTGGCTGTTTCAGCGTTATTGGCGCGATTGAGATCGTTACGGGTTTCACGCAAAATCTTGACACGCTCAAAATTATCACGCGCCTGCATGGCCCCAATCACGATCAAGAAATCCATGATGTCCTCTGCACGTTGAAGATAGGTAACTGCACCTTTCCTGCGCTCAATGACCTTAGCGTCCAGCAAAAACTGCTGAAGAAGAGAGGCTAGTCCTTGGGCGTGGTCCAGATAAACGGAACTGATCTCCAACTGGTACTTGCCAGACTCCGGATCTCGGATGCTACCATTTGCCAGAAAGGCCCCACATAAGTAAGCACGTCCAGCCTCCTCATCTGCTAAGATGTCAGGATCAATGCCCGTCTCCAAACCAAAGAAGGAATCCGCAAGCCGCAAATCAGCTAAAAGCTCCTGCACCCTCTCATCAGTATAGACCGTATAGACTCGGTTCTTACGAAGATTACTTCTCTGATGGTGACGAATTTCTGACTTGATGTCATAAAAATGGAGAAAAGACTCATAGAGATGCCGAGCCAACTTGGCATTTTCAGTCACGACTGACAAGGTTAGGCCAGAAGTCGAGAGACCGATACTGCCAGACATCTTGATGATGGCTGATAATTCATGACGACTGAGATGGTGTTGACCAAGAATTTCCTCTTTTACTGCAACTGTAAAACTCATTTTCTCACCTGTATGATGCGCATCAATTCATCTACAATCAAATCGCCATCATGGAAGGCTCCTCCATTTTCCAAACGAAGGAAGTTGGATGAAATCACACGAGGAACCTGTTTGCAAAGACCAGCAAAGTCATGCTCTACCTGAACCAAATACTCATCAAAACGGTTGGTATCCATGTATTCTCTAGGAACCTTTTCGATATTCACCAAGACCGTATCAATAAATGGCCGACCTAAGTGTCGATGGAGGACTTCCACGTGGTCACTGTCTGAAAAGTACTCTGTTTCCCCACGCTGGGTCATGATATTGCAGACATAGGCGATCTCTGCCTTAGTCTCCAGTAGAGCCTGCCCGATCTCCTCAATGACAATATTTGGCAAAATCGATGTAAAGAGGGAACCAGGTCCCAAGACGATCATATCACTCTCGAGAATGGTATTGACCACTCGACGGCTGGCTTGCGGTGTTTCATCATCCAAGGTATTGGTCACATAGACATGGTCGATCATACCTGGATGATCTGCAATGTGGCTCTCACCTGCCACCTCAGAACCGTCTTTAAAGACTGCATGCAGTGTCAAAGGCTGATCGCTTGAGGGGTAGATTTTTCCTGTTGTGTGGAAAAAGAGACTTAGCAGCTGCATGGCATTGTAAGTGGACCCTTGCATTTCAGAAAGTCCTGCTATAATGATATTTCCTAGAGGATGACCCGCAAAAGCACCAGCGTCTTCTGAAAAGCGGTACTGAAAAACCTTCTCATAAAATTTAGGCATATCCGACATGGCTACCAGGACATTGCGAAGATCGCCTGGTGGTGTCAGTTGTTGGATATTCTTTCTTAGTTCACCAGAAGAGCCACCATCATCAGCTACCGTTACGATGGCTGCGATATCAACATCCTTTTCTCTCAAGCTTTTCAAAATGACGGGGATACCAGTTCCTCCACCAATTACCGTTATCTTTGGTTTTCTCATGAACGGTTTACCGTTTCCTTTCTTCTGTCTTTGTCACGATGACTTTCATTGACAGGCCAGTTTTTAGCAAGGTCCTCAGCGATTCGTTTTGCAAAGGCCACACTACGGTGTTGTCCACCTGTACATCCTACTGCGATAGTTAAAACAGACTTGCCTTCTTTTTTGTAACTTGGCAAAATGGGCTCAATCAAGGCGAGTAAGTGCTGATAGAAACTTTCAGACTCTTCATGATTCATCACATAGTCATAAACTGCTTGATCCTCACCTGTCTGATTACGAAGTTCAGAGAGGTAGTATGGGTTTGGCAAGAAACGGACATCAAAGACCAAGTCTGCATCAATAGGGATACCATACTTGAATCCAAAAGACATGACTTCGATACGAAAAGACTGGGCTTGTTCTTGGTCTGAAAATTGCTCTGCAATGGTTTTACGCAGTTCACGCGGAGTGAGTTCTGTCGTATCCACCACGTTTTGACTCATGTTTTTCAAAGGTGCCAGGAGTTCACGTTCCAGCTTGATGCCATCTAAAATCCGACCATCAGCAGCTAGAGGGTGACTTCGTCTAGTTTCCTTATAGCGTGCCACCAATTCCTTATCTGCTGCGTCTAAAAAGAGGATTTTGAAATCCAAATCATCTTGGTTTTCCAATTCATCCAAAACGGCCTGAATCTCTGAAAAGAAGGAACGGCTCCGCATATCGACTACCAAGGCCAGTTTGTGGTCATCATCCTTGGTCTCTACCAACTGCAAAAACTTTGGCAAGAGGGCTGGCGGCATATTGTCAATGGTAAAATATCCCAAATCTTCGAAGGACTGAATGGCTACTGTTTTCCCTGCACCACTCATCCCTGTCACAATTACCAGGTGAAGTTGTTTCTTTGTCATCTATCTCTCCTTATATCAAAAAAAGTTTGGCAGAGCCAAACTTCAACTAGCTTATCCAATCTCTGCGATCACTTCAATTTCGACTTTTACATCACGAGGAAGACGTGCAACCTCTACAGCTGAACGAGCTGGAAATTCCTCTTTAAAGGCAGTCTGGTAAACCTCGTTAAAAGGAACAAAGTCATTCATATCGCTCAAGAAGCAAGTTGTTTTAACAACATGGTCAAAGTCTGTTCCTGCTTCTGCCAAAATAGCGCCGATATTTTTCAAGACTTGTTCTGTCTGTTCTTGGATCGTTTCTCCTACAATTTCTCCAGTTTCAGGAGATAGGGGAACTTGACCGCTAGCAAACAAAAGATTGCCAACGATTTTTCCTTGAACATATGGTCCGATTGCTTTTGGAGCTTTGTCTGTATGAATTGTTTTTGCCATTTCTTTCCCTCACAATTTTTCTAATATTGCGTCCCAAGCCTGATCCATCCCTGCCTTGCTGACAGATGAAAATAGAATGAAGTCGTCACTTGGGTCAAAGTTTAATTTCTTTTTGATTGCTGATTCATGCTTGTTCCACTTACCACGAGGAATCTTATCTGCCTTGGTCGCAACGATGATAACCGGAATCTCATAATACTTGAGAAATTCATACATCTGTACATCATCTGCTGACGGGTCGTGACGGAGATCCACCAGACTGACCACGGCACGGAGATTTTCCCGAGTGGTCAAATACTCCTCAATCATGCGCCCCCATTTTTCACGTTCCTTTTTGGAAACGCGGGCATAGCCATAACCTGGTACATCCACAAAACGCATCTTGTCATCAATGTTGAAGAAGTTGAGTAACTGGGTCTTCCCAGGTTTTCCTGATGTACGAGCAAGATTTTTGCGGTTCAACATGGTGTTGATAAAGCTAGACTTGCCAACATTTGAACGCCCTGCAAGGGCAATCTCTGGCAGTTCATCCTGCGGATAGTGGGACTTGTTTGCCGCACTGAGCAGGATTTCAGCATTGTGTGTATTGATTTCCATAGTCTCCTCTAGGCTGTTTCTAGGATTGGTTTTTCCGTTCCATCGACAGCTTCTTTCGTGATGCGGACCAATTTCACATTTTCCTGACTTGGCACTTCAAACATAACATCTAGCATGGTTTCTTCGATGATTGAGCGAAGACCACGCGCACCTGTCTTGCGTTCGATAGCCTTATTGGCGATTTCCTGAAGGGCTTCATCATCAAATTCCAACTCAACATCATCATAAGAAAGCAAGGTTTGGTATTGTTTCACCAAGGCATTTCTTGGCTCCTTCAAGATGCGAACCAAGTCATCGACCGTCAATTGCTCAAGAGCAGCAAAGACAGGCAAGCGTCCAATCAACTCAGGGATAATACCGAATTTTTGAATGTCTTCTGCGATGATTTCTTGCATGTAGGAGCTGTTTTCGTCAATCGCCTTGTTATTTTGGCCAAAACCAATGACTTTTTCTCCCAGACGTTGTTTGACGATTTCTTCGATGCCATCAAAAGCACCACCCACGATGAAGAGGATATTCTTGGTATCCACCTGAATCATCTCTTGTTGTGGATGTTTGCGTCCACCTTGAGGTGGCACGCTAGCAACAGTTCCCTCAATAATCTTGAGAAGGGCTTGTTGCACACCTTCACCCGAAACGTCACGTGTGATAGACACATTCTCGCTCTTCTTGGCAATTTTGTCAATTTCATCTACGTAGATAATCCCACGTTCTGCACGTTCGATGTTAAAGTCAGCAGCCTGCAAGAGTTTGAGGAGGATATTTTCCACGTCCTCACCCACATAACCAGCCTCAGTCAGAGCTGTCGCATCTGCAATAGCAAAAGGCACGTTCAAGCTCTTAGCCAAAGTCTGAGCCAAGAAAGTTTTTCCTGAACCAGTTGGACCAATCATCAAGATGTTTGACTTCTGCAAATCCACATCTTCTGACTCTTCACGCGTATCGTGAAAATTGATACGTTTATAGTGATTGTATACAGCCACTGCCAAGGCACGTTTGGCACGATCCTGACCAATCACATAGTGGTTTAGAATATTGAGGAGTTCGATTGGTTTTGGTACTTCAGACAAGTCTGCCAAAACTTCCTCGGCCAACTCCTCCCGAATGATTTCCTGGGCCAACTCAACACATTCATTACAGATAAAAGCGTTGTTCCCAGCGATTATTTTCTTTACTTCTTCTTGGCTTTTGCCACAAAATGAGCAATAAACCATCATATCATTTTTCCTATTTGTAGGCATGATTTCCTTCCATTCTAATTTATCATTCTATCTAAAATAAGGTCATATAAAAAGCGTGGACACTGTTGACCAGATTGGTAAAAGCATTCAACCAGAGTAAGGCAGACAGTCCATAGCGCTTCTTACGAAAAGCCTGTGCTCCAGTCAAAATACAGATCACACACAAAAAAGCTGTAAAAAATCCAAATATACTGCGCTCCATTAGACTTCCTTTCTATCTCGGTATTCGATGGTAAAATCATAGTCGTTTTTCTCATCTCGGGTGTAAGATTTGCTTGCTACTGTCTCAAAATGAGACAAGTCAAATTCCTCAGGAAAATAGGTATCTCCCTCCACCTGAGCATGAATCTGTGTCACGATGATTTCATCTAAATAAGGCTCAAAAGCCTGAAAAATCTGTTTTCCGCCAATGATATAGAGATTTTTTTCCTGACTCTGATACCACGCTAAAACAGACTCCACATCTTGAAATACGAGCGCCCCATCTATGACTTCTTCGCTATTGCGCGTTAAAATCAGGGTTTGCCGTTTTGGAAGCAGACGACGTCCCATGCCATCAAAGGTCACTCGCCCCATCAGTATAGCATGATTTAAAGTTGTTTCCTTAAAATGTTGCAACTCTGCTGGCAAATGCCAAGGGAGACGATTTTCCTTCCCAATCACACCTTTTTCATCTTGGGCCCAAATGGCTATGATTTTCTTTGTCATGCTTCCGTCCTTTTTATTGATACTACTATTTTATCAAAATTCTCCCAAAAAGACTGTTTTGAAACGCGCGCAAAAGAGAGAAAAGGAGCAGGCTTCATTTAGCCTGCTCCTCTCGTCCCTAGGACATATATTTTTTTGCTTCTGATTCAATTTTTTCAACCACTTCTTGGATACTTAGTCCAGTTGTGTCAAGGTAAACTGCATCCTCAGCCTGTTTGAGAGGTGAGGTTTCACGATGACTATCCTTGTAGTCACGCGCAGCAATCTCTTCTTTCAGCGTTTCAAGGTCTGTTTCAATCCCTTTAGCAATATTTTCCTTGTAACGACGCTCTGCTCTTTCTTCAACAGAAGCCACTAGGAAAATCTTGAGTTCAGCTTGTGGTAAAACAACTGTCCCGATATCACGCCCATCCATGACGATACCACCTTGCTGAGCAATCTCTTGCTGGAGCGAAACCAGTTTCTCACGCACTTCAGGAATGGCAGCAATGCTTGAAACCTTGTTGGTCACTTCATTTTCACGAATCGGATGCGTAATCTCAACATCCCCTACAAAAACAAGTTGCTCACCTGTTTCTGAACGACCAAAACTAATGGGGTGTTGGTTAAGAAGCTCGAGAAGTTGATCTACATTTCCTGCATCCAACTGGTGTTTGAGCGCTATATAAGTCGCAGCACGGTACATAGCACCCGTATCGAGATAAGTGTAACCAAAATCCTTAGCGACAATCTTTGCGACCGTACTCTTACCACTCGAAGCTGGACCATCGATAGCAATTTGAATTGTCTTCATGACCGACTCCTATCTTGTCTTGATGACATCACCTGGGTTAGCAAACCAAGATCCAGATGACATATGAGAAGGATTTAGAGCCTCTAGCTGGGCAATGGAAATCCCTGCACGTTGAGCAAGAGCTGCTTCTCCCTCTCCAGGATGTACTGTAAGTGTTCCTTCACCTTCTGTATGTTCTTCCGAACTGCTCTCTGAAGGTGTTGATTCAGAAGAAGCTGTTTCCTCTACCTTGCTACTTGAAGATGATGATGCTTCTACTTTAGAACTTGAACTTGTAGAAGGAGACGATGCATCATAGAAGTCCTTCAAAGATGAAGTACGATTGCTTCCTCCAGTAGAAAGGTAAATCAATACGACAATCATTGCTACAACGATTACAAAGAAGAGGCTAGCTAGAACTGTCAAGACACGATTGGCAACAACACCTTTTCCCTTTTGTTTACGGTGACGTCGTTCCGATCTTGATTCTTCCTCATTGTTTTCATAAATATCTTCTTGCCATGGTTCTTTTTCCATACCTTACTCCTTGTATTTTTTAAACTTTCTTATTACAATATAAATATGAAACTCACACTTATACCTGAACGATGCATCGCCTGTGGGCTTTGCCAAACCTATTCTGAACTCTTTGATTATCACGATAATGGAATCGTTCGATTTTACGATGATCCAGTTGAATTGCAAAGAGAAATCGCTGAGACCAGCGATGTTCTGGAGGCCATCAAAAATTGTCCTACACGTGCACTCCTAAAAGATCCATCGTAGGAAGCAGGGAATAGATATAATTGATTTTTTCTCATTTTTCCCACACCTACTAGTTTAGCATATTTCTAGGTAAAATTATAGTCTTTTTTGGTTATTTTTTCCTTCAATAATAGAAAGGTCACTTTTTTCTTTGACGAGATAGAGTGGTCTTTTTTTGGTTTCTAGATAAATCTTACTAATATACTTGCCGAGAATCCCAATGGTCAGGAGTTGAATCCCTCCAAGAAAGAGAATGACAGCCATCAGAGAGGTCCAGCCAGATGTCGGATTTCCCAAGATAAGGGTCCGAAACACCACAAAAACAGTCATCATAAAAGAAATAAAACAAGATAGGAGTCCCGCTACAAAGGCTATACTCAAGGGAAAATCTGAAAAGTTAAGAATTCCTTCAATCGAGTAGAAAAAGAGTTGTCTAAAACTCCAACTGGTCTTGCCAGCCTGTCGTTCAACGTTTGGATAGTCCAGATAGTGCGTTTTAAAACCCACCCAGGCAAAGAGTCCTTTAGAAAAACGATTGGACTCGGTCAGTGTTAAAATAGCATCTACCACTGACCTTCTCATCATGCGAAAATCACGGACACCTGAGGGTAGAGCCACTGGGCTAATTTTTTGCATGAGGCGGTAAAAGAGGTCAGCACAGAAACTACGGAAAAAGGGTTCTCCCTCCCGACTAGTTCTCCGTGTCCCAACACAGTCTATGTCTGCATTTTGGTCTAATAAAGCTTTCATCTCAAGTAGCATACTAGGAGGATCCTGAAGGTCTGCATCCATCACGACCACCAGGTCTCCAGTTGCATGCTGCAAGCCTGCGTATAAGGCTGCCTCTTTCCCAAAATTTCGTGAGAATGAGACATAGCGGACCGCAGGATTTTGCTCCCGATAGGTCTTCAAAAGTTGCAGGGTCCCATCGATTGAGCCATCGTCTACAAAGACATATTCGAGTTCTGCTCCCAAGTCAGGAAGCAGAGCTTCCACAGACTGATAAAAAAGAGGAAGTACTTCCTCTTCGTTTAGACAAGGGACGATGATTGAAATCATCATCTTAGTCTTCAAATCCATTTGGATGCTTGCTTTGCCAACGCCATGCGTCTTCACACATTTGGGTGATGTCGAGTTCTGCTTCCCATCCAAGCTCTGCTTTGGCTTTTGCTGGGTCTGAGTAGCAGGCAGCGATATCACCTGGGCGGCGTTCTACGATGCGGTAAGGAATAGGACGTCCCACTGCTTTTTCCATATTTTGGATAATTTCAAGAACGGAGTAACCTTTACCAGTTCCAAGGTTATAAATGTTTAGACCTGAACCTTTTTGGAGTTTTTTCAAAGCTGCAACGTGACCTTTGGCTAGGTCTACGACATGGATATAGTCACGAACCCCAGTTCCATCTTCTGTATCGTAATCATCTCCAAAAACTTGCACTTGTTCTAGTTTGCCCACTGCTACTTGTGAAACATAAGGCAAGAGATTGTTTGGAATTCCATTAGGATTTTCTCCCAAGTCTCCACTTTCATGCGCTCCGATTGGATTAAAGTAACGAAGCAAGACCACATTCCATTCTGAGTCTGCCTTGTAGATATCGGTCAAAATCTCCTCTAGCATGAGCTTAGTACGGCCATACGGATTGGTCACTGAAAGTGGGAAATCTTCTAAGATTGGAACAGTGTGAGGATCTCCGTAAACTGTCGCCGAAGAACTGAAGATGATGTTCTTACAGTTATTTTCTTCCATAGCTTTCAAAAGGCTAACAGTTCCTGCGATATTGTTGTCATAGTAGGCAAGAGGAATACGGGTTGATTCGCCAACAGCCTTCAAACCCGCAAAGTGAATCACACCAGTCGGTTCTTCCTGCTTGAAAATATCTCTGAGAGTATCAGTATCACGGATATCTGCCTCATAAAAAGGAATCTCAACTCCTGTGATTCTTTCAACAACTTCTAAACTTTTACGGTTGCTATTGACAAGATTATCCACCACAACGACTTGATGACCTGCTTGGATCAACTCAATAACAGTGTGGGTTCCGATAAATCCAGCACCACCAGTTACCAAAATCTTTTCTTGCATCTTTTTTCCTCGATTCTCGGATTATTTTTTCTTATTTTATCATTTTTGATAGGGAATGTCATTTGACATCCTAAACTGCCTGCTAAAATTTCAGTAAAATGCTTATACTCTTCGAAAATCAAATTCAAACCACGTCAGCGTCGCCTTACCGTACTCAAGTACAGCCTTCGGCTAGCTTCCTAGTTTGTTCTTTGATTTTCATTGAGTATTATTCGCTTTTTACTCGTTTGACATAGTTTGCAATGGGATAATTTTCAGGGTCCAAGGTCAACTCCTTGTCTTGGACCAGTTGAGCTAAGTGGTAACCGATGATAGGGCCGGTTGTGAGACCTGATGAACCTAGACCACTAGCCGCATAGACACCTGCCAATCCTGGCACTTGTCCAAAAAATGGGGAGAAATCACTGGTGTAGGCACGGATTCCCACACGCTCACCTGATGATTTCGCTTCTTCCAAGGCTGGATAGTGGGGTAAGGCTGCCTCCTCCATTTGTTGGAGCAAGGTTTCATCTACCGTCAAGTCATATCCCATATCATTTTCATGGGTAGCACCCAAGGACAATTTCTCACCTGCAAAAGGGATCAAATCCCACTCCCCTTCTGGCATGACAACAGGGTATGATTCCATGTCTTGGGCAAGCTGATAATCTCGGAGTTGCCCCTTTTGGGGACGAACATCTACCTCATATCCTAAAGGTTCCAAAATGTCCCCCAACCAAGCTCCCGTCGCTAGAATAAGCTGATCAAACACCTCTTCGCCAATCTGATAGCCAGTTGCTAAAGGTGTCAGACTCACTTTTTCTTTGACCAGCTTGACTTGACTGGCTTCTAGCAAACGAGTCACTAAGAGTTGGCCATCCACCCGTGCCCCACCAGAAGCATAGAGCAGGCTGTCAAATCCCTGCAAACCAGGGAATAATTCATTTGCAGATGCTTGGTCTAAAATGGCTAATTGACCTATCAAGGGAGATTCTTCCCTACGCTGGAGTGCTAGTTCATAGAGTTCTTCTAACTTGGATTCATCCTTTTTCAGGAGAAAGACGCCTGAGCGTTGGTAAAAGTCGATTTCCTGACCAGACTTTTCTATATCAGCCAACAAATCCACATAAAAGTCAGCCCCCAAGCGCGCCATCTTATACCAGGCTTTATTGCGACGTTTGGAAAACCAAGGACTGATAATTCCCGCTGCAGCCTTGGTTGCTTGCCCCTGTCCATGGTCAAAAATGGTCACCTCTAGGTCGCTTTCTTTCGCGAGGTAGTAGGCAGCTGTCGCCCCCACAATCCCTGCTCCGATAATGGCAACTTTTTTCATTGTCTTCACTTTCTAACTAGATATGGTGGAAAGGATTGGTTGATGCTTGACTAGGCAAAATATCAATAGACCAGCCCTTCTCTGCCTTCCATTGAGTAAGGTGTGCAGCGATTTTTTCGACAAAAAGGATTTCGATATAGTGGCCCGGGTCCAGCGCCAACAAACCATCAGACAGCATGTCTTGGGCAGTATGGTAATAGATATCCCCAGTGATATAAACATCTGCTCCCTTAGCTAAAGCATCCTTATAGAAAGATTGACCACTACCGCCACAGATAGCCACTCTTGAAATAGACTTCTGCAAATCATTCTCTTGATAATGCACCAATCGAAGACTATCTAGACCAAAGACTTGCTTAACATGCTTGGCCAATTCCCCAAATGTCTGAGGCTGAATATTCCCAATACGACCAATCCCACGTCCTGGACCTGTCTCCTGCAGATAGGTCGTTTCCTCAATACCTAGCATCTGGCAGAACCAGTCATTGAGACCATTTTCAACAATGTCAATATTGGTATGGCTGACATAAACTGCGATGTCATGCTTGATAAGGTCGATGTAAATCTGATTTTGTGGACGGCTGGCTACCAAATCCTTAATCGGACGAAAGATTGGCGCGTGCTTGACGATAATCAAATCCACACCCTTTTCAATGGCTTCAGCCACCGTCTCTTCACGAATGTCGAGAGCAACCATAACCCTTTGGATCTCCTTGTCCAAAGTGCCGATTTGCAGGCCACGACTATCACCCTCCATTGAAAATTCCTGAGGGCAAAAGCCTTCATACGCGTTAATCACTTCACTTGCTAGCATGGAGCACCTCCTTGATGGCTTGAATCTTATGAGCTAGAACTTGACGTTCTTCTCGATTTTTCTCTGGGATTTGGTCAAGAGCAAACTCTAGCTTAGCTGCTTCTTTTTGCCATTTTTGGACAAAGACTGGACTGACTTCTTTGGACAAGAAGGGACCAAAGCGAACATCACTGGCTGATAGCTTCATTTGTCCCGCTTCCACCACTAGAATTTCATAAAACTTGCCAGCCTCTTCTAGGATGCTTTCTGCTACAATCTGAAATACGTGCTCTTGTAACCAGATGCGCAAGTCGTCTTCACGATTATTGGGTTGGAGGATTAAACGTTCTACACTCGCAAGCTTATCCAATCCTTCTTCCAATATGGTCGCAATCAAACGGCCACCCATACCAGCAATGGTGATAACCGAGACTTGGTCAGCCTCTTCAAATGCCGCTAAGCCATTGGCTAAACGGACTTGGATTTTCTCCTTTAAGCCGTGAGCCTCAACATTTTTCACCGCAGACTGGTAGGGTCCTTCCACCACTTCCCCTGCAATGGCGCTTTTGATTTGGCCTCTCTCAACTAACTCGATGGGCAGATAAGCATGGTCACTTCCCACATCTAGTAAAATAGCTCCCTGCGGTACAAAGGACGCCACCAATTCTAATCTCTTTGAAATCATCTTCTCTCACTTTCCAAAACTCTATTACCTCTTATTATACCATATTTCAGCTAGCAATCTTGCACCTAAAAAGACCGCAATCCACAGATTGCGGTCTTTCTTTATTTTCTAACTTGGTAGCGACTGGTTAGAATGAAAATCACAGTAAAGACAGCCATCATGACAAGATAAACAGGCAACGTTTGTCCTGTCAAGGTTGAAATTTCAAGCAACTTTTGAATCATTGGGAAAAGAGCTGTGGCTAGGAAGCCTCCTACTGACCAGACAATCAAGAGGACACGCCAGAGGGTGAATGGTATGCAGGCTCTAAATACGGATAAGAAACCGATAGAACCAAGGAGATAATAGAGTAGGGTTGAGATTTCTAACTCAGACCAACCTTGACTCGCTCCAAATAGTTTCACAAAGAGAACGCTGAACACGACCATGAGTGCGCTTGGTAGGGCGCGAAGCATGGATCTTCTGAGGAAGTTTGGTTCAACAGGCTTGATATTTCGCTCAAAAGTCAGAACGAATGGTGGGAACCCTTCGACAAATTGGTCGATCATGGTAATCTGGATCGGAATAAAAGGGAAAATCAAAATCCACTCAGACCGTCCTAATAAAACACTGGCAATACAGATGACTGCAAGCAAGAAGGAATAGATGGTCTTAATCAAGAAAATCGGTGCGATATGGGCAATATTATTGACTACACGACGACCTTCAAAGAGAATCTCAGGAACATCATTAAAGTCTGAGTTCAAGAGAACTAGATTGGCAATCTGACGAGTCGCCGGATCTCCTTCAGCCATAACGATAGAACAATCTGCTTCGCGGAGAGCTAGGATATCATTGACACCATCCCCTGTCATTGCCGTTGTATGCCCTGCTTTTTTCAGAGTTTGGATGATGAGTTTCTTTTGATGAGGAGAAACACGTCCGAAAATAGCTGTCTCTTCAGCCATGGCAACCAATTCCTCATCTGTGATTTTTGAGCAATCTACATAGCTGTGATAGTCTACAAAGCCAGCCTTCTGGGCAATGCTGGATACTGTAACGGGATTGTCGCCAGAGATAATTTTGAGTCCCACTTCCTGAGAACGGAGGTAGTCCAGCGTCTCAGCGGCTCCTTCTCGAATGGGGTCCAAGATCTCCAGCAAGGCCAGGGCCTGAATATCAGATGGTTTCTGTGGTTTGTGATAGTCTAGTTTTTCCTGACTGAGGGCTAAGACCAAGACACGTGACCCTCTCTCTAGGGCCTCTCTGGCTTCAGGGACTTCAGAGTCCAACAACATCTCAGGTGCCCCTAAAAAAACCGTCCCCAGACCTTCTAACTCCATAGCTCCCCACTTACGGTCGCTTGAGAAAGGAAGATTCGAAAGCATAGGATAGGAAACCTGACCTTGGAAACGCTGGCGAATGGCTTGGGCTGTTGGATTTTTATCCTCACTATGAGCGATATAGCTAGTCAAAATGCTGGCAATAGCTTCATCACCATACGTTTCCGTCAGAGGAAGAATCGCCTCCACCTGCATCTTTCCTTGGGTGATGGTGCCCGTCTTGTCCAGACAGAGCATATCCACGCGAGCCAAGGTCTCGACAGAGTACATCTCCTGCACCAAGACCTTTTTCAAGCCCAGCTTGATCACCGCAGTCAAGAGCGAAGTGATGGTCAAGAGGGCGATTCCCTTGGGCAACATACCCAAAAGTGCTGTTGAAGTATTCACTACAGAAGACTTAAGAGGCAAACCTTTTAACATCAAGGCTTCTAACAAGAGAGCTAGACCAAAGGGAATGATAATCTTTCCAGTAAAACCAGCTAGCTTGTCTAGCGATTTCATGATACGGGAGTTAATTGGTTTCACTGTCTTAGCTTCCAGCATGAGTTTGGAAGCATAGTTTTCTGCCCCGACATGGTGAACTTGAGCCAAAACTGCGCCACTGGCTAGGAAACTCCCTGATAAAAGCAAGGCATCCACTTCTTTTTGCACCAAATCACTCTCACCCGTCAACATGGCTTCATTGACTTCCGCAAATCCTTCCAGAACCAGTGCATCACTGGGGATTTGCTCTCCAGCAGACAAACGAATGACATCTCCTAGAACCAACTCTTCTGGATCGAGAGCGACTTCTTGACCATCACGGATGGTTTTGACCTTTTCCTTGGTCATGAGATTGAGCTTGTCCACCATGTGTTTGGCCCGTAGCTCAGTCACAATCCCAGAAAAAGCGTTAAAGCAAATAACGGCAAAGAAAACCAGATTGCTCCAAGCCTGCACAAAGACCAGCGCTAGGGCAATAACAAAGTTTAATGCGTTAAAAAGTGTAAAAACATTTCGTTTGATGATTTGCCAAGTACTGGTACTGGCTGAAGCGGTAAAGTCATTGACCAAACCTTGAGCCTGTCTTTCCTTGACTTCTCTTTGGGTTAATCCCATAATCTTATTTTTATCCATAAATTCTATCATATCATTTTTTTAAAAAGAATTCTAATCCCATCTAAAACTGTTGGCTGATAACTGAAAAAGTTTGCCAGTAGTCTTTTGATAAGGTATAATAATAAAAGCAATACAATCGAAGGAGATCTCATGTTTTATACTTATTTACGTGGACTAGTCATGCTGATCTTGTGGTCCATCAATGGCAATGCCCACTATCACAATACTGATAAAATCCCTAGCCGAGACGAAAACTATATCCTCGTCGCACCTCACCGTACTTGGTGGGATCCTGTTTATATGGCCTTTGCGACCAAGCCAAAACAGTTCATCTTTATGGCCAAAAAAGAGCTGTTTAACAACCGCATCTTTGGCTGGTGGATCCGTATGTGTGGCGCCTTTCCTATTGACCGGGAAAAACCTAACGCCTCTGCCATCAAGTACCCTATTAACGTCCTCAAAAAAAGCGACCGCTCTCTCATCATGTTTCCAAGTGGGAGCCGTCACTCAAATGATGTCAAGGGTGGAGTAGCCTTGATTGCTAAAATGGCTAAGGTTCGTATCATGCCGGTTACCTACACAGGTCCTATGACCTTGAAAGGCTTGATAAGCCGTGAACGTGTGGATATGAACTTTGGAAATCCTATCGATATCTCAGACATCAAGAAAATGAATGATGAAGGGATTGAAATGGTTGCAGACCGTATCCAAGCAGAATTCCAACGTTTGGACGAAGAAACCAAGCAATGGCACAATGATAAAAAACCAAATCCACTCTGGTGGTTTGTCCGAATCCCAGCCCTCATACTTGCTGTGGTTGTTGGTATCCTAACGATTATCTTTACCTTTATTGCAAGCTTCATCTGGAATCCAGATAAGAAGAGAGAGGCTCTTGGTTAAAAAATACAATTATCCCTTGGCTTTTGCCAAGGGATAATTCTTTTATTCGATTTTCCATTTTTGGGACAACCAGTTGGAAAAGGCTAGAAATCGCTCAGCAACTTGCTCATGATGCCCATAAGGATCAAAGACAAATTGACCAGTTGGATAGCGTTGCTGAAGGCTGGTATGGATCTGCTCAGCATAGGCTGGAGCTTGAGCCAAGCGATTGGTATGATGGGCTCCTTCTGTTTGACCATTCTGTAAATACAGCAAACAGTCCAAATTTTTCACCCTTTCATCCTTGCAATAAGTCGTAAAATCAGGATACCAAAAGGAACCACAGATAGAGAAGACACAGGAGACCTTGTCAAAGCTGAAAAGACTGTATACTGCCACCAAACCACCTAGTGAGTATCCTCCATAAGCAAGGCGATTTTTGTCCAGACGATAAAGTGACTGCAACTTGTCTAAAAGACCTCCAAATAAATGACTATGATAGGTATTTGCCTGACCGCCAAAATCTGGAGCCCCATCTCTCAGAGCAGCTGCCTTCCATGGAGTGTAATCGTCTAGGCGATTTTTAGAGGTCAAGCCCACTAAAATCACAGATTCAGAAAGGGAAGATAGAAAATCCAAGTTTCCATCATTCAAGAGAATAGCTGGATAGGTTTGATTGGGGTCATAGGTCGAAGGAAGACTGACCTTGACTTGGATCCCTTCCCAATCAAACTCATTATTTATTGATAAAGTCATTGATTTTCTCAAGGGAATCAATCACTGCTGGACCATAGTCCATCAACTCATCGTAAGAAATGGTCATGATTTTTTGATTCTTAATTGCAGGAACGTTTTCCAAAACTTCATTTGCCTTCATCAACTCTACTGCGTTGGCATCCAATTTTTTATTGCGATCGCTGGTTACATAGATAATCAACTCCGGATCCATTGACACAAGATTTTCCAAGGTCAAGCCTGATGTTCCTGTTGCAACGTTGGTATAACCAAGTTGGTTCAACAAGCTCTCTTGCAAAGCAGACTTGTAAGCGCCGAAGGTTTCGTCGTTATAAGCAACCATAATCAAAGCCTTTTTCTTTTCACCTTGGCTTGCTGGGTTTGCTTTCTTAACAGCGTCAATTTTAGCTTGTAATTGGGTTGCGTATTCATTAGCCTTGTCCTGAACATTGAAAATCATTCCAAGATTTTTAACGTCTTCTACAATATTTCCCAAATCTTGCTGAATCGTTGAGAGAGAAGCTTTTTGCGTATAGACTGGGATTTTGTTTTCATTCCAAGTGCTAACTGTTCCCAAGGATTTTTCAGAAAACATCATGTTTCGACCCATCACCGCATCTGGCTCATAAGAAAGGACTGTCTCTTGAGAGACTGTTTTTTTATCCCCAATTTGAGGAATCGTCGCGATCGCGTCCTTGTATTTGTCCGTCACAGCATTGTCAGGGTTGAGCATGCCAGCAATTTTATCCTTCAAGCCTAGCTCCAATAAAATTTCAGTAGTTGAAAGATTATTGGTGATAACTTTTTCAGGTGCCTTGTCAAAGACTTGTTCGACTTCATTTCCCTTAGCATCATATGTCTTGACCGTGAGTGGATAAGTCGTCTCTGTGCTAGCCTTTTGACTTGTTTCTGTGCTAGACTGTGTGGTAGCTTTTTCTGTAGTAGTGTTACCACAAGCTGCCATGGTTAGGGTAGCTACTGTTACGAGTAAAATGCTTAGTGTTTTTTTCATCTTATTTTCCTTTTTACTTTTATAAATAGTGAATCATGGCTTGCTGATCCTCGGTCCAAGTCACCTGACTTTGAACTCCGTATACAGTTTGCAATGACTCAGGGGTGATGGTCTCCTTTGGAGTCCCTTGGTAAAGGATTTCTCCCTCTTTCATCAGATAGAGATAATCCGAATAGCGACAAGCAAGTTGAATATCATGTAGGACAGCTAAAACATTGACCTTGAGATTCTTCACAATTGCCAACAAGTCTAACTGGTACTTGATATCCAGGTGATTGGTAGGTTCATCCAGGAGCAAGAGAGTCGGTTCTTGCGCCAAGGCGCGTGCCAACAAGACTCTCTGTTTCTCGCCCCCTGACAAGGACGAATAGAGACGAGTTTTCTTCTCAAGCATATCCACCTTGACGAGAGCATCTTGAACGAGGGCATAATCCCTTTCCTTTTCCTTCTGTAAAAAAGAGAGGTGGGGAGTTCTGCCCAACAAGACGATTTCCTCAACTGTACAATCAAACTGCAATTGATTAAACTGGGTGACAACTGCCATTTGCTTGGCTGTTTCTTTGAGTGACCAATGCTCCAGTGGCTTTCCATCTAGGCTTATCAAGCCTTTGTCCGCCTTTTCCTGACGATAGAGGAGTTTAAGCAGGCTGGTTTTTCCACTTCCATTTGGCCCTAGTATCGTGTGAAATTGATACCCCTCAACCTTAAGAGAAACTCCTTTGAGGATTTTTTTCTCTCCTAGTCCAAAGTGGACATCCTGACAAATCAAGTCCATATCAGGCCCTCACCTCCCTTCGCCTACCTCCAACAATGTAGATAAAGAAGGGAGCACCTACTAAGGCTGTGAAAATACCAATTGGAAGCTCAGCATTTGGAATAATGACACGAGAAAGTACATCTGCCCAGACGACAAAGAGGGCACCCAGTAAGGTCGCAACGGGAAAAAGTCTCCTGTAATTCGTTCCCACTAACCCTCGAGCTAAGTGAGGAGTAATGAGACCAACAAATCCAATAATCCCACAGGTTGCCACTAAGACTGCTGTCAGCACAGCCACCATGGTCACATAAAGATACCAATAGAAGCGTAAGGGAATTCCCAAAGTTAAAGCAGCCTCATCTCCCATCATCATCGCATTAAAAACACGATACTGGGTAGAGAAAAATAGAAGGGCCAATCCTACTACTATAGTTGGCAGGACTAAGTCAGACCAAGTAGTTCCAGCAAGCGAACCCATGGTCCAAAACTTAATGGTCATCACACTGTCTGCATTAGCGCCAACAGAGATGATAAAGTTGGAAAAAGCCAGAAAGAGAGCATTGACCACCGTTCCTGATAAGATCAGACTAGAAGTCGTCATCCTTCCCTGCATAGAGGCAATGATGAGGACAGCAATTGTTGCCAAAATAGCTCCAAGAAAAGCTCCAAGGCTAATCACCACTTTTAAACCAAGAATAATGCTCAAGGTTGCACCCAAAGTCGCACCCGCAGAGATTCCTAAGACATAGGGCTCAGCAATGGGATTGTTCACTGTGGACTGCATCACACTGCCACACATGGAAAGACCAGCCCCTACTATCAGACCGAGTAATACTCGGGGGAATCTCATATTCCATACAATGGCAAGAGTGGACTTAGAAACCTCTCCTATCTCAAGCGGAAACCCCAACCTACTCAAAATAATCCGATAGGTATCTCCTAGAGCAATCGCAACGGATCCCATTGAAACTGCTAGAAAGAGGGAAATCCCTAAAGTAGCTAGCAAAATACCTAAAAGTAACACAAATTGCAGGTCCCGTCGGCTTCCAGAAAATTTGGAAAGCATGAAAACCTCCTTAAACAAAATTAAAAATTTAGAAAATTCTCATGAAAAGTATACCATATTTCTATTAGATGAACAAGGATGTAAATATATATAGAAAAAGCCATCTGAAGTCAGAGAGCTGATTTGAGCTCGGGCTAAAACGTTTATAGACTAGGCGACAAGCCGAAGATTGTACTATAAAACTAGTGAAAATAAAAAATCTCCCCGAAGAGAGATGATCTGGTTTATTTTAGCTTACAGTGCTAGGAACCGTAACCGAAGATAATACTTGAGTATATCGAGGTAGGGTGAAAAAAGTAAAAAAGCTACCCAATTTAGAGTAGCTTCATTATCAAGATATGCTCAATTGAACACGGCCTAAGCAAGCGGATAAAAACAAAAAGCCCTCTGAAATCAGAGAGCTTTATTCTTGCTGGATAAAACGTTTATAGACTAGGCGACAAGCCGAAGATTGTACTGATGGTACATTGAGGCGAAGACAACGAAGTATAGAAACGTTTTAGACGCAAGATTAACGACGAAGTCCGAGAGAGTTGATTAACTCACGGTAACGGTTAACGTCGTTTTTACGCAAGTATGCAAGCAAGTTACGACGGCGACCGATTTTCTTCATCAATCCACGGTAAGTAGCGTGGTCTTTTTTGTGTTGTTTGATGTGTTCGTTAAGGTGGTTGATTTCCCAAGTAAGGACAGCAACTTGAACCTCTACTGAACCTGTATCACCTTCGTGACGTGCATATTGTGCGATGATTTCATTTTTTTTCTCTTTTGAGATTGCCATGATTTTTCTCCTTTTTATTTGGCTTCATCCGAGTGACAGGTTGGCATGCCTGTAACCAAGAAGAAGTTATTTGTCTTTACGACAGTTCTTATTCTACCAAGAAGCAGAGACTTTGTCAACTGATTTACTGTTTAAACCCGTGAATTACTCTACTGATTTCAGGGCTTCAAGCATATCTACTTTTCTCAAGTGGTGATTGACAAATAGGCCTAATAAGGCTAAGATTACAGTCACTGCGACGATTGGAAGCGCATAGACTTCCCAGCTGACTTGTGGATAAAAAAGTATGGGGGCAGGTGAAATCATTTGTATCAAAAATTGATGTAAATAGTAGCCAGCTACCAAACCTAGAACAATCCCCACAAGGGACAGCACCATAGTCTCGCGGTAGATATAGAGGGTCACTTCTTTATTGTGGAAACCGAGAACCTTAATAGTGGAAAGTTCGCGGATACGTTCTGCCACATTGATATTCGTGAGATTGTAAAGAATGACAATGGCTAGTAAGACGGAAACAAGGACAAGGATTGCCATGGTTTTATTGAGAGAATTGGCTACAGATTCAAAGAGGTGGATAGCCGTTGCATTTTGGACGACCCCAGAAACAGTAGCTTTTTCCATGAAAATAGCCGCTTCTTTCTCCGTATTGGAAGGTGTTGGGTCTTTTAATTTTACTAGGTAGGTATTGTCTTGCGGACTGGGTCCATAGACTTGTTCGTAAGTCGCTCGTTTGAGATAAACAAAGTGTCCAACGTAGTTTTCAGAAATAGCCGCGACCTTGATTTCCTTCCCATCAAGCTCTAGCTCATCTCCAACCGTAACACCTGCTAGTTGGGCTAATTTTTGACTCACGACCGCTCCATCGGTGACCTGCACCTCTCGCCCATTTTCCTCTAATATGATAAAAGGCTTAAAGTCTTCTCCACTAGTAACCATCATAGTGATGGTTTGAAGTCCTGCTTTTCCTTTGAAATCTTTTTCAATGGATTTAGAGTAAATCTTTTGATAAGCATAGATAGATTCAGCCTGCAAGGCGGTTTCTAAATCTGCTTTTTCTTGCTCACTCGCACTGCTCTTTTCCGCTACAATCATCTGGTATTGCTGGATTTGTTCAAATTGGCGCTCGACAACTCCTCCCACAGATGACTGAATGCCAAGACCTGCAAATAGGAGAGCAACTGAACCTGCAACTCCAAAAATGGTCATCAACATCCGTTGCTTATAACGAAAGATATTTCTTGCCGTAACCTTATGAGTAAAACTCAAACGACTCCAAATAAAGCTCAGGCGTTCCAGCAAAATCTTTGATCCCTTAACGGGAGGTTTGGGAAGTAAGAGTTGGGCTGCTTCATCGTGTAATTCCCTCCGCGCTACCAGATAAGCCGGCAAAACGCTGGATACCCAACTTAAAGCTAGGGCAAGGAGACTATAAGACCAATAGAAATACTCGTGACTTTTTCCAACAACCATCCCAGCTGTTATAACATCTGAAATCACCCCTGCAAGAAGATAATGTCCAAGAAGTGTTCCTATAAGGGTTCCCACAGTTCCTGCAAGAAAACCATAGAGGACAAACTTGGCAACAATATCTCGGTTGCGGTAACCCAAGGCCTTGAAAATGCCTGCATTGGTGCGCTCTTCGTCTACAAAGCGAGTCATCGTTGTAAAGGTCACCATCGCAGCGACCATATATAGCACCACTGGGAAAATATTGCCGATAGAACGGATACTTGTTGATACATTGCTGTACATGAGGTAACCTTGTCCGCCTGGTATGGTTTGGCGATTGTATACGTGGTATTTCGGCTCTGCCAGTTCATCAAGCTCTTTCTGACGCTGTTCAAGCTTCTCTTTTTCCTTAGTTAGATCACTCTCTGTCTGAGCCAGTTTTTCTTTTTTAGTCGCCAGTTCTTCCTTAGCTTTTGTCAGATGTCCCTTGATTTGACTCTTTTGCGGTTCTGGTAAAGCGGTCGCTTGTTCTTCTTGCGTTTTCAAGCGACTTTCGGCCTGCTCTAACTGACTCTTGCCATTTTGAAAGTTGCTTTCAGCAGTTTGGAGCTGTTCTTTCCCCTCTTCCAAGCTCTTTTGCCCATTTACTTTGATACCTGCCAATCTTTTTTGACCATTATCGGCTAGCAAATCTTGCAACTCTTCCTGATGTTGGGTTCGTTTGGTCCTATAGTCTGATGAAAAAGCATCCAGGTTTTTTAAATCATCATAGCGCACACGCGCAATACTATAAACATCTGAGTCAAACTGACTGGGTAAAATTACTCCATAGCCAGTCAGGTTGCCATTTCCACTACTAGCACTTCCTAAATCTTCTTTAGAAAGAATCTCACCCGACTGAACAAATCCAGTAATTGTAAAAGTTTGGGATTTTACGATGGACTTTTCTTCTTTCTTAGTAAAGGTAATGGTCTGCCCAATCTGATAGCGGTCTTTCCAGAAATCAGCTAAGGCAATTTCCTCATCAGCTTCTGGCAGTCGCCCTTCTGTCACTTGAAAGGTTGAAATGCTCTCTGGTTTGGAATAAAGTCGAACTGCTTCCTCACCATTTTCAACGGTTAGGTCTGCCATATAGCCAAACTCAACACTTGCTCCTTGAAGGGTCTTTAGTTCGTCTTGGTCTTCTTTGTCCAAGCCATAATCAGCTATTACGGCCAGATCCAGGGTATTGGCTTTACGGAGATAATCCCCTGCCGTGCGTTCCATGTTTGGACTGGCTACTTTAAGACCTACTAGGGCTAAAGAACCCAGCATCATCAAGGTCAAGATAGAAACAAAGCGTCCCTTTGAAGTCGTCACTGACTGAAATAGGTCTTTCCGATATGTTTTTTTCATGCTAATACTCCAATATATCGATATCCTGTGGATGCTCATTGATCGTCATGTTCATAACTGTAGCATCGCGCATATGAATCACGCGATCTGCAATAGGAGCTAGCGCACCATTGTGGGTCACGATAATCACCGTTGCTCCTTTTTGACGAGACATGTCTTGGAGAATTTTCAAGACTTGCTTCCCTGTCTGGTAATCCAAGGCACCTGTCGGTTCATCACAAAGGAGAATTTTAGGATTCTTAGCTACAGCGCGTGCAATGGAGACTCGCTGTTGCTCCCCTCCAGAAAGCTGGGCTGGAAAGTTATTGAGGCGATGACCTAGCCCTACATCTGTCAAAACCTGCTCTGGATCCAAGGCATCTGTCACGATTTCTGAGGCCAATTCCACATTTTCCTTGGCTGTCAGATTGGAGACCAGATTGTAAAATTGAAAAACAAAGCCTACATCTTCACGACGATAGTTTGTTCGTTGGTGCGAACTATAGTTGGCAATATTGGCACCATCAATCCAAATCTCTCCCTCATCATTGGTATCCATACCTCCTAGGAGATTGAGAACCGTTGATTTTCCAGCACCAGAAGCACCAAGGATAATGACCAGCTCCCCCTTTTCAATTTCAAAATTCACATCACGATTAGCCACAATCTCCGTATCCCCAACCTGGTAACGCTTGTAGCTGTGTTTCATTTCAATATAAGCCATATCGTTTATCTCCTTTTCAAAGCTCGTTTTCTTAAATCAACAAGATGTTGATTCTAAATCACAAATATTATATAATGGGCTAAGTCAAAAAGCAATAATCAAAAATCAACAAAGTGTTGATTTAATAAAAAGGAAGATAAAATGGTTCAGAAACGAAAAACTACTACTAAGGAAGACATCAAAGAAGCTTTGATTCAGCTGCTATCAGAGGATAAATTTGAAAATATATCAATTAGTAAGCTCTGTAAACGGGCAGGAATTAATAGGGGAACTTTCTATCTACACTATGAAGACAAATATCAAATGATTGACAGTTTTAAAAGTGAAATTATTTCCCAGCTCTACATTTTTTTAGAAAAAGAAAGAGAATCGCCTAGAAAGTTTATGTTAGCCAACTTCTATATATTACGTTCGAACGAACGCCTTATTAACGCCTTGTCCCAAAGTCATTACATAGACTTTCGTGGTGCAATTCGTGAATTTCTAAGTAGCATTATTCTAACTGAAAATAAAAAAGAAACGACTCGTCATTTCTTATCAGAAAACTTCCAAATTCCTCACAAATACGCTTTGGAAATCTTCTTATCAAGTATTGAAGGGATTATTTCTCTTTGGATTGCTGGAGGAGCTCAAGAAGAACCGGAAGAAATCACGGATATAATCTTATCAACCTATAACTACGAACATTGGCGCTACGCATCAAAAGAAGATTAATTCATCCACCCCACTACAGTATAAACTGCTTCCTCTCATTTTATACTTTTTCAATTAGCTAAATTGCCTTTTTTTAACTTAGATACAAAAAAGCCTAGGAATCCTAGGCTTTCTGTTTATAAATTATTTTCCAAGGTAGTATTCAGAAACTACATTCAATTTTTCGTCAAATTCGAATACCAATGGTGGGAAGTTAGGGATTTCCACGTCCATGATTTCATCATCTGACAAGCGTTTGATGTGTTTTACAAGGGCACGGATTGAGTTACCGTGAGCTCCTACGAATACGTTTTTACCATCTTTAAGTGCTGGAGCGATTTTGTCTTCCCAGAATGGAAGGGCACGTTCCAAAGTCACTTTCAAGTTTTCAGCATCTGGGATAACTGAGTCGTCAAGTGAAGCGTAACGACGGTCAGTGTGTGCTGAATGCTCATCATCACGATCCATGTTTGGAGGCAATACATCGTATGAACGACGCCAGATGTGAACTTGCTCATCACCAAATTGTTCCGCAGCTTCAGCTTTGTTTTTACCAGTCAAACCACCGTAGTGACGTTCGTTCAAGCGCCATGATTTTTCAACTGGAACCCACAATTGGTCAGAAGCTTCAAGAGCCAAGTTTGTTGTTTTGATTGCACGTTTCAATACTGAAGTGTAAGCTTGGTCAAATTCGATACCAGCTTCTTTGATCAATTTACCAGCGTCAATCGCTTGTTGTGTTCCTTTTTCAGACAAATCAACATCAGCCCAACCAGTGAAAAGGTTAGCTTTGTTCCATTCAGACTCACCGTGGCGAGCAAAAACCAATTTTACCATTAGATGGATTCTCCTTTTATTTTTCGAGGTTTCCCTCGTTTATCTATTCTATTTTACACAATTTTTCATAAAAAAGCTAGTTAAAATCAACTAAAAAGAGAGAACAGTGTCCTCTCATCTAGTTATTATTATTTCGCGATATTCAATCAAGAAACGATTGCAATTATTTGTTATTTAAAGCATCAATTATACGATCAGTATTCTTAGTTACATTAGTATCATTGTAACGATTATGAATTAGACCTTCAATTGTTTCTTTGCAATTTTCAAGATTAGCTTTTTCAAATACTACCACACTGACAACATGTGTTCCACCAGAAGTAAGATGCAAAACTAGTAGAGTCTGAAAAGCGCTTAGCACTGTTAATACATCATAAGCCGCTAATATCAATCCTCCGATAAATGAATTTTGCATCATTGAAAGGCCAATAAGAGCGAAAATGATACCCCAAGCAAATGATTTGAAATCAAGACGAAATGAACTATCTACACTTGCAACTTGATCAACAGGAATTGTTTTATTTTGAGAACCCAGTGGGATAACTTTTAAAATAGTATTAGGGTTAGAAGTTTTTATAAAGACTCCCTCTAAAGTAATGGAAGCTTTTAAATAGAATGTTAAATACGATGTAATGAAAGATTATTTCATAATATTCTCCTTTTATTTTTTCAAGTTGTATTACATCATGTTTTCTTATAAAAAAAGTATTTCTCTAACATATTCTTTCACCAGATAATTCTTTAAATGAAAAAAACAACCCTCCAACGGATTGTTTCACTAAATTATCAGACAAGGCCACGGACTTCTTTCAAAAATTTAGCAAAAGAAACAGCTCCTTTAATGATTAGAAATCCTCCTATCCACTCGGTTGCTGAAAGAAAGCCCAGTACGCCACCAATGATAAATAGAATAGAAGGCAGCTTTCGAAGTTGTTGATCTTCTTCAAAATAGATTAACATAAAGGTCCCTAATGCAATCATCAAAATCTTAAAAAATGTCAGGAGCAGGGAAAAGGCAACCGTGACGACCAGCATTTTTGAAGGATCTTTATAGATGAGAGCCCCAGTATAGGATAGCAAAAATCGTAGGACAGGCCCCAAAAGTAAGGTCACTCCTGCCACCATGCCCAGTCTCCAATTGAGTCGAACCAATCTATCTCTCTCCATAAAAACCTCCTTCTCTCGTAGCTATCATTCTACCACATTTGCTACAGAAACGAAAGGACTTCTCTAGCATAAACGAATCGCCTACCAGCTTTCAGACAGCCGGACATAAAAAGAGAAGATCTGTCGATCCTCCCTTTTCATTTTCCAACCCTTATTTCTTAAAAATAGAGGTTCTGAAGTCTTTTGTTTGGTCAAGATAGGCCTTAAAGATTGCTCTCTTCAACTTATGAACGGCACTATCATACTCTGGATTATAGTTGCTCCAATGCGTACCTTCTGCATCCTGTAAAACAGCTTGGTCCATCAGTTCTTGCAATTCTTTTACTCTTTGAATGGTTTTCGTGGCATTGCTCATCCATGATTGCGTCGGATCTTTGAAGGTCACTTGCTTCAAGTTTTCAAACTGATCCACACGTTCTTTATACATGGCTTTCTTAAAGGCAGCCCAAGATGCATACCTGCCTTCAAACACCTTGTCCAATACAAGTTCATCTGTCACCAATCCGCGTTCTTTACCATAGAGATTGATGGTTTTACCTTTTTGTTTGGCAACTTCTTCGTATTGGTTTGAGATATAAGGTACCATTCCATTCTTAAAGCCTTTGGCAGCCAAAAGTTCGTAAGCGATCCGACGTCCCATAAGGTCCCCTGGCGTGCCTTTCTCACTGCTGAGAGCTGAAAAGATTGGGGCAAAGAGTTTAATCGTATAGTAGCCATTTCGTTCATAGTCGCCAGACTGGTACTCACGAGCTGATAAGATGTTATGGTCAATCAAACTTTCAAAACTATTCAGGTTTCGAGCCTCTGCTTCTGTCAATTCTTTGACTACGTTAGTGGCGTAAACCTCATTTCCATCTGCTGGATCTTTCACATACTTGTTCTCAATTTTTCTGAGAGCCGCCATTTTCTGGTAAACATTTAGTTTGTTAACGATTGATTGCCCTTCGAGGTATTCCAGCATGTAGATAAGATCAAACATGTTGTGGACATAGTTCTGAAGATCTGTTGCGTTTTGGAATCTCTCTGTCGGATCCAAGACTTGCAGACGGGAGCCCTCTGTACTATCTGATTTTGAGTGTCTCAAGATAGAATTGATGGTAATGGTTGAGTCACTTGGTTGGTCAGGGGCTTGCAATAAGCCTTTTGCGAAGAACTCTGGTCCCAAGCCACTTCTTCGACCATAGCCGCCAAGGTAGATATCCTGATCGGAATCATGGGTCATTTCATGGGTATAAGTAATGGCTCCATCCTTGTCCAACATACGGTAAGACATATAGTAGACGCCATCCCCTGTTGCGTAAGCTCCATGCTGGTTGTGTACTACCTTATTGCCAACTGGGCCAAAGAAGTTCTTCATGGCTGGATTGGAACTATCAAACTTAGCCTCCACTGTAGCTTTTCCAGAGGTTGTGTCATCGCCAAACTTATAAGCATCATAAAGCAAGATGGTACGATAGAGTTTTTCACGTGACTGTTCATCTAAAATGCGATACCAATAATCGTAGTGATCTCGCTGACGTTTGGCTGTTTCACGCGCATTTTCTTCAACAAAATCATTGAGAGCCTTGCCCGCTTGATACTCGCTATTGCGGTAGCGATCATAAGCTCCAAATCCTAGACTAGACATAGTTGAGATGACAAAGACGGATCTTTCTGGCAAGGTCAGGAGAGGCAAGACCATATTTCGGTATTTCCATGTGGCACTAGTGATGCGGTCATAGACACCGATAGAATACTTGCTACCAGCCTGTCCTTGCTTCGTTTTCACCTCTTCGATAGTGGATTTTTCTTCGACGATGTAAGCCTTAGTCTCTGATTTAAACCAGTCATTGTTGCTTTTCTCTGGTAAAAAGACTTTTCGGTAATGTTCTAACGTGCTAAACAAATCTGTCGTTCCATGATGACTGGCAAGACTGATACCATAAGTATCGACATTATTCTTAGCTAGAAGATTGTTAAAGCCAGATTTACCTAACTCAATCAGAGTATCGAGTGGTGAAGCATTTCCCTTACCAAAGAAGTCCAGATGGTACAGAACCAGGTCTTTGACATTCACCTGACCATAGCTAAAGTTATACCAACGTTCCAGATAGGTCAAGCCAAGTAGCAAGGCTTCCTTATTACGCTTGATTTTATCTACAAGATAGCCCTTGGTGACTGGGTTAGCACTGGCAAGTCCAGCATCAGCTGACAAGAGCTTTTTCAAACTGTCTTCCAGTTGTTGTTTTGTTTTGGCGAACTGGTCTTCAAGATAGAGCTCGGTCTGCTCGACTTTTGGAGAAATACCGAGTGTCTTTCTGATGGCTTCTGAGTGGTAATCAACATTTTGTAAGTCAGGTAAGACTTGCTTGATGATAGAGCTTTGATCGTACAAGAATTGGTTTGGCGTATAGAGAAGTCCAGTATTTCCTAGACTATATTCTGCTAATTTGGCGAAATCATTCTGGTATTTGAGATTGAGTTTCTCAGATGAATGGTCCTTGTAGTGTAGCAAGAGTTTGTTTGCAGTCTCTTTGTTAGAAACAATGTCTGTGATGACTTGGTTATCCTTCATCATGACTGCTGACAAGAGTTCTTTTTGATATAAAAGACTGTTCTCATTGACCAGATTTCCGTATTTGACGATGGTTGCCTTGTTGTAGAAAGGTAGCAATTTTTCAATATTTTTATAAGCCAAGGCGCGCTTAGCTTGATAATGGGCAACCTTAGAAAAATCACTGTCCTTTTTGCCACTTGTTGAGAGTGGTTCCACTGTTGGTAGAGTGAGAGGATTGATTACTGCTTTCTTGCTTGCAATTTGAGAAGCATCTAGCATGGTTCCTCTTTCTTCAAAGGATTCCTTGCTGACGACCTCATCCTTGACCAAGGTGACTTTGTAGACTCTGTTGGCCTTGCTGCTGAATGTGTCCTTCACCTTCATATCATTATAGTGGTAACCAGTGATGGCATTTCCGTTGGTTACATTGACATCGCTGAGGACATTGGTCAAACTTCCAGCATGCTTTTCTAGATTAGAAGTTCGGTCCCACAAATAGCCTGCTACTCCCGCGACTCTACCAAAGTGTTTGACATTGTTGATATCCCCCTCAGCATAGCTATGCTGGATTTTCGCATCTCGGTCTACTAGACCTGCAAGACCACCCACAGTCTGATCTGAACTATTTGTGTTGGATGAAATGGCTACTGTCGCTTTTGACTTCGTCAGCAAAGCCCTGTTTCCTGTCAAATGACCGACCAGACCACCGATATTGTAGGCAGCAGTCGTTTCATAAGTGTTGATAATTCTTCCCTTGAAACTGCTCTCTGTGATACTTGATTGCTCAGCCTTTGCCAGCAAACCACCGATACCACGTTCACCGGCGAGAACACCATCGACATGAACTTGCTGAATCTTTGTTCCATTCTGGGCTTCATAAGCCAGCGAACCGATATCATCTTTCCCTGAAATGGAAACATTTTTCAGACTCAATTTTTCTACTCTAGCGCCACTCAAGGTTTCAAATAGAGGTTTTTTCAAGTTGTAAATAGCATACTGCTTGCCATCTTTTTCACCGATCAACTGACCAGTAAAGGTACCCTTGATGTAAGATCTATCATCAGGTCCCAGTTCCACTTCGTTGGCATTCAAACTGGCTGCTAAATGATAGGTTCCAGAGAGATTCTGGTTGATAGCTTTAACTAGGTTGCTAAAGGAAGTAAAGGTTGTCGTTTCCTCTGTAGCCTTCTTAGCTAGATAGAAGCTGAAATTATCGACATATTTATTTTCTAGCTCTTGCTGGAGTTTCTCAGCCTTGGCTGTAATTTTATAAACTGACTGACCATCTTTCGTTTCAGCCGTTATTGAAGCGACTGGTAGATAGACATCTTTAACTGACGAAGATTTAACCTTGACAAAGTAAGTGTCTAGATTACTTGGGACACTGTCTAAAGAAACGTGTTGTTTGTAAGTACCATTGGTCTGACTATACAACTCCAAATCCGAAATATTTCTTAGCTCAAGCGTCTTCTCTGGATCTTTTTCTTTTGGTTTTTCTGTCGGAGCTTCCGGTTTTACTTGCTCGGTATTGCCAGTATATTCTGGAAGAGGAGCGACTTGTTCCGGTTCCACAATGGCTCCTGCTTGCTCACCTTTATATTCTGGTAAGGAAGATTGAGTCTCAGGTTCCACTATCGCACCTGATTGAGTATCTGTATATTCTGGTTTTTCAGCTATCTCAGGGTCAACAATCGCTCCCGCTTGAGTTCCTGTATACTCTTGTGTCGGTGGTACCTTTTCAGGCTCTACGATTGCTCCAGACTGTTCACCTGTATAGGCTGGTTTGTCAGTCGTTTCTGGTTCCACCAAAGCTCCTGACTGGACACCCCCAACCTCTGGCTCAACTTTTTCCGGTTCAACGACTGCTCCTGCTTGGGTGCCTGTATATTCTGGTCTTTCAGCTGTTTCTGGGGCTACAACCGCTCCCGCTTGCTCGCCTGTATATTCTGGTAATGGAGCCTGAGTCTCAGGCTCTCCTTTTCTTGCAGACTGAGGTGCTTCACTCGGAGCAACTGCCTTCTTAGTCCCTTTCTCTACTATACGTGGCAAGGCTTCTTCTACCTTAGTCGAGAGAACTTCCCTAGAAATTTCTTGGTTTTCAACAGTGAAAATGCGAACAAGCTCAATCTTCTTCCCAGCACGCCCTTCTTGTTTGACACGAATGCTTCCCTCTGCTAGTTCTGGATTTTCTTGAACCACTTCTGAAACATCTAGTTTGGTTACAATCTCTTGGTCTTTGTATAAGAGTTCTGGTTTGTTCACGCGACCAGCCAAGACTTCGTCCTGAGGATCCACACTAGCAAGACCAGACGGATTTTGATTGGATGAATCTTGAGAAGGGGTTTGATTTTCAGCAGGAATTGTAGGAGACGGAGCTTTCTGCTCATCTCCTGCCCTTTGTCCACCTTCGTTTGCTTGGAAATGAGGTTGAACCGTATAGTCAAGTTTCTGATCCCTAGCAACAGTTTCTTGCAGACTAGCGTCCTTCTCTTGCTTAATATAGCCTAGATAGGTATAACCCGATAGGGTGAGTGGCAAAGGCAGACTATCTCCTTGGGATAATTGGTATTCCTGATTATACTGGAGTAAAAGTTGATTTTCGATAGCCTGAACCGAAGAAACCAAACCACTACCCATCCCTGTTACTAAAATCAGATTCAAGAGGGCTTTCTTCTTGCCTTTCTTTTTGGATACAACAAAAATAAGGAGGCCAATCGAAGCCAGAACTCCACCTGATAAAACGCTAGTAAGGCTATTCTGCCCACCTGTATTGGGCAACTGACCCAGCTGGGCTTTCTCATCCATACGGTAGACTAGATAATAGGTGCTCTCACTATCTTCCGCAATTTTAGGAATGTCCTTGACAATCAAGTCCTTTTCTTGCCCACTCAGCTCCGTATCCGTCACATATTTGTAGTGAACAGCTGCATTTTCTTGAGCAAATACGGTCCCACTGCTCGCAATGGACACAAAAAATAGGCTTGAAATCGAAGCTGACACAAGTCCAATTGCTAATTTTCGTAAGGAGAAACGATGCTGCTTCTCTCCAAAAAACTTTTTCATTCTAAATCCTCTCAACTTTTACCTTCTATCAAGAAATTAACTAGCATTATATTTTGATATAGATATTTCACATCCATCATTATACTATAAAAATACTTCCTTGTCTCAAATAAATACTTTGAATTTTATGAATGTAAAAGCTTATTTATCCTATAAAATTTATCCGTCGTTGATGACAAAAAAAGAAGGCTAATCGCCTTCTCTTATTTGAAAATATTTCTAACAAAAAGTCATTATTCTTGAATCTCGAATTTTTTCAAAAGTCCAAAATAGAGGGATCCACCAATGATTGTCAGAATTCCTCCTACCCAGCCCAAGAATGGGATCAATCCAACAGAACCACCCACGATAAACAAAACAGACGGTGCTGGCGTCACACGCTCATCGTCCTTGTAATAGACAATAGACACAATTCCTAAAACCAAGACAGCAATTTTCACCAATGAAAAAATAATTATAAAAATCCTCAATATACTATCTGTTGCATCAGGGTCTTCCGTCACTGCAGCAACCCCGACAGCTATCATAAACATAACAAGAGGCGCCAACAGTAAAACAATACCTGCGATAAGACCAAAAATCGCATTTACGCGAGCAAGTGTATTTGTTTTCATCTGAATCTCCTTAAAAATTTTTCAGCTATCATTTTATCATATTTTCATGAAAAATAAAAGAAATTTCAAAATGAGGATACTAGATGGTGAATGATTTCAAATTTCTAAACAGACATTTCGAGCAAGAAATATATCATGTATCAATTTGTTTGTAAATTCATTCGTTTTTAGTAGTAAGCTAGTAATTTTCATAGAAAAAAGAAGATCACTTGGATCTTCTTTTTTCGTGTCTGTTTTTGCAAGAGACTTATCTTTCAAAGATAGACTGTCTGAAGTCGTCTGTGGCACGTAGATAAGCATTAAAAATACGATACTTGAGTTGGGCGACACTGCTCTTAGAGCTGTCTGATAAGGCACGATCAATGTTCTTAGCTGAGGCATCCGCTAGTACTGCTAAGTACATATAATCTTGTAATTCCTCATAAGAAGAAATCGTAATTTGTCGTTTGCTATCTAGTTTTCCGGCTTCAAACTCAATGGTAATTGGACGAAGGAAGTTTTGCGCTTTGTTGTATCGCTCATTCAACATAGCTTTCTTCAAATCCTTCCATGATTCATACTGACTACCGTAGAGGTTTCTAAGGATTAGATCATCTCCAACTACTCCGACATCTCCTCTGTTCCAGATTGAGTAGGTCTTATTACCTTCTTTAAGCGCTTGGCCGGAGTATTGGCCAGATACATATGGGACAAATCCTTGTTGGTAACCCTTGTCTCCGAGCAATTCATAGGCTCTACGACGGAACATAAGTCCACCAGGTGCACCAGTTGGATTGTCCAGGGCTGCATAGAAGGAAGCAAACATATTGACGATGTAGTAGCCATTTCGTCCAAAGCTAGCGGTATCCCAACCGTCCCGACGTCCAATGATATTATGATCAACCAGAGCATCGACAGATTTTAGTTTGGCTGCTTCTTCGGCAGTTATAGGGATAATTCGATCATCAGCGTGGGCTTGTTTACCATAAGAAGTTTTTTCAAATTTATAATTTTCAGCCTTACGGTACCATTTCATTTTCTGCTGATCAGTTAGAACTCCAGTAACAATATCCCCTTCTACATAATCCAGAAGGTTCAGTACGTCAAAAACTCCATGCATGTAGTCGCGAAGTGCATCTGCTGAGGAGAATCGGGCAACAGGATCATAGGTATGGTAACGTGTGGTCGAATCTTTATCTCCCTGATAGAAGCTATTGAGCACGAGACCTTTTTCGCTAACATTGGTTACAGACTCTAACATCCCTGTAGCAAAACTCTCAGGTCCTTCACCCTCACGACGACCATGTCCTTCAAAATAGATAGAACCATCCGAGTTGTGGGTCATTTCATGGGTATAGACCATGGTTCCAGAAGCTCCCAGCATCTGGTCATAGACGTAGAAGACTTCATAACCATTGGCAAAGGCTCCTAGTCCATTGTCTCCGTGATACTTGCCAGCAGGGCCAAAGAAATTGTACATAGCAACAGAGGTCTTATCATTACGCGGAGCCCAATATTGATGACCTTTATCATTATAAAGAAAGAAACCGTCTGTAACAATCACCCGTCTGAATAGAGTGTCTTTCCTGTTTGGACTTAGAATGTTGTACCACATGTCATAGTGGTTTCGTTGCCATTCAGCTGATTGATCCACAAGTTTTTCAACGTGTCGATGGAGTTCCTCTCCTGAGAGAACTCTGCCACCTTCTTTCCTGTAGCCTCCAAAGCTACCAAAGGCAATGGTCGACATATTGCTGATGATATAGACATCTCTTTCAGGTAAGGTCAGAAGCTGGAGAACCATTTGCTTGAAGCCCCAATCTCCCTGAGTCAGTCTGTCGTAGACCTTGATTGTATACTTACTCTTACGATCTGCATTGTCCTGTTTAGCCTGAATTTCTGGCAGACTTGAACGAGCTTCTACGATATAAGCCTTGGTATTTTCCTTGAACCACTCACTGTTGGTTTTGTTTGGTAAGAAGAGTTCGCGCAGACTTTCTAAGTAAGCAAAGAGGTCTCCTTTGCCTTTTTCCTTGGCTAGGAATTGTCGGTAAGCATTGAAGTTGTTTTGCGCTCGAAGATTGCCCATTCCAGAGTTCCCGAGAGCAATGATAGTATCCAGTGTCGAAGCTGCTTGATTACCAAAGAAATCAAACTTATAGGCATTAAGGTCCTTGGTGTTGAACGTTCCATAGTTGACATTGTACCAACGATTGAGATAGGTCAGACCAAGCAGGAAGGCCTCTTTGTTCTTCAGAATCTTTTGGCTAATCGCATCAGCTACGGCAGAACCTAGGGTGTTAATCGACTTGTCAACTGAAAGTACCTTGAGGAGCTCCTGACCTAGTTCAGCCTTGGTTTGTTCAAAGGCTTTTTCTAGATAAAGATCATCTAAGGAAGCTGTTTCACCAATCCCTAATACTTTACGCACTGCAGTTGAGTCATAGGTCACAGCTTTGAGTTCTTCCAAGACACTCGCTTTAATGGACTGGTAGTCAGATAGGAAGGCTTCTGGCGTATAGAGCAAATTCTTATCAGCGATGCTATATTCAGCAATCTGGCCATTGGCAAAATCTCCCTTGTAGGCCAGATCAAGATAAGCAATCGTCTTATCTGCATAATGCAGCATCAGTCTATTGATTTCACCCTTATAGCTGTTGACATCTGTTATCAGTGTCTCATCTTTCATCGGAACCACATCTAGCAGTGCTACTTTGTTGAGTTTATCATCTTCAGCTAATTGGTTGGCTGTATGAACGATGAAGTCTTTGTTGTAGAATGGTAATAGTTTTTCTACATTTTCGTAGGCTTGCTTTCTGGACTCTTGGGCTCCCCTCACTCGACTATAGTCTGTTTGATGCTGGTAAGCTTGCTGCAATGGCTCCTGGTCCGTCAAGTTTGAAGTGATTCCAAAGGACTGACGTTTGGCTTGCGCATCGGCCTCTGAAATAGAACGGACAAAACGTTCATCTTTTCGATTTGCTGTAGTTCCTTCAAGAACATAAGAGTCCCGAACAGAAGCCTCAGGATAGGGATCTCCTGTCATCGCATGACCATTTTGAACCTTGACACTGGTCAAGATATTTCGGACCTGTCCATTGTTCCAAGTAGACCCGATCGCTCCACCGACTTGGCCAGAATGGCCTGCATTTTGGATAGAACCAGTCACATAAGAAGTTTCTAATCTAGCTCCATTTTGCAAGCGACCAATCAAGCCTCCAACACGCTGGTCTCCATTTCGACCCGTTACTTGGATAGATACATCCGCCTGACTCTTCTGCGCCAGTGATTGGTTGCCGTGGAAATTACCGACCAGGCCACCAATATTGTACTCCTGCCCCCCATCTTGGGTGCTGGTGATGGACCCTTTAAAGGCAACATTGGTTAGTTTTGTGTTTTGGGCAACTCCTACGAGTCCACCGATATGCTTGTTCCCAGATAGACTACCACTTACAGAAACATCCGTAATCGTTGCATTCTGAGCGTTGCTAGCCAAGGCCCCTATAGAATCCTTGCCTGTAACTGCAGCCGATTTCAAGGTCAGTTGCTGGATGGTGGCATTTTTCAAGGTTGCAAAGAGTGGTTTTGCCAAGTTGTAGATGGTATAATCTTTGCCATCCACTCGGCTAGTTAGGCTACCTGAAAATTCTTCTGGAACATAGCTTGTCGCAGAATGTTCTAACTCAACCTCATCTGCTGAAACATCCGCTCCTAGTTTGAAGTTTCCAGTCGGGTTTGACTTCATGGCCTCTATGAGCGCTTTGAAGGACGTATAGACACCTTCTTGACTAAGAGGCGTTTTTGGCAATTCAAAAGAGTAATCTGGACGATAATGATCCCCTTCTCCCTCGACGAGCTGATTAGCTGATACCGTTACGGAATAGGCATTGCCCTTATCTGTAATCTTAGAAACAGGTAAGAGCATATCCTTGAACTTGTCTGACTGAATGCGGACATAGTAGTTGTCTAAATCAGATGGAACTTCCGACAGGGATAGGTAACGTCGGTAGTGACTACCATCTTTACCGTACAGTTCGATACGATCAATATCTTTGATTTCAACCTTCTTATAATCTAGCTGAACTGGGCGTTGATCCTCTATACTAGTTTGTTCCCCTTGACCCAGGTCATATTTCATGACGGTTTTGAGGGTATAAGGAGTATAGTAGTCCAAGTCATCAAGTGTCAATTTTTGAGCGAGGTCCACAAGGTCGACTTCCTTGATCAGCGTTTCGCCCTTGTATAGCTGCACTTTGGCTGATTGATAGCTAGCTGTAGCATCCGTCAAGTGATAGCTAAGAGAAACTTGGCGTTGATCTTCTTCCTTCTCGACACGGACTAGAGAGAGGGTTGGTTTTCTCTTGACTCCATCCAGAGCTTGACGAGCTGCCTCGAGATCCGTCCGAACTTGATCGACCAAGGCTTGATTGGCGAAAGGATTGTCCAAAACGAGCTTGGCCTGATCTAGAGCACGACGATAGCGGAGTTTGGCTTGTTCATCAGCATACTGGTAAGCAACTGTAGACTGAGTCACATCCTTCATGTCAAATTCAACACCAAGAGTTTTCTTATCAACAGGTTGACCGTCTAGATTATTCTTAGCAGTTTCAAGGGCATTTTTCAAGGAATCAACCTGTTCTTGACTGGCATGAGATGCCTCAAAGAGAGCTTGGGCATTTGCGACTGCCTGTTTATAAGACTCTTGATCTGCAGTGGTATCATTGAAATACTGATGCGTTTTCTGGATGCTATCGGCCTCTTCCACTAATTGGTGCAAGGGTTCGAGGTCGAGGATTCCTTTTTCTGGCTCTACAGGAGCATGATCCGCATTTGTAGAAATTGGTTTTGTACCGACTTTGATGATCTGAGGAACTGCTTCTTTTGTAATAGTGTTAGAGATTTCCTCTGTATTTTCAACTTTTCCATCTACTAAATACTGACGAGTCACAATCGTACGGACGCCATCTTGGCCTGCTTGGCTAACTTCCCTTTGCCCCAAAGGCAGGTCAGCACTTTCCACTTCCTTAGTTGGATAGGGTTCTGCTACCGTCGTGGTGACATCTTTTTCTTCAACGTTTAAGCTTGGAACTTCATTTACAGGAGCGTCTGTTGGTTTCTCGCTAACAGGACCTGTTCCGACTGTTACGATTTCTGATAATGCAGGAGTTGTCACTTCGTTGGAGATTTCCTGGCTTCTCTCTACTTTTCCATCTACCATGTACTGACGGGTGACGATTGTACGCACACCATCTTGACCAGCTTGGGTTATCTTGGTCTGGCCAACTGGTAAGCTATCACTCTCTACTCGTTCTCGAGTGTAGGGTTCTGCTACCGTCGTAGTAACATCCTTTTCTTCAACCTCTAGACTTGGAACTTCATTTACAGGAGCGTCTGTTGGTTTCTCGCTAACAGGGCCTGTTCCGACTGTTACGATTTCTGATACTGCTGGAGTTGTCACTTCGTTAGAGATTTCCTGACTTCTCTCTACTTTACCATCTACCATGTACTGACGAGTAACAATCGTACGCACACCATCTTGACCAGCTTGGGTTATCTTGGTCTGGCCAACTGGCAAGCTATCACTCTCAACACGTTCTCGAGTGTAGGGTTCTGCTACCGTCGTGGTAACATCCTTTTCTTCGACGTTTAAGCTCGGAACTTCGTGCACTGGAGCGTTTGTTGGTTTGTCACTAACAGACTCCCCTGGGCTTGGTTTTGTAGGAGAAGGGACCTTGCTTCCGACTTTTCTAATCTCAGAAGTCGGCTCAGTCGTTACCTGATTGGAAACCTCCTCTGTATGGATCACCTGACCATTTAAAATGTAGCTGCGGGTCACAATGGTACGACTACCATTTTTCCCTGCCTGAATCACCTCAGTTTGACCTTGCGGCAAATCAGCTGCCTCTACTTCCTCCACTTGGAAAGGAATAATCTCTGTACGACTCGTATCTTTACTCTCAACCTTTAACTCTGGTTGTTCAAATACAGGAGCATCACTTGGTTTCTGAGCACGATACTCTTCCTGCGCTTGGCTTCCGTTTGAAGTTTGAACTGGAGTATCAATAGGAGCCGAATGATTCAACTCTTTCTTGCCATCAACTGGAGAGTTTACTTCTTTTTGAGATTTCAAATACCCTACATATTGGTAGCCTTCAATCGTAAGTGGGGATTGCAATGTTTCCCCGACCTGTACAGTCAATTCCTGATTATAGTCAGCCAGCATTTGATTTGTCAAAGCCAAGGAAGTTGGCGCGATCAGCTGACTTCCTAGACTGGTTAAGAGCATAAAAGAAGCTAGTTTCTTGCGATCATCTCTGCCCAGTTTAATCGCTACGACCAGTAGTACAATGCCTGCCCCCGCTGCAATTGAGCTAATGAGTTGGCTGTGACCAGTTGCAGGTAACTGTCTCGTCGGACGATAAATCAGATAGTAAGTATCATCTGTTTCCTCAGCAAACTGTGGCAATTCTTTGACTACCAATTGCTTTTCTTGGTCCGTGAGCTCACTTTCTGTCACGTACTTATAGTGGATCTGTTTTGTGACGGATGGCGTCTGTTCACTAGCTGCTACATTTGCAAGAGAACCTCCTCCACTAAAAAGGTAGAAAACCCCTACCAGAGCAGAAACCAAACCAACCGAAACTTTTCTCAATGAAAAACGCTGGTGCTTTTCTCCTAAATAACTTCTTTTCATTCCTAATCTTTCCTTCATCATGATTTGAATCTCCTCTATTCTACCGAAATTTACTAGATTATTCAATTTATTTGCTATAAATAATAGCCACAAAAAACTGCTAATCTTTTCAGTTCATTTACGCTTTCAAAATCCTTATCTAATCAGGTATTGAATGCACAAACAAGATCATGGAGAAACCACAGAAAAATTCCTAGGTAGCCTTAAACCTAGGAATTTTTCAAATTTTAATCAAACAGAATCGTTTCCTTATTTCTTGAAAATAGACTGTCTGAAGTCGTCTGTCTCACGAAGATAAGCATTGTAAATCTTCTTCTTGAGCAGGTTAACCCAGCTAGCTTCGACACGGCTAGTAGCATTGGTAATGTTGCGTACATCCTCTGCCACGGCTGCGTCCATCAACTGCTGCATCTCTGCATAAGAACGAATGGTTACTTTCTTGGTACTGTTTGGATTTTTAAGCTCGTACTCAATGGTGATTGGCTTCAGCTTGGTCAACTGATCAATCCGCTCCTTATACATAGCCTTCTTGAAGGCTAGCCAAGAGTCATATTCACCCTTGAATACATTTTCTAAGACTTTCTGGTCAGTCACGAGACCAACATCTCTTCCAGACCATCCGTCCCACGTTTTCTTCCCTTCATCAAAGGCTTCCTGAGAGTACTGACCAGAAACATAAGGGACAAATCCTTCATGGTAGCCTTTGGCTGCCAGTAATTCATAGGCTGTGCGACGGAACATAACGTCACCTGGCGCTCCATTTGGATTACTCAAGGCTGAGTAAATTGGTGAGAAGAGGCTGAGACTGAGGTAGCCATTTCGACCATATTTCCCACTTTCCTTATTCTCCCGACGAGTGATCACATCATTTTCAATCAGGGAATCAAAGGTCTTCAGCTGCTTGATTTCCTCAGCAGTAAAGCTTCGCGTCTGGTTACCAGCGTGGGTCTCCTTACCATACTTATCTGTAATATAGTAATTCTCCATCTTCCTGAACCACTGTAACTTGGCAGCATCACTCTGCTTCAGCATAGAAGTACCTTCTAGATAGTCCAAGGTGTAAATCATGTCAAACATACCATGGACATAGTGTTGCAGGTCTGCTTCATTTTGAACACGTTCCTTGAAATTATAGGTATGCATACGTGTCTTAGAATCCTTGTCCACCTTGAAGAGAGTATTGAGCGTGATGGTTGGTTCATCTGGGCTTGGCGAAGATTGCAAGAGTCCACGAGCATAGAGTTCCGCACCCAAGCCCTCACGACGACCATAACCTTCAAAGTAAATTGCACCGTCAGAGTTATGGGTCATTTCATGCGTGTAGACAGAGTTCCCATAGTCTTCTAACAATCGTGCTCTATCAAAATGGGTAACACTTCCCGTAGCATAGGCATTGTAACCCTTGCTTGGATACCACTTGCCGGCTGGTCCAAAGAATTCCTGCATAGCCTGTGATTTTTTGTCATTAGCTGGTGCCCAATAGCTTTGTCCTGCTTTGTCAGTCAAGAAGAACCCATCATAAACCAGAACAGAACGGAAAAGCTTGTCCTTGCTTTCTGGACTCAGAATCTTATACCAGAAATCATAGTGGTCGCGCTGGTATTCAGCTGTTTTTCTCACTCGGTCTTCGACATATTCAACTAGTTCTGCGTCTGTGCGCACTCTGTTATTAGCATCAAGACGATAGCGATCATAAGCTCCCATAGAGAGGGTCGACATATTAGAGATAGCATAGACACCTTTCTCCGTCATGGTCAAGAGTGGCAGGAGCATGCCCTTTTGTTCCCAATTATCTGCTGTAATCTTGTCATAAACACCAACAGAGTACTTGCTCTTGCCCTCGGCTGCGTCCTGAAGCTTTCTCGCTTCTGGCACATCGGACTTAGCCTCAACAATATAGGCTTTTGTATTGGTCTTGAGCCATTCATTATTGGTCTTGTATGGTAGGAAGAGCTGACGGTAGCCTTCAAGGTAATTGAAGAGTCCTCGCTTGCCAGTTGCTTCAGAGAGCGAATTATCATACGCTGTATAGTTGTTCTTAGCCTTGAGATTCTCAAGTCCTGATTTCCCTAAAGCAATGATTGTATCAAGAACCGAAACGTCATTCTTACCGTAGAAATCCATCTTGTAAGCCGATAGGTCCTTAACATTAAAGTTGTCATAGTTGATATTATACCAACGGTTAAGGTAAGTCAAACCTAATAGGAAAGCTTCTTTATCAGCAAGAATCTTCTTAACAAGATAATCCTTAACTACTTCACCTTCAGTATTGATAGCCTTATCCATAGCTAGCACTTTTCGAAGCTCACCTGATAGCTTACTTTTCACCTGCGTAAATGCGGTGTCTAAGTATAGTTCATCCAAAGAAGTATCTGCTGCTACTCCGAGAGCTGTACGCATAGCTGGCGAATCAAGAACGACCTTGTTCAGCTCTGGCAACACTTGATTTAGAATGCTAGTATAATCTGATACAAAGGCTTCTGGAGTATAAAGAAGGTCTAACCCCTTGATACTATACTCAGCAATACCTTGGTTGACGAAATCTCCCTGATAAGATATTTCTAGGTAGTCAATGGTATTGTCCATGTAGTGCAGCATCAAACGATTGATTGCTGTTTTATTGCCATGGATATCAGTGATAATCTGGTCACCCTTCATCGGAACAACATCCAGTAGGTACTCCTTGTTCAACTTATGCTCTTTCGGAATCTTGTTCGCAAACGAAACAATGGTTTCTTTATTGTAGAAAGGAAGCAGTTTCTCCATATTTGCGTAAGAATATCCGCGGTCGAATTGAACATTTTTTTCCTCACCATAGTCGACAAAACGCGTATTTAGATTCGTGTCATCTAGGCTAGTCGTGATGTCCATAGCAGTCAGTTTTTCTTCCATTTCTTCTTGAGTAATGGTAGAAGTAACAAACTGATCGTTTTTCAAGGTTTCACTCTTAGCAACTTTATATGCTTGCGTAATGCGGTCGTTTTTGTAGCCCTGATCCCCAGAAATACTGTAAACATTTGTACCGCTAACATTACTGATCACATTATCAACTAAACCATTAAAGTAGTTCGAGCCGACCACTCCACCGATTTGACCGTTAGTGGTTGCATTATATACTTTTCCTGTCACATAAGATTTGGTAATTCGAGCATTGTTTTCTAGACGTCCAACCAAACCACCGATACGTTGTTCATTTGATCGTGCACCACTTATAATCGTTACATCTGCTTTACTTTGGCTAAGAAGAGATTCTCCTCCTTTAAGGCTTGAAACCAAACCACCTACGTTATAGGCTTTGATGTGTTGACTGTTAGATAGGATGGTACCCGTAAAGGAACTATTTGTAATCTTCGTATTGGTTCCATTAACTACTAGACCCGCTACGTTAGAGGCGTTTCCTACTACCGATACTCTCCCCTGAACAGAAACATCTGTGATTCGCGCATTCTCCGCATTACGTGCCAGCGCAGCCGAGTCATAGGTACCCACGATATTCACATCTTTAAAGTCGATATTGGTAATAGAAGATCCGTTCTTGAGGTTTTCAAATAAAGGTTTGGCTAGATTATAAATGGCGTATTGCTTACCATTATGACTACCTGTCAGGCTACCGGTGAAGTTCCCTTTGAGGTAGACATAATCTGCAGGTGCAAGACTAACCTCACTAGCATCCAAATCAGCTCCCAACACATAATTTCCTGCCATATTTCGCTTCATAGCGTCTACCAATCTAGCAAAGCTAGTGTAGACATTTTGCTGGCTTGGGACTGCCTTACTGATGTAGAAGTCGTGCCCAGACTTATAGCCCGTTTCACTTTCTTGGACGAGTTCAGGAAGGGTTACATTAACCTTATAGACTGCCTTGCCATCTTTCTCTGCTTCAGAAATGCTGTGAACTGGTAGGAGAATTTCCTTGGATTCGCTTGATTTGATCTTGACGAAGTAAGTAGACAGATCCGTAGGCATAGAGTTCATCGATACAAAGCGCTTGTATTGGTCGTTTTCTTTATGATAAAACTCAACGGAATCAATATCACGGAAGGCAATCTTCTTGTATTCTAGCTCAAAGTTACGACTGTCTGTTTCAAACTCAGTAAAGCTACCATTATCCAATTCATAAGTCAACTTAGTTTTTAGAGTGTAGCCTGTGTAGTAGTCTAAGTCGCCAATTTTCAAGCTGCCAGCAAAGTTGGTAATTGGAAGAGTGCGAATCAGCTGGTCTCCCTGGTACAATTCTGCAGTCGCTGAACGGAAGGACTGGGTCTGGTCTTCCAATCTATATTGAACCGTCACCGACTTATCATCAGCATTCTCGGTTAGACTTAGAATGGAAACCGTTGGCTTGACCTTAGGCACTCCATTTAGAGCTTCTTTGGCTGCTGTCAGGCTAGCAAGAGCTTGGTTGACCTGTACTTGTGTAGCAGTCTGATTGTTCAAAACTCCCTCTGCCTTGGTCAATTCGTCTGTATAAGCTGTCTGCTTATCTGAATCAGCATTCTTATATTTCACAGAAGTTTTAACAGTTGGATTTAAATCGTACTCAGTCTGAAGAGCTGTTTTAACAACTTCAAGACCACTTAATTGAGCCTTGGCTTGATTGATTTGTTCCACCAGTTGGTTGACTTCTGCTTGGCTGGCTTGGGATTGGCTCAGAATCGCTTGACCAGCCGTCAAAGCAGCATCATAGTTAGCTTGATGACTCTGACTATCGTTGAAATAACGGGCCTGTGCTTTAATCTGATCCGCTTCTGCCAAGAGATTATGCAGTGAAATTAAATCGAACTCCTCTAAAGCGTCTGCTTTCGGTGCATCACTTGGTACCATAGTTGGCTTAGCCGTTCCGACTTTGACAATTTGCGTTACAGGAGCCAAGGTTTCTTCATTAGACAATTCTTGACGGTCAACAACTTGATCGTTAGAGCTGTAAACACGAGTCTTGATGGTCCGCTCACCTTGAACACCCGGAGTTGTGATTTGACGAGCATCTTGAACTAGCTCATCGGTATATTGCTCCTCAATGTTGAAGGCTATTTTCTCTACACGAGTTTCGTCGGTATAAGTTAGTGGATACTCTGGCAAAGCCTCTGCTTTCGGTGGGTCGTTCGGTACCATGGTTGGTTTAGCCGTGCCGACTTTGACAATTTGTGTTACTGGAGCTAGAGTTTCCTCGTTAGACAACTCTTGACGGTCGACCACTTGGCCATTAGAACTGTAGACACGGGTCTTAATGGTACGTTCGCCTTGGACTCCTGGAGTTGTTATTTGACGGGCATCTTGAACAAGCTCATCCGTTTCTTCTTCACGAATTGTGAAGTTAATTTTCTCAACCCGAGTTTCGTCGGTATAAGTTAGCGGATACTCTGGCAGAGCGTCTGCTTTCGGTACATCGCTTGGTACCATGCTTGGTTTAGCAGTTCCGACTTTGACAATCTGTGTTACGGGCGCCAAAGTTTCCTCATTAGACAACTCTTGGCGGTCAACCTCTTGCCCGTTGGAACTGTAGACACGGGTCTTAATCGTGCGCTCACCCTCAACTCCTGGAGTTGTGATTTGGCGGGCATCTCGAATAAGCTCATCGGTATATTGCTCCTCGATGTTGAAGGCTATTTTCTCAACGCGAATTTCGTCAGTATATGTCAACGGATACTCTGGTAGAGCGTCTGTTTTCGGTGCATCGCTTGGTACCATGCTTGGTTTAGCCGTTCCGACTTTGACAATCTGTGTTACGGGAGCCAAGGTTTCTTCATTCGAAAGTTCTTGGCGGTCAACAACTTGACCATTGGAACTGTAGACACGGGTCTTGATCGTGCGCTCTCCCTCAACACCTGGTGTTGTGATCTGGCGGGCATCTTGGACCAATTCATCCGTAGTCTGCTCTTCAATGTTGAAGGCTATTTTCTCTACACGAGTTTCGTCGGTATAAGTCAACGGATACTCTGGCAGTGCGTCTGCTTTCGGTGGATCGTTCGGTACCATGGTTGGCTTAGCTGTGCCGACTTTGACAATTTGTGTTACAGGAGCCAAGGTTTCTTCATTCGAAAGTTCTTGACGGTCGATTTCCTGACTGTTAGAACTGTAGACTCGAGTCTTGATAGTCCGTTCACCTTGGACTCCTGGAGTGGCGATTTGACGAGCATCACGAACCAATTCATCCGTATATTGCTCCTCGATGTTGAACGCAATCTTCTCAATGCGGGTTTCATCCGTATATGTCAACGGATACTCTGGAAGAGCGTCTGCTTTCGGAGCTTCATTCGGTACCATAGTTGGCTTAGCCGTTCCAACTTTGACCACTTGCGTTACGGGAGCTAGAGTTTCCTCATTAGACAACACTTGTCGGTCAACAACTTGACCATTGGAACTGTAGACACGAGTCTTGATAGTCCGTTCGCCTTGGACTCCCGGAGTTACGATTTGACGACTTCCTTCTGGAATCTCATCTGTATATTGCTCGTCAATAGAAAAATCAATCTTTTCTATTCTAACCTCATCATTTGTAGTCAATTCCAACTCAGAGTTCTCTTGAACAGGCGCTGTATCAGAACTGGTGCCATACTCTGTCAATTCTGGAACTTCGTGAACTGGAGAGGTTTCAGGACTTGTGCCATACTCTGCCAATTCTGGAACTTCGTGAACAGGCGCTGTTTCTGGAGTTGTGCCATATTCTATCAGTTCTGGAGTCTCACGAACTGGAGACGTCTCAGAACTAGTCCCATATTCTGTCAGTTCTGGAATCTCTTGAACTGGAGGCGTATCAGAACTGGTGCCATATTCTGTCAATTCTGGAACTTCGTGAACTGGAGATGTTTCAGGACTTGTGCCATATTCTGTCAGTTCTGGAGTCTCACGAACCGGAGACGTCTCAGGACTAGTTCCGTATTCTGTCAATTCTGGTGCTTCATGAACAGGCGCTGTTTCAGGAGTTGTACCGTATTCCGTCAGTTCTGGAACTTTGTGAACTGGCGCTGTCTCAGGAGTTGTGCTATATTCCGTCAGTTCTGGAACTTCGTGAACTGGAGTTTCTTTTGGTATCGAGTTAGTTGGAGCTGTTCCAACTAAAATAATTTCAGAAACAGGTTCAAGCGTCACTTGATCAGAAATCATTTCGCTTTTTACGATTTCTTGATCCTTACGAAAATGACGAGTCACTACTGTACGTTGACCTCGAACACCTGATTGTATAACTTTTGATTGCCCTTGAGCCAATTCATCGGTATATTGGTATTTTGTCTGATAAGGAAGTTCTTGGACTGACTTTTGCTCACTAATTTTTAGTTCTGGTAAGTCATAAATAGGAGTTGAGCGTGTGAATTCAATCTCCTTAGCAGCTATAGCTTCTCTTTCTCCCTCAGTTAAAGCATCACCCTTATCCGAAACAATCTCTTTCATATCAGGATTTGTTTCACTCGGCTTAAGTTCACTTCCCTTCTCTTTCTCTAAATCAAGTGTCGGATTTTCCTTCAGAGCAGAATGAGCTAAATGACTATCATTTTGTTCTTCATTCTTTAGATAACCGATATAGTCGTAACCGTCAATTTTCAATGGCGCTGGAAGTGCATCTCCAAGACCCAAGTTAAGACTTTGATTATATGCCGCAAGTTCGATATTCGTCACTGCTAAGACTGTTGGAGATAGCAGTATGGATCCCATTCCAGTTACCAACAAGATAGAAGATAAATACCTCTTCCCATTTCTTCCTTTAACAACTACAAGCACTAGTAATGCAAGACCCATCGCTGTAAAAGTTGATTCCCAAAGACCGGAATGACCTGTTTTAGGTAATACTCTAGACGAATCCGCTTGAGTAGTCGGACGATAAACTAAGTAATAAGTCTCTGAAGCATCCTCAACATGCTTTGGAATCTCCCTGATCAAGGCACTCTTCTCTGCCTCCGTCAATTCAGACTCCACTACGTAGTGGTATTTGACCTGAGCAGACTGCTGACTTTGAATTTCTGCTGCCTTCACAGAAGTCAAGCCCCCAGCCATTTGCCCATTCAAAAAGAAACTTCCAATAGTCGCCGAAACGAGCCCGACAGACAACTTTCTGAAAGAAAAGCGCTGTCGTTTTTCTCCATAAAACTGATGTTTCATTCTCAAAATTTCCTCTTCAATATATTATTCAATCCTTTCTATTCTACCTGATTTCACTTGATTATTCAAATTATTTGTCGCGATTTTTAGAAGCAACACATGCTTTTGAAAAGTACCAAAAAACGACCTCTCTTTTTAAAAACATCTCAAAAAATCAGCTTAAAACTCTTCCTAAAAATGTTAGATTTACTCCCTTTGTCCTAAACTTTTTCCAACAAAAAAGAGAGAAATGACTTCCTCTCTTTTTCTTTTTCATCTCATCTTAAACTATGAGAAGACATATTTCTAATCTGATTATTTCGCTTCAAATCCTTCTGCGACCGCATCCGCAAAGTTTTCTTCTACGATGCTTGCACAGTGATCACAGATAACTGCATGGTAGCTGCGTTCTGCTGTTGTTGGGTCGATACGACGGCAACGGTCACAAACTTCACCTGCAGCGCGTTCAACTGTAAAGGCAACATCCTCAAAGCTAACTGCTCCTTCTGGAGCTGTACCTTCAGCGATGGTCAATTCTGACACGATCAAAAGTTGAGCTACATTGCTATCCACTGCTCCAAGAAGAGTTTTCACCACTTCATTTGGATAAACTGTCAAGTGTGCTTCAAGCGATTTCCCGATAACTTTTGCATTACGCGCTTCTTCCAAGGCTTTTTGAGCTTGTCCGCGGAAATCCATGAAGGCTGACCATGTATCCAAGATTTCTTCTTGGTTGGCAAAAGTTTCTGCTTCTGGCAATTCTGACAATTGAACAAATTCTTCAGCTTCAAACTCAAGATATGACCAGATTTCTTCTGCAGTGTGAGGAAGGATTGGTGTCAAGAGTTTGGTGATTTTGACAAGAACGTCATAGAAGACTGTCTGCATTTGACGGCGTTCGAGTGATTTGGCACCTTCGATGTAAACAACGTCTTTAGCGAAGTCAAGGTAGAAGGCTGACAAATCAACGTTGATGAAGTTCACCAAGGCCTTGTAAATTGTCAAGAATTCAAAGTTGGCATAAGCATCACGAATGGTCTTGACAAGCTGGTTAAAGCGAATCGTCATGTACTTGTCAACTGAACGAAGTTCATCGTAAGCCACTGCGTCTTGAGCTGGGTTAAAGTCAGAAGTGTTAGCAATCAAGAAACGAAGAGTGTTACGGATCTTACGGTAAGTTTCAGAGACTTGGCTCAAGATATCCATAGAGATACGCACGTCGTTGCTTGAGTCAACACTTGTTACCCAGAGACGCAAGATTTCCGCACCAAATTGTTTTTCAACATCGCTTGGAGCAATGGTATTCCCAAGAGATTTAGACATCTTCTCACCTTTACCATCAAGGGCAAATCCTTGTGACAAGATTTGTTTGTAGGGAGCAACGCCATGGTTAGCAACAGATGTGATAAGTGATGAGTTGAACCAACCACGGTACTGGTCAGAACCTTCAAGGTATAGATCTGCTGGGTATTTAAGTTCTGGACGGTTGACCACCACTCCATTCCATGATGAACCTGAGTCAAACCATACGTCCATGATATCTGTTTCTTTCTTGAACTCGCCATTTGGTGAACCTGGATGAGTAAATCCTTCTGGCAAGAGGTCCTTAGCATCACGTTCCCACCAGATGATAGAACCGTGTTCCTCAAAGAGTTGAGCTACATGTTCAATCGTTTCAGCTGTCATGATAGCTGTACCATCTTCTGCGTAGAAGATTGGAAGCGGAACACCCCAAGCACGTTGACGAGAGATAACCCAGTCACCACGGTCACGAATCATATTGTAAAGACGAACTTTCCCCCATTCTGAGTGGAACTTCACTTTTTCAATTTCATCCAAGATTTCTTGGCGGAATTTAGATACAGAGGCAAACCACTGTGGAACAGCTCGCCAGATGATTGGTTTCTTGGTACGCCAGTCAAATGGGTATGAGTGAGAAATTTCTTCCTGAGCAAGGAGTAAATCACCCAGTTTTTCGATAACAGTCGGCACAACCTTGTCATAGAACTGACCCGCAAATTCAGGACCAGCATTTTCCATCATAATACCGCGTTCGTTAACTGTTACAGCAACTTCCAAGCCGTTGGCAACACCGACATTGTAGTCGTCCTCACCAAAACCAGGGGCTGTATGGACAATACCAGTACCAGAGTCAGTCGTAACGTGGTCACCAAGGATCACCAACTCATCTACAGCTGTATCCCATGGGTGGACTGTCACAATGTGGTTCAATTCTTGACCACGGTAGGTCGCCAAGACTTGAACATCCGCCCAACCAAATTTCTCAGACAAACTGTTCAACAATTCTGAAGCAACTACAAACTTACGAGATTCACCAGCTGGTTGAACGACTACGTAGTCAATATCAGCTCCAACTGTCAAACCACGAGAAGCTGTGATAGTAAATGGAGTAGTTGTCCAAACTACGATGTAAGTGTCTGTATCTAGGACACCTTTTCCGTCTTTGACGCGGTTAGCATAGTAAAGGGAAGTTGAAAGCAAGTCATGGTATTCAATTTCCGCTTCAGCAAGAGCTGATTCAGATGACCAAGACCAGTAAACTGGCTTGGCACCACGGTAGATGTAGCCTTTCTTAGCCATTTCACCAAAGACACGGATCTGAGCTGCTTCATAGTCTGGAGTCAAAGTCACATAAGGATTTTCCCAGTCACCAGAAACACCCAAACGTTTAAAGTCTTCACGTTGTTTATCTACTTGAGAAAGAGCGTACTCGCGGCAAAGTTTCAAGTACTCAACCAAGTCCATTTCTTTGCGTTTAACGCCCTGTTTTGCCAAGACTTGCTCGATTGGCAATCCATGTGTATCCCAACCTGGGATATAAGGGGCGTAAAATCCTGACATAGACTTAGAACGAACAATAATATCTTTAGAAATCTTGTTCATGGCATGTCCAACGTGGATATTTCCGTTTGCATACGGAGGTCCATCATGCAAAGTGAAATGTGGTTTTCCTTGGTTCAATTCTTGACGACGTTGGTAAAGTTTTGCTTCTTCCCATTCTTTTTGCCAAACTGGTTCTTTGGTTGGAAGACCAGCACGCATAGGAAAGTCTGTTTTCCCTAGATTGAGGGTTTCTTTAAGTTTCATTGTTACTCCTTTAATTTAAATTGACAAAATAAAAACCACGATTCGCAAAAAGGACGAAAATCGTGGTACCACCTTTGTTCGAAAAAAGACAGGGTCTCTTTTCCTCTTTTCCCGTAACGTGGGGAACGTCCAGTCTTACTGTTTTCGGACTGGATTTATTGAGAGGATAATCTAACCACTAGGGATTGCAGGACTCTCACCATCTCCCACTCGCTGAAAATATAGTTGGTTGGATCTTGTTCTCACATTTTTTATAGGATAAGAACAGATTCTTTATTTGCATCGTTCTCAGTTGCCGCAGTAGCTTCTACTTCAACTGACTCTTCATGCTGGTCACTTTCTTCTGTCTGTTGATTTTGTTGAGCTTCAAACTCAGCTAATTCTTTGTTACCAGCCTCGATACGAGCTTGTAATTCAGCAACCTCTTCTGGTGTGAATTGACGAGTCATATCAATAGGTTCTTCCTCTGGTTGTAAAGATACAGTTTCACCAAGAACTTCACCCACCACTTCTTTAAAGGCTTCATCACTTGTCTGAAGGTAAGTAGCTGTTGGGCGAAGAATATCTTCCCAATCAGATGACTCAACAATTGCTAACTGACTTTCAATCGTAGACTTGAGGCGTTGATGGAATACACGGCTCTTATTCTTCAACTCTTCTGTCTCAACAGCCACTCTCTTCGCATTATCTGTAGCCTGACGGAGAATTTCATTTGCCTTGTATTTCGCTTCTTCAAGCAAACGCTGAGCATCTTGTTCAGCTTGTTGAATAATATTGTTTGAACGTTCTTGAGCAGCTTGTTTAACACGCTCCGCTGTATCTTGAGCAATCAAAACTGACTGACTCAAGGAATCCTTCATCTCATCAAAGTAAGACAAACGTTCTTCCAAACTTTTGATGTGTGTCTCTTTATCGTGATTACTACGAACCAAGTCTTCATAATCACGAACAACGATATCAAGAAACTCGTCTACTTCTTCTGGGTCAAAACCTCTAAATCTTGTGCCAAAGGTTTTATCTTTAATTTCTAACGATGTAATTGGCATACTTTTCCTCACTTACTTAATAAAAAATAGAATCATTAATTGCTTCTGGTTCTTGCTCGCTTGTTACTGTTCTCTTAGGAATATCATTCGTATAATAGGAAAGACGTTCTTCTAGTTTTTTGATATAGAGTTCAGTTTCATCTTTGTATCGAATCATCTCCTCTAATTCAAAGTAAATCTTATCTAGAAATAGGTCAACTTCTTCCTGATTGTAGCCTCTGAATGTTCTTGAGAAAGCTTTATCACTTATTTCTTGTGGTGTAATCGACATATTTTTTCTCACTTGCTTAAAAGTAGCCGGACTGTTAGTTTTTTCTTATCCTTTTTGGTCTGACCATTGTCTTTGACAACTTTCAAACGACCAAACTTTCTCACACTGATCAAATCTCCAACTGCGACCTGGTAATCAGATTTTTCAACCAGATGATAATTTACTTGGACAGATTTTTTCTCTATCAGTTGACTAGCTTGGTTTCTAGATAATTTCAAGGCACTTGATAAGAGGGCATCCAATCGAAAACTCGAAACTAAAATTTCTCGTTCTCTATAATCAATTTTAGACAAAATCCTATCGGTAAAAGGACGTTCCTCCAGCGATACAGGAAGTCTGCCAATCTTTCTTATTCCATCCTGAAAAAGAGGAATGAAATCACGATTGACAAAAATCTGTGCTCTCTTTTCATCTACCAAGATATCACCAAATAATTTACGGTCAATTCCTAGTTGGTTGATAATTGTTCCCAATATTTTTCCATGACTCAGTTGTTCAAACTTACTCGGATAGCAAATTTCCAACAGGGCCATTTCAAAGTCTGATATCTCCGGTTCAAAGTAATCTGGATAGAGAAGAACTCGAACCGACTCTGTCGGAAGAACATCACCACTACTTTGGCAACCCAGTCCATATGTCCCAGCTATCACCCTCAAAATCTGTTCCTGATGGGGATTGATAAAAGGAGTAAGTACCGGCGCATATGTATCTTCTACCCGCTTGAACCACTCTAAACCCTTATCAATAAAGGGAATATCATCTTGGGAAAAATGCTGATAAATGGCTCGATTTGCTGTCATAGTAATAAGACTAGTCGTGTTAAGAGATTTCCAACAAACTGAATTAGAATCAGCGCTGCCCAAACCGTAAAGTCAAGACCAGCAAATTGTAGATTGAGTTTACGAAGTGGCTCAATAACTGGACGAGCAAGTCTGATAACTAGGCGACCTAGCTGGCTTTCATAGGCATTTGGAAACCATGAAAGAAGAGCAAATGCAACGAGAATGATGGAATAAATGCTGACCGCATTTTGGATTAAACGGATTAAGAAAATCATTATCTTGCTCTATTTCGTTTAATATCAAAACCAAACTCAGCGCTTTGTGATTCATCTGGAAGTTTGATATCTTCAATATTCACGACAACGTTGACAGGCGTCAATAGATACATCGTACTCGCAACTTTTTTCATATTCCCAGCTAAGACATGGCGGGCTCCGTCCAAGTAATCAAGGCAACGACGGGCTTGAACCTCTGTCATATATTGGAAATCAATCAAAATACTTTCATTTCCAGCCAACAAATCTACAATCTCAGTTGCATCTTCATATTTTCTTGGATAGCGAACGTCAATTGTCACTTTCTCATCTGAACGATGGCTTTGCATTGCCAATTCTTGCTGACGCGCATGAAGACGAGTAATATTTGCATCTTTTGCTGATCCTGACTGAGCAGGTGCTGGTAATTCTTTAGAAGATGAGATGGCTGGGCTAACTGTTTCCTCTTGTTGAGTCTGGTAGTTAGTCGTTTCTTCTCCGTCTTCTGTAAAATAATCTATAAATTTATCGAATCTATCTTTTAAAGACATAGCTCTCTCCTATTTAAAAAATGCTGTACCGATTCGAACAAAGGTTGAGCCGAACTGAATCGCTTCTTTAAAATCACGACTCATTCCCATGCTTAGCTCTGTCATCGGCATATTAGGGATTTGTTTTTCTCTAATTTCTGCTTGCAGAGCCTGCGTATCCTTGAAAATTTCTTTCAATTCATCACTGTCTGCCTCAAAAGGAGCCATGGTCATTAAACCAACATACTCAATCTGATCTAACTTAGCCAATTCTGGCAAAAGTTCTAGCAATTCTTCTTTTGAAAACCCATGCTTGCTTTCTTCCCCAGAAATATTGACCTGCAAGAAACACTTGATAACATGATCTGTTCTCTTTTGAATTTCCTGGGCTAACTTAAGGGAATCTAAAGCATGAAAGTAATCCACATATGGGATTACTTCTTTCACTTTCCGTCTCTGTAGTGTTCCTATTAAATGCCAAGTAACTGGGTAATCTTTCAAGGCCTGATATTTTTCTAAAAATTTATCGACTCGATTTTCACCTATATGACGGACACCAAGCGGAAGCAAGGCTTCCGCTGTTTGTACATCTACATACTTTGTCACTGCGATTACTGAAACAGCATCTAGAGCACGGTTGGCTTCTTGACTAGCATCAGCTATTTGCTGAAAAACTAATTCAGTATTTTTTTTCAAATTCATTGATTAACGATTTTTGAAGAATGGAGGTGTATCCAATTCATCTTCATCTTGTGAAACTGGTGTTTCGAAGCGTTCTACTGGTGAAACAACTGGATCTGTTTGGCGAACAATAGACTCACGACGCAAGTCCCAGTCTCCAAAAGCAGAGGCTTGGTTTGTTTCAAAGCGACGTGGGCTTGATTTAGGCAATTCTGCTGTCTCTTCCAAGTCGAATTGACGGTCAAATGTGTGTGCTTGTGGCGCTTTAGTTGATGGTCGTCCAACTGGTTGGTTGTTACGAGCTCCAACTACTTTTTCCACGCGCTCTTGACGAACACCTGTCGCTACAACTGTAACACGGATTTCATCCTTCATGCTTTCATCAATTGATGTTCCAAGCCAGATGTTTACACCTTGGCCAGCTGCTTGGTTGACGATTTCTGAAGCTTCTTCTGCTTCAATCAAGGTCAAATCAAGACCACCAGTAACATTGACGATGACATCCTCTGCACCATCGATTGTTGTTTCAAGAAGTGGAGAGTAAATTGCTTTACGAGCCGCTTCAACAACGCGTTCTTCACCACTACCGATACCGATCCCCATAAGGGCATTCCCTTTGTTGGCCATTACAGTTTTCACGTCAGCAAAGTCAAGGTTAATCAATCCTGGGTTCGTGATCAAGTCAGTAATCCCTTGAACACCTTGGCGAAGAACGTTATCTGCTTCGCTAAGAGCTTCAAGAAGTGGCGTTTTCTTATCAACAATTTCAAGCAAGTTGTTGTTAGAGATAATCAACAAAGTATCAACATGCTCGCGAAGTTCGTTGATTCCTTCTACAGCGTACTGGCCACGTTTGCTTCCTTCAAATCCGAAAGGACGTGTCACAACACCAACTGTAAGAGCACCAAGATCTTTAGCGATACGTGCAATAACAGGGGCTGCACCTGTACCAGATCCACCACCCATACCTGCAGTGATAAAGACCATGTCTGCTCCAGTGATAGCTTCCGTCAAAGCTTCTTCACTTTCTTCTGCAGCTTTACGTCCAACTTCTGGACGACCTCCAGCACCCAAACCACGAGTCAATTTAGGACCAAGTTGGATAACTGTTTCTGCTTTCGTACTGCTAAGGGCTTGTACATCAGTGTTGGCTGCGATAAATTCTACACCAGCAACACCTTCGTCAACCATGCGGTTAATGGCGTTACCACCACCACCACCGACACCAATTACCTTAATAACTGCGCCTTGAGCTGCTGCTGTATCAAATGAAAATGTCATAATTTCTTATCCTCTTTTATTCATCAAACATGCTTCCGATCAAACCACGGAAACGTTCTGTTAGCTTCGGTTTACTTTGAGAACTTGCTTGGAATTCTTCCTTGGGAGCAACTGGAGCTTCCTGCACAGCTTCAGCTGGAGCTGCTTGTGCTGGACTTGGTTGCGCTACTGGATTCAAACGTTGATTTGGAATGCCAAAGTTGATTGGTTTTTGACGAAGGAATTCATCTCCTTTAACTGCTTTTTGGGCAAGAAGATTGACTTCAGTCAATTTACCAGCAAACTCAGACAAGCTAATCACGTGCGCAAATGCAGGGTTGCGAATTCCAACTTGATTTGGTACATAGAGTTTTACGCGAACACCAAATACTTCTTGGGCTAATTCAACAATTCCTGGCAAAATTGCATTTCCACCGATAAGGACGATACCTCCTGGCAAATCTAACAAGTGTCTTCTTTCCAACTCTTGTTTGATTTGGTCAAAGATATGTTTGATACGTGCTGAGATAATTTCTGCCAAATAGCTTTCTGTTACTTCAACAGGTTCTACTTCACCAATTACTTCAACTTGGAAAGTTTCGTTACTTGCAAGTGGAACGTAAGCTTCACCATAGTTCAGTTTCAAACTTTCTGCAATTTTTTGAGATGTTTTCAAGACTTTAGAGATGTCTTTAGTAACGTAATCTCCACCTTCTTGGTAGATGTTAGTGAACTGCAATTCTTGGTTGCGGATAGTCGCTACAGTAGTCTGACCTCCACCCATGTCAATGACAGTCGCACCAAATTCACGTTCACCTTCATTGAGAACGGAGTTCACGATTGCCAAAGGTGAAATAATCACATTATCAACATGAATACCTACACGCTCAACCGTCTTGCGAAGATTGTGTAGAATTGTACGAGGACCTGTGTAAAGCAGACCACGCATTTCCAAGCGGACACCCATCATACCACGAGGGTCACGAATTCCTTGGAAACCATCCACAATGAATTCTTCTGGAATAAAGGTAATCACTTCACGGTCAGGAGTCATGCTCTTTGTCAAAGCTGATTTGACAACATTTTCAACATCTTGATCTGTGATTTCTTTAGTATCTGAAGTTACAGGAATCATTCCTTGTGTTGGTTCAACCTGCAAGAGGTTTGCTGGAAGGCCAACGTTAACAGACTTAATAGAAATACCAGCTTTCTCTTCTGCCTGTGTGATTGCGGATTTGATCGCTGAAGCAGCTGCTTCAATATCAACAATAATTCCGTCTTTTACACCTTTACTTTTGGCATTGCTAACACCAATTACATTTACTTCGCCATCTCTATGCTCAGCTACTAGCACTTTAATCGAGCTAGTTCCGATATCTAAGCCTGTAAAAAAACCATCTCTAGTCATTACATCGCATCCTCTCTGTCTTCCAAGTTTCTCACTTCTATTTAATAACTATGTTTGGGCATAGCTATTCAAAGAATATTATAACACAAAAAATCTTATTGTGCTTAGATTTTGATAAATTTCCTAGTCATTTTTTCACTTTTTATTTCAATTTTTTTATCTTAACAGCCTTACTTTAAAAAAAGTATCGGTTTTTACAAAAAAAGAAAGCTTAAAATTAAGCTTTCTTCACAAGTATTGTTTCTGCTTTCTGCTCTAAAAAAGCTTCTAATACTTTCTTTGTCAAACTAATAGCTGTAGCTAACACCAGCGACACAATCAGATAATTGGCCACTAAGCCATGATCACCAACCAATGGTGGCTTTGTCAAGAATCCATAATCTCCTCCAGTCACTAAATTAACCACAAAAATCAGAGCATTAAGTGAGAAGGTTAATAAAACAATCCTCTTAACATCCAATAATCGAGGGTCATACTGTCTAAATAAGTAAACCAAAGAATTTCCTAGAAGAGCTAGGTGACCAAAAATGAAAGATAGGATGGCTATGTGGGGAAAAGGATAGGCATCTGGTACTGGATAAACAAAAGCCGCCAGCGTTCCAAAGATTCCAAGTAGAGAAAAATATTGCTTGTACATTGACTTACCAGGAAGTAATAGCACTACAAACATCGCCATACGACAATGATAAAATGGTAAACTTTCTGACAGCGGCATGTGATTTCCCCAGTACCAACTATAGAGAAGAATCAACTGGACAGCTTGTAAAATTTGGAAAAAACGTTGATAGACTTTTTTATCGTAATAGCGATAAGAAGCATAGAAGGTCAAAGCTAATAAAGTAAATATACTTACATACCAGACAAGATCAAATTGGGGTGGTTCTGTGGCTTTCGTCGTAAAGAAAATATCCCATAAATTCATTTAATATTCCTCATTATATTTCAAAATCTTCTCACATATTATACCATGCCAATAGAAAAAAATGAATTCAGAAATACGATAATAATCTTCTCAGTCAAGATATTGGTCTCTTTGTCCTTTATAAACTTGCCAGAGAATCTCCATTTGGTCCTTGGTGATGCGTTTTTCAGATAAGACTGGCAATTGGTCAATGGCAAAAAATTGAAGCTCAGCAATTTCTTGATTTTCTTGAAATTGTCCATCAAGAAGCTTACATTCAAAGACAAACTTTGCATATTGTTTGCTCTGTAGTTGGAAACGATTGGTATCAAAAACTGCAAGTAACCTTTCAGCTTTTGCTGTAAAGCCGGTTTCTTCTTCAATTTCTTTAAGAATATTTTCGGTTGGAGAATAGCCAACTTCACCAAAACCACCTGGCAAAGCCCAACTATCCTCACCTTTTCCTCTAACTAAACATACTTTTTCATCCTCAACAATCCAAGCACGGACGTCCATCAGAGGAGTTGCATAAGCGGACGTTGGTTTCAAGACTTCTGCCACTTCTTCTGCATCAAAGTCTGATACCTGATTCAACATTTCAGATAACAGACTTCGCAAGTCCTCGTAACGCTCACGGTCGAAAGGATCTTTTGTAAAGGTTAATCCAGTATCCGTAATGGCTAGCATTCTTTGCAGATACTTGGCAAAATCACTTGCATTCATTTTCTAAACTTTCTACCAACTTGGCTAGATTCATGGAGTTAGAGCCTTTAAGCAAAATTTGGTCATTGGCACCGAGGCTTTCCTTAACCTGCTTGACTAGGTCTTCAAATTGGTCCTCATCAGCTGTTTTTTTGAAGTAGAAAACGTGACCGATTGGGAACATTTGACTGGCAAGTTGAGCCAATTCTGCAATGTCTTCTCCGTAGAAAATCACGGTATCCAGCACATCTGGTGACAGACTCAAAATCATCTGGTTATGGAGTTGAACAGACTGATCGCCGAGTTCCTTCATGTCCGCTAAGACAGCGATTTTCTTGCCCCCTTCATTAGCTGGAATGGCAGAGAATGTCTCCAAAATCAACTTCATAGCAGTTGGATTGGCATTGTATACGTCAGACAGAATATCTGCTCCATTGGCTGCCTTCTTCCACTCAGTACGATTGCGGGTCAATTCTAGGTTCTGAAAGGCCTGATGAATTTGCTCCTCTGAAACTCCTTCTTGTAGAGCCACATAAGCAGCAATCATAGCATTGGCGGCATTGTACTTACCTGTCACTGGCAAATCGAGGGCTTGTTCCAAGAAATTCGCCTTAAAGGTCAGACTATCCTTGCGCTCTACCAAGTCTGTGATTTCTAACTCAGCTCCTTGCCCAAAACGGATCACTTTTTTATCTGTAGGCAAGTAGTCCTCTACAATCGGGTCAGCTGGTGCCAAAAGCAAAGAACCTGGTGCCATACCATCAGCAATTTGCATTTTCCCTTTAGCAATCTCCGAACGGTCTTTGAAAAAGGCCAAATGAGCCTCTCCAACCAAGGTCACGATGGCTGTCTTAGGATGAGCCAATTCAGACAAAAGATGGATATCTCCCAAGTGATCCTGCCCCATCTCCAAGACCAACTTTTCTGTCCCTTCAGGCATGTGGAGAACTGTGTAGGGAAGTCCAATCTCGTTATTGTAATTGCCTTGAGTTTTGTAGGTCTTGTAGGTTGTTGATAGCAAGTGCGCCAACATATCCTTGGTCGTTGTTTTACCATTTGAACCCGTTACCGCAAAGACATCAACTGCTGTTTTTTCAAGATAGTAGGCAGCTAGGGTTTGAAAGGCAGACAAAACGTCATCTACTAAAATGTAGGGATGATTTGCAACCTCTTTCTCAGACAAGGTTACTGCTGCACCATTTTCAAAAGCTGTTTCGATAAAGTCATGACCATCACGTGCACCTTTGAGGGGCACAAACAAATCTCCCGTCCCAATCAAACGACTGTCAAACTCAGCCTTTTCTAACTGGGCATCCTCAAAGATACTGACATCATTTTTAGCTCCAACAGCTTGGGCGACTTCATGGATTGTTAGTTTCATTTCTACTCCTTTAAAAAGGGTTGAAGTCCGAGAACTCTAATCACCTACAGTGACGATTCTGGCTTCTACCCCTTCTTTCATTTTATAGCAAATGCGCTTCGTGCTTGTTAAAGCTCTCCTTAGCAAGGTCAACCAAACGCTCGATTAGTTCTGGGTAGCTGATTCCCATATTGTCCCAAAGTAGTGGATACATAGACCACTGGGTGAAACCTGGCATAGTATTAAGCTCATTTAGGAAAATCTCGCCCTTATCTGTATAGAAGAAATCACAACGAGACAGACCGAGGCCACCGATCGCACGGAAGGCTGTTTCAGCATTATGACGCATGACAGCTACTACATCATCACTAATCTTGGCTGGGATGTCCATGGTAATCTTGTTATCGATATATTTGGCATCATAGTCATAAAAGGCAACATCCTTGACCACTTCACCTGGCAAAGTGCTCTTCACATCGTAGTTGCCCAAGAGACCAACCTCGATTTCACGGGCATTCACCCCTTGCTCTACCAAGACACGGCTGTCATATTGGAAGGCAAGTTCCAAAGCTTGACGGAGTTCCTCTTGGTTTTCAGACTTAGAAATACCGACACTTGAACCCATGTTTGACGGCTTCGTGAAGACTGGATAAGTCAGTTTTTCTTCAACTTCAGCTATTTTAGCAGTCACATCATCACCTTCGACGATAGCCACATAAGGTACTTGGGCAATCCCAGCAGACTCCAAGACACGCTTGGTCGTGATTTTATCCATGGCAAGGCTGGATGACAAGATATTGCAGCCGACATAGGGCATTTTCAAAACTTCAAGGAATCCTTGAACAGAGCCATCTTCTCCCATCGGACCATGAAGAACTGGAAAGACCACTGCGCCTTCTTCGTAGATGGCACTTGGCGCTATTTTCTTATCCCAGTCAATAGTCGCATTGGTCATGAGACGATCTTCTTGACCTGGGGTCTGGCTAAATTCCTGTGTTTTGATAAAGTCACCTGACTGGCTGATAAAGAAAGTTTTGACAGTGAAATGGTCGTAGTTGACCGCACGCATCACACTTTCAGCTGAAAGGACAGAGACTTCACGCTCTGCACTACGCCCACCGTATAAAAGAATAATTGTTTGTTTCATATTGCTTGTCCTAATTCTAATAGAATACTCGTTCTTTAGTATATCATATTTGCTTCTTTTTTGAAACTTGAACATGGTACTAGAATTCAAGAAACATAAAAGAGACCTATAACATCAAAGTCGGTCTCCTTAATTTTCTTATAAATGAATTTAGTTCGTAAATTTGTCTACTCCTACAACTCTGTCCGATTTTCAATGGCTCGTAAGAGTGTGACTTCGTCCGCATACTCGATATCTGCTCCCACGGCTAGTCCTCGTGCTAGGCGAGTGACCTTGATGCCAGCTGGCTTGAGGAGACGAGAGAGATACATAGATGTCGCTTCTCCATCCGCTGTCGCATTGGTTGCCACGATCACTTCTGAAACCTCACTATCCATAAGACGGGTCATGAGACTCTTGAGGTTGATATCGTCTGGGCTGATACCATTCATCGGAGAAATGAGGCCGTGCAAGACGTGATAGAGTCCGTGGTATTCTTGGATGTTTTCCATAGCAGCCACATCGCGACTATCCTCTAGCACCAAGATGGTTGTCTGGTCTCGAGTCGGGTCCGTACAGATCGAGCAAGGATCATCATCCGTTAAACGGCCACAGATGGAACAATAGGTCAATTCCCGCTTAGCAGACAGGAGATTTTTGGCAAATTCATTGACATCATCATCAGACATTCCAATGGTATAGAAGGCTAGGCGGGTAGCCGTTTTAATCCCGATACCCGGAAGCTTTGAATAGCTATCAATCAGCTTGGCAATAGGTGTTGGATACAGCATAAGTTCCTTTCTAATTCATTGGATGGTGTTGGTGATAAAGATTGATAATGTCGCGTGCAATAGAAGGTCCGACACCGTTTGTAAGGTTGGTGTTATGAGGAAAGACGACTGCGACTGCGATTTGGGGATTTTCGGTCGGTGCATAGGCGACTGCGTTGGTATTATTGGCTTTTTGACCGCCATTAACGTAACTTTCGGCAGTACCCGTTTTCCCACTGATGGAAACGGCTGCGCCATTTGAAAAGGCACGACCAGTTGTCAGAGCACTCGTTCCATGCGAAACTTGATAGAAACCTTGCTGCAAGATAGCCATATCTGATTCTGAAATATTGACCTTGTTTAGTTCCTTAGTGGCTGTTTCTTGAACCAGACTACCTAAGCCACCTTGGTCATTGTTTCCATAAACCCCTTCAACGATGTGAGGAGCCAAACGTACGCCATTGTTTGCAATGGTTGCGACATACTGGGCTAGCTGCATCGGTGTGTAGTTGTCAAACTGACCAAAGGAATTATTGATATAGTTCCCCAAATCAAATTCTTTTGGCGTAAATCCTGTAGATTCATCTGGGAGGTCAATCCCTGTTGAAGCTCCGAGTCCATATTCCCCAAAGGTTGATCGCAATTTGCCCATTGCAGTCTCTAACTGTCCCGTTGCGACTGTCATATTTGGTGTGTAGGTTTGTCCCATGATTCCTAGCGCAGTTTGAACCATGTAAGTATTAGAAGAGTATTCCAAAGCCTCAACTGCTGTGATAGGGAAAGAGCCATAGGACAAGGTATACCATGAATTGATAGGGGCCGAACCTTGGAAAACAATCGGCTGGTCTGTCAAGGTTTGATTACCTGACAAGACTCCATTTTCCCAACCAGAGCTGATGGTCGCTGCCTTAACGACAGATCCTGGCACAAAGACATTGGTTATCGTTCCAAGCGAATCTGAACTTAATTTTCCGGATTCGACATCATGCTTGACACCTGACATGGCCAAAACTGCTCCGGTTTTAGGATTAAGGGCTACGGCGTAAACCCCTTCAGAATATTTGGCTCCACCGTTACCCAACTCTGAGTTAAAGTAGCTCTTGAGTAGGTCATCCACACCATTCTGGAAAGCTAGGTCAACCGTTAACTTGATATTGTTTCCTTTGCTTCCTTCTTCGACATTTTCCACACTTTCCATATTTCCGTGTTTGTCGAGGTGGATTTCTTTGACGGAGCGTTTGCCTTGAAGAACATCTTCATATTGCTTTTCAAGATAGGAAGTTCCCACTCGGTCATTGAGAGAATACCCTTTTTTGAGATAAGCATCAACTTCCTCAGCTGGAAGTCCTGACTTCTCATTTGAAACGCTACCAACGATTGTTGATAAAGATGTATCCAGTACTTTACGATCCCATGAGGTTGAAATGCTGATACCTGGTAATTCCTTGGACGCTGATGCAACGAGAGCAACTTGGGTATCATCTAAGGCGTCCGTAGAAATGGTTCCCGTTGCAAAATTTTCAACGGCATTGAGCTGACTAAAGAGATAGATTTCCTTTTTCTGGTCATCTGTATAATTAAGTTGACTCACGTCAATGCTTTCAACCGCATTATTGTAAAGTGTCGCTTCCGATAAGCGGTTCCCATCTGAATCCAGGCGTTTGTCGCTTGGCAAGGATTCGACTGTTTTTTTGTAAATATCCTGGTCCGCCAAGTAGTAGTCTGCAATCTGTCGATCTGTCAGATCAGGAGAGGTTACATTTACATACGTGAGGAGTTTCTTGGCTGTCTCCTTCAATTCAGTTGCTGTCATTTTATTGTTTCGTGTGAAAGAAACAACTTGCTTGACAGTATTTTCTACCAAGGGTTTCCCTGCCGCATCATAGATCTGTCCACGAGCTGAACTGGTTGTTACCCTTGTTTGGCTGGCTGAGGCCAATTTTGTTTCATAGAAATCTTTATTGAGCACCTGCATGTATAACAAACGACCAATAATGGCCATAAAGAGCAGGATGACAATCGCAAATAATAAATTAAGCCGAATCGGAATCGAATGGCTATTAAATTTTCTCATACAGCTAAGACTCTTTTCTAGAAAAATTTCTGATTTTTACCCTTATTTCCCCTAAAATAATAGAGCAAACAGGTAAAGCTCAGTACATTTCATTGTACCATATTTTACGGAGAAACTCTTGGAAAAGTCGAAGCATTTTTTGACTTTTAACTGAAAATGCCTTTTTATTTGGTTATCCTATTTTCTATGATATAATGATAGTAATAGTTAGGAAAGCGTTAACCTTTAAGACTTTGACTCATAAAAAGGAGCCTCATGAACAAGCCAGATATCGCAACCATAATCGACCTCCATTTTGAAGAATTAACCGAGCTCGAGCAAGAAATCGCTCGCTATTTTTTGCAAGCTGAAACGATCCAAGATGATCTCTCTTCTCAGCAAGTTACCCAGAAATTACATATCTCCCAAGCAGCCTTGACCCGCTTTGCCAAAAAGTGTGGTTTTACAGGCTACCGAGAATTCGTCTTTCAATACCAGCACCAGGCTAGTAAACCGGACACTCATTCGCACAAACACAGTCCTTTAACCAAACGTGTTTTGCGAAGCTACAGTATCATGCGAGAACAAACACAGGATTTGATTGACGAAGAACAACTGGAACGCGTCGCCCAATTAATCGATGACGCAGAACGAGTTTACTTCTTTGGGACGGGAAGTTCTGGTCTGATTGCCCGTGAGATGAAACTGCGCTTTATGCGACTAGGTGTTGTCTGTGAAGCTTTGACCGATCAGGATGGCTTTGCTTGGACGACCAGTATCATGGATGAAAACTGTCTGGTACTTGGCTTTTCCCTATCAGGAACTACCCAATCCGTCCTCGATAGTTTGTTGGATGCCAAGGAAATGGGTGCCAAGACCATTTTATTTACCAGCGCTCCAAACAAAAACAGTCAGGCCTACACCGAAACGGTCCTTGTGGCAAGCCATAGTCAATCTTCTTACATCCAGCGTATTTCCGCTCAACTCCCTATGCTCATTTTAATAGATTTGATTTATGCCTACTTTTTAGAAATCAATCGCGATAGCAAAGAAAAAATCTTTAATAGTTATTGGGAAAACAAAAAGCTCAACGGCTATCGTAGACAAAAACGTGTTAGAAAATCCTAGTTTGGTTAAACCAAACTAGGATTATTTTGTTTTAATACTCTTCGAAAATCTCTTCAAACCACGTCAGCTTCACTTTGCTCTTTGATTTTCATTGAGTATAAAATGATAATAGGCTCCCAACACACCTGCTGTGTTTTGGTGATGGACAAATTCTAATCGTAAAATAAAACGAGCTATTCTTCAGAAGTACGTTCTATAAGATCATAGTTTAATGCAGAGTGTAGCGATGTAGTCATTTCCATACCGTGATAATCGATGTCTTTTGTCACACGATTCATAAAAATCGATCATAGCGAGGCCGTTTTTTAGTTGTCCTCTAATCTGACTTTCTAAGGTATGGCTAAATTCATATCCATATTCTGGATTGATGGTGATTTTGCCTTCCTCTTCAAGCTCTCTTGAATTAAAAGGGATTGAAAACTTTAACAGTAATTCCTCATCGGGTTTGTCCCATACAGTGTCAGCATCATACATGTAGATCCAAGGATTCATAAATCCGACCATTAACAAACCGCCCTTTTTCAATACGCGAGAGGCTTCTTTATACATGTTATCTAAATCTTCTATATATACATTTGAAACCGGATTAAAAATAATATCAAAAGTTTCATCTTCAAATGGAAATGCTTTTGTCATATCGCTTTGAACCGTATTGATTTTTAGGCCTTCTCTTTTTGCAACCATCTCATCTCTTTCTAATTGTGATTTAGAAAAATCCATGATGGTGACATCATAACCTTTCACAGCAAAAACGGGACCCTGCTGTCCACCACCACAAGCTAACCCTAATATCTTTTTTCCCTTGGCTTTTTCAAACCATTCTGTGGGGACTTTTTCCCCAACAGTTAAGGCAACAGAGATTGGATGCTTTCTAATTTCTTCTAATTCTTCCTGTGTCAATGGCTCAGTATAGTCATTTTTTACATTATTCCATCTATCTTCATTTAATTTTATATAATTACTCATCTTACAATCTCCTCGTAATTTTATATGATTTCGACTTCAGGTGAATAGGTTGCCATTACATTTTTTTCACCTCTACAAATTCTAATTTACCAATTTTCGCCCATCTCATTATATCACTTTTCCACATTTTCTCATTTACTCAAACTAAACACTAGTTGAATTTTATGATAGAATTGCTCTCGCTTCAACCTTTCATACAAGATGCTTATTTTCTCCTAGTTTCTCACGATTACATCCTTTGGCTTAAATTTTTCAATAAAAAAAGAATTAAGCAAAACAGTTTTCACTCAAGTAGTGATTCAGTGTTTTTCTTAATTCTATAATTCCAAACTAGGATTGTTTTGTTTTGATACTCTTCGAAAATCAAATTCAAACCACGTCAGCTTCACCTTGCCGTACTCAAGTACTGCCTACGGCTAGCTTCCTACTTTGCTTTTTGATTTTCATTGAGTATAAAATGATAATAGGCTCCCAACATCCCTGCTGTGTTTTGGTGATGGGCAAATTCTAATCGTGTTTTTTCAGCTAGGCTTGGCACCAAGGCCGCCTTCAAGGCTGTGCGGATCTTCGGTTTGAGGATAGCCTCTTGCCCCATGATCCCGCCACCGAGAATGACCACTTCTGGATTGGCAACGTAGCAAATATTTGCCAGACCTTTTCCTAGATAGTCTACCATGCGGTCAATGCCAGCCATACAGATCTTGTTTCCTTCTGTAGCTTCCTTGAAAATGCGTCGACCATTCCACTGATCAACTGAATCTCCATGAGCTGCTGCTACATACTCTACCAAGGCTGTCGTAGAAGCCAGGTCTTGGAAAGCTCCATCCTGCATATGCATATAACCGACTTCGCAAGCTGAGTTGCTAAATCCATGGAAGACTTTCCCATCCATAATCAAGCAACCACCGATACCTGTTCCAATGGTCAAGCAAAGTGTCACACTCGCTCCCTTGCCTGAACCAGATACTGCCTCAGCAAGACCTGCGCAGTTGACATCATTTTCAATTTCGCAAGGAATTGCAAAGCTCCTCTCGATTTCCTTTTTGAACTGGGTTCCTGCGTAGTTAGGAATTTGCGGGCCGGCATAGAAAATCTCACCCTTGTCTGGATCCACCATCCCAGCAGAAGAAATGGCAACACCTGCTACTGGGCCTTTTTCTATATAGCTGGCTACGATATCTTTTGTCTTTTGTAAGATATGAGGTCCACCCTTATGCGCCTCGGTTGGCATTTCATGCGATTCAACAAGTTGGCCTTCTTGGTCAATCAAACCATATTTGATGTTGGTTCCACCGATATCAATTGCAACGTAGTGTGTCATAAATACCTCCTTATGGATTAGAGGAAGCGCTCCTTGGTTTCACGAATCAATTGTGCTGCTGCTTCTACAACTGGGCGATCTTCTTCGGTTACTGGCGTCAATGGCGAACGAACTGAACCAATGTTCAAGCCTTCATTGATCTTCAAGACTTCCTTAATCACACCGTACATATTTCCATGTGCAGAAGTGAGCTTGCCAATGATTGCATTGATAGCATACTGCAATTCACGCGCTGTTTCCAAATCTTTCTCTGCAATCAACTCATTGAGTTTCAAGAAGAGTTCTGGCATCGCACCATAAGTACCACCAATACCAGCTTTGGCACCCATGAGGCGACCACCTAGGAATTGTTCATCTGGGCCATTAAAGACGATGTGGTCTTCTCCACCAAGGCTGACAAAGGTTTGGATATCTTGAACTGGCATAGAAGAGTTCTTAACACCGATAACACGAGGATTCTTCAACATTTCAGTATAAAGACTTGGAGTCAGAGCAACACCTGCCAATTGAGGAATGTTATAAATCACATAATCTGTGTTTGGAGCTGCAGCACTGATATCGTTCCAGTATTTGGCAACTGAGTACTCAGGCAAGCGAAAGTAAATTGGTGGGATTGTTGCGATAGCATCTACTCCCAAGCTTTCCGCGTGGCGAGCAAGCTCCATACTGTCTTTAGTATTGTTGCAAGCTACGTGAGCAATGATGGTCAATTTGCCCTTGGCAACTGCCATGACTTCTTCCAAAATCAACTTGCGGTCTGCCACACTTTGGTAAATACATTCACCAGAAGAACCATTGACATAGAGACCTTGAACACCCTTATCAATGAAGTATTGAACCAAGGCACGCGTACGCTCTGGACTGACTTCTCCTTGATCATCATAACATGCGTAGAAGGCTGGAATGACACCTTCGTATTTTTTCAAATCTGACATAGATTTTCTCCTAAGATTTCTTTTTTTCTGCTGAGAGCAGTTCTATTTTTTACAAGTTTAGTATACACTTTGTGAAAATCGCTTTCAATATCTTGTATACACTTAGATTTTAGTTTCTACTTGTATTTTAGAAACTGTAACGATTGAAAGTAGTTTCAGAAAGATCTCATCCTACTGGTATTTGGCGAAGATTTTCTCCATCAATCCTGCTTGGAGAAAGACTAGCAAACCAAAACCAAAGAGGATAAAGGCCGATCCACCCAAAAGGAGAGTGAAGGCGGACAGATAGAGAACCATCACTATGAGAAAGAGAATGGCTAGCATGAGGAAGAACCAAGGAAAGTTAAAACTTGCCAAGATAAGCCCTTTTTGCAGCACTTCTTTCCAAGACAAATCATAGCGCGCAGCGATGGGATAACTAGCTAGCATCACCAGAGTGAGGAAGATGAGAATCCCCAAACAAATTGCTTTCACAATCTGGAAAGGCAAAGCTGTCTGGCCCCAGAAGAGATAGAGATCTAAAAGGCTTAATGACACAATGCCCAACTCTAGCAAACCTAACTGAAGCCCCAGTTTCAGATTTTGCTTGAAAGCTCTTAGATAGGTTCTGAAAACTGGAACTCGTCTGCTTCTCTTAATCTCAAACATGGTTTCATAGAGGCTGATTTTCGCCACTCCAATCGTCACAATGGGCAAACAAGAGACGACAAAAAGAAGATTGACTGTCACGATATCCAAGACCTTCTCACTGAAACGCATGAGAAAATTATCTGTATCAAATGCTGCCTTGATAAGGCTTACTCCTTTTTGTGCCATGTTTGCTCCTCCTGATTCTTTTAATAAATCAAAATTTTAAAGAGATATTTGCGAACCTTCTCTTCCATACCTGCATAGCCATTTGGCTGATGCGGTTCTCCTGGGAAGAAAATCGCAAAATTGTGATAGCCCAACAAGAGTGGGTATTTTTCATGACAATGGACAAAGCCAATGTCACTCGCTTCGTCGAATGCTACTGCCTCATCTTTGATACGTGAACCGTAGCTCGAATATTCATGTCCTTCTACCAGCAAATGCAAGTCTGCATAGTTCTTATGGTGCTCAAACTGATCATTTTCAGCTTGATTAAGGACATTTTCCTGAACAACTAGAAAGACCTTATCCCCGTCAATCTCATACTTACCGAGTTCAAAAGAATCCTTACGGTGCTGATAGAGATAGTCGATAGCCTTGTCTAGATTGTGATGGATTCCCTTGTAAAAGGCGATGTTTTTCAAATCGTCAAAAATCATACTGTTTCCTTCGTTTCTGATAGTTACTATTTTAAAGTTTCGAAATATCTTTTCTCTATTTCCCTGTAATAGTGCGGACGGAAGCAAATTTCCTCGGTATTTCATTCCTAATTTTTGAGCCTTTTGCTCTTTCATCGTCAGTCTCAAAAATTCCGTCTAAGATAAGCGTAAGATGCTTATCTTAGATACCACTAAAGCGGAAAATAGTTACCATAAAACGAACCTACTCTAACTAGTATCATGAAAAGAGTTCATTCTTAAGTTTATAAGTGTCTGACAAAACTTCACGAAGCAACTGCATACTCTCCATTTTGTAGACACTTATAACTCTGTATTCTCTTATACTCAATGAAAATCGAAGAACAAACTAGAAAGCTAACCGCAGGCAATACTTAAGTATGGCAAGGTAACGCTAACGTCGTTTAAATTCGATTTTCGCAAGGTCTTAACCTTTAACCGCTCCCATAGTAATCCCTTGAGTGAAGGATTTTTGGAAGACAAGGAAGACCGTTACGATTGGCACGGCTGCAAGAGCTGCACCCGCCATGATCAAACCATAGTTGGTTGCCATTTCAGCCTGCATGGTCGCAACCCCGAGTGAGATAGTCAAGTTTTGACGTGAAGTCAACATAACCAACTGCATAAAGTAGTCGTTCCAAGTATTGATGAAGGTAAAGATTGCAAGGGCTGCAAATCCAGGTTTCACGATTGGGAAGGCTACGCTCCAGAATGTACGAATCTCACCACAACCGTCGATTTTAGCTGATTCAAGCAATTCAGTTGGGATGTTTTCGCTGAACTGTTTCATGAGGAAGACCCCGAATGGCCATCCAATCAAAGGCAAAATCACTGCCCAAAGAGTATCGTGAATTCCCATGAAGTTGACGATACGTACCAATGGTACAAGGACAACTTGTTTTGGAAGTGCCATGGCAGCGATAAAGACTGCAAAGAGGATGCGTTGACCATAGAAACGTTTTTTAGCCAAGACATAACCTGCTAGGGAAGAGGTTGCACAGACTAGGAACATGGTTACCAGTGAGATAAATACAGAGTTCCACATCCACTGCATAGCAGGGTTTTGCACCATGAGTTGTTGGAAGTTTTCCATGGTTGGCATTTTAGGGAACCACTGTGGCGGAATCATAATGGTATCAGGCTGTGATTTGAAGGCCCCTGTCAAGATCCAGTAGAATGGAAAGATGAACAGTACGGTCAACAAGAGCAAGATAATCGTTGAGATAACAGTGAAAGCTGTTAAGGGTTTCTTTTGTGTAGGTTGCATAACTGTCTCCTTTCTTTAGTATTCTACGTCGTTTCCGAGGATCTTGAATTGAGCAAAGCTGACAATGGCAATCATCACTGCCAAGAAGACACCGATGGTATTTGCATAGCCGTACTCTGTCAATTGGAAGGCTTTTTCGTAAAGGTAGTACATGAGTGTACTTGTTGAATAGTTTGGACCACCAGAAGTCAAGAGCTGAATCAAGGCGAAACATTGGAATGAGTTGATAGTTGTAATAATCGCGATGTAAAGAGTTGTTGGAAGGAGGCTAGGCCATTTGATCTTCCAGAACACTTGGAACTCAGTCGCACCATCAACACGCGCTGCTTCAACAAGTGAGTTGTCAATATTCCCCATGGCAGCGATATAAAGAATAATCGGTTGACCAACAGATGTTGTCAAAAGGATGATCATAATCGCTAGCAAAGCCCAGTTTTTGTCACCCAGCCAAGAAATATTTTGGCTGATGATATGGCTTGACTTAAGGACAAAGTTTAGAATCCCTGATAGTGGATCATAGATCCATTTCCATACAACCGTTACGGCAACACTACCTGTAACTACAGGAAGGAAGAAGACGAAACGATAGAAAGAACGGGCAATGGCATTTTGATGATAGGTTTGAGATGCTACAAAGAGCGAGAAGAGTACCACAATCGGAACAGATCCAATAACCAGGATAACGGTATTGATCAAAGACTTCACAAAGACAGGGTCTTTAAACATGCGAATGTAGTTATCCAAGCCCACAAACTCAAATTTAGTCATGGAGTAGTTAAAGAAACTTGTAATGAATCCCATAATCATAGGAGCCAAGACAAAGATGACAAAGAAGAATAACACTGGTGCTAGGAAAGCGTAGGAAATCACTGTTTCCCGCATACGAATTTTATTGACTTTCACAGTCGGCACCTCTCTTTCAAATAGAATAGTTTTTGATTTTCTTGAACTGTTTTAAAACCAAAATGAAATTTTTTAAGATTCGCTTATGTAAGAACTTCATTTTAATTTCGTGACAGTTCCTACCATTTCAAACAAAAGTCCCCCTTTTCTTACACCATAGTGCACAGGGAAAAGGGGGGAATCAATCTGACTTAGTGCTTATTGTTTTGTAGCTTTTTTGATTGTTTCGTTAGCTTTTTCAGTGAAGGCTTTCAAAGCATCCGCTGGTTTTTCGTCACCATTTGATACAGATTGCAACATTGGGAACCAAAGTGTTCTCATTTCAGCAAACCCATCGATAGTATTGTAGTATGGTGAGTAGTATTTAGTCCAGCCACTGATTGTTTCCATACGTTTGTCTTCATAAAGTTTGCCAAATGAAGTACGAACTGGGAAGGCACCTGTACGAACTACGTCTTTAGGACCCCATTCTTTGTCATCTGCGATGAATTGAACGAATTTCTTAGCAGCTGCGACTTTCTTATCGTCTTTGTTGTTAAATACTGCAAATCCGTTTACAAGGTATTCAAGAGATGGTTTACCAGAGTCTGATGGGAATGGTACTTCTACCACATCTACCTTACTTGCTTCCAAGAGTTTCGCTTGGATACCGTTTTGAGCTGGTGCCCAAAGGATTGTGTATGAAGTTTGACCGTTCGCAAAGTTTTGGATGTCTGCCCCACCGTCAAATTGTGAACCATTGTTCAACAAACCGTCTTTAATCCAGCTAGCCGCTTTTTCAAGACCTTTGACAAATTTAGGATCGTCTGTTGTATATTTGGTTACGTCTTTGTCTGTTACAGAACCGCCATAAAGGTTTGCAACGAAGGCACGTGTTCCTTGGTCTCCCCCTTGACCAGAACTGAACAATGAACCTGGTGTATAGCCTTTATCTTTAAGCGCTTTCAAAACTTTTTCAAAGTCATCAGTTGTCCAACCTTCTTTTACAAGGTTTGCAACTCCAGCATCTTCCAACATTTTCTTGTTCATAGCCATGTAGAATGGAGCTGAACTGATTGGATACATGTAAGCTTTGTCTCCAGCCTTACTTGCTTGTACGATATTTTCGTTGTTGACATCTTTGACGAATTCGTCTGTGAAGAGGTCGTTCAACTCAGCCAATTTACCGTTTTTACCGTATTGGATGATACGTCCTGGTGCGTCAAAGAGTACGTCTGGCGCTGTTCCTGCTTCGATGGCTGTTGTGATCTTTTCAGGACCTGACTTGAAGTCGATGGTTTCCAATTTCACTTTTACATCTGGATTTGCTTTTTCAAAAGCTTCGATGATTGATTTTTCATAAGTTCCAACACCGTCACCAGTTTTTTCTTGTGTGAAGACTGGGAATGCCCACCAAGTGATTTCTGTTTTTCCGCTATCGCTACCAGAATTTGCAGCATCTTTGCTTCCACCAGAGTTACCACAAGCCGCAAGGCCAAGAATCGCAGCACCCGCAAGTACTGTACAAGCTAGTTTTCTAAATTTCATCTGTATTCTCCTAATTTATAAGCGTATCCATATTGGATAATGAGCAAGTTTATATTTGTATACGTTTTCATTTTGTCCGACGCATCAACCACTCTCCTCTGTTTTGAGATTGTGTTATTTAAGACCGGCAACAAAGCGCTCCGTAATCTCTTTTGGTCTAGTAATAGCTCCACCAACAACGATGCCTCGCACCCCATATTCAAGGATTTGTTTGGCTTGTTCTGGTGTATGAATTTTCCCTTCCGCGATGACATCCACCCCTGCTTCACAAAGTTTTTTGATTAGTTCAAAGTCTGGACCATCCACTTTCGGACTATAAGAGGTGTAACCTGATAGGGTTGTTCCAACAAAATCAATTCCTGCTTCAACTGCAGCTATTCCTTCTTCAAAGGTACTGGTATCAGCCATTAAGAGTTGATGTGGATATTTTTCTTTGACTTGTCGGATAAAGTCCTGAATTTCCAAACCGTCGTAACGTTCACGTTTAGTACAATCCAGAGCAATGACCTCAATGTCGAGTTCAGCCAACTCATCAACTTCTTTCATAGTAGCTGTAATGAATGGCTCCTGTGGCGGATAGTCACGTTTGATAATCCCGATAATCGGGAGTTTCGTAACCTCCTTAATCTCCTTGATATCTCGAACACTGTTTGCTCGGATACCGACTGCTCCACCTTGCTCAGCCGCTTTGACTAGCAAGGGAATGACTCCTCCCGCTTCTGTATAAAGCGGTTCGTGAGGAAGTGCCTGGCAAGAGACAATGATTCCATCTTTGATTTGTTCAATCAAGGCTTCTTTGCTGATCTGTGGCATCCTCTTTCCTCCCTTTCTTGTTCTTATGGGCTTATTATATATCATTTGTTAAGCGCTTTCAATAGCTTGTAGTAGAATAGATTTCAGTTTCAAAACTATTTTATAGAACAGACTATCCTGAAAGTAGTTTCAGACTTCTTATGATTTCGAAGCAAGCTGAATGTAATAAAGAAAGATAGCAGGCTGAAAAAAACTGCTATCTCTTCTGAGACTTATTTAAATACTTTTGCTTATTATTCTTTTCTCTTCTTGCCAAATGCAAACAAGGATAAAAGAACACCTGCAAGACCAAGGGAAATCAGTGAGTTTGTTTCCTTACTTCCCGTATTCGGAAGTTCATCTTGTTTAGCTGCTGGCGCTTGATAGGTCACATCTTGGCCTAGAGACAGTTTGTTGTCTGCAGCTGCTAATACTAGATTGGTGTCTCCCTTGTACTCTGGCACTTCATGGACTGCTGCCTCAGCGCCATTGACACCTCCCTTATACTCTGGCAGGTCATTTGAAGCTGCCAAGACAAAGTTAGCACCTCCTCTATATTCCGGAAGCTCGTTTGAGGCTGCTAGAACTGCATTGACACCACCCTTGAACTCTGGAAGTTCATGAACTGCTGCCTCAACAGCGTTGACCCCACCTGTAAATTCAGGCTTTTCAACCGTTGGCGCTGCTTCTTCGCCTACTGTTGATAATGGACCGGTGTACTCTGGCATCTCTGCCACTGGGGCTTCCTCAGCATTGACTCCACCAGTGAATTCGGTTTTTTCTACTGTTGGAGCTGGTTCTTCTCCTACTGTTGCTAATGGACCAGTGTACTCTGGCATCTCTGCCACTGGGGCTTCCTCAGCATTGACTCCACCAGTGAATTCTGGTTTTTCTACTGTTGGAGCTGGTTCTTCACCTACTGTTGCCAATGGTCCAGTGTACTCTGGTATCTCTGCCACTGGGGCTTCCTCAGCATTAACACTACCTGTGAACTCTGGAACCTCATGGATAGCAGCTTCACTGCCATTAATACCATCGCTTAGTTTAGAGCCAGCTAAAGAAACTGGTAAATTGTGCATGCTTTCAATTGCACCCTCAGCTAGACCTGTAATTCTTTGACCCATATCCTCTGGATCTATTGTGAATAGGAGAGTTTTTGTATCGTACTGGGTCATAAAGGTTGCTGTCTTGCCATTTGCCAATTGAAGGGTCGGAGCCTTGTTTACCAATACTTCCGAATCGAACTCCATGGCTATAATACCTGGCCATTTTTGGATAGCATATTTTACTTTTGCTTCTTTAGGAGAAATTCTGTCTTTGCTTAAGAAATCCCAGTTGAATTTCTTATAGGATAAAGTATAATCGTTTTGATTGCCATCCGCATGCTCATAAAGCAAACCATATTCGCCATTTCCGAGTTCTTGGAGCGAGTTGTAAGCAAACTTACCACTTTGTATAGGATTGTGTTTCAGCCATGTCAACTCACCATTCTCCTCAACACGAGCTAGATGAACCAAACCATTGTTGCGTCCAGGACCACCAGCATTGCTGAGTAGAATGTATTCCTTTCCTTCATGCATGGTGTGAATAGCGGACATTTGAACATAAACGTCTTTTACTTGAGGATAACGTTTGATTTCCTTATCCCACGTTGCTCCTCCATCATGACTGGTCGCAACCTGAAGATCGCCAGTCAACCCACGCATAAAGAGCTTGAGATCTCCATTATTCAACTGAACAACAGTTGACTCCGTATTTTGGGCGCCTGGATTATTCATGGTTGAAGAATGAATGGTTTGGTTGCCTACTGGACGGTTATCATTAACTGCTTCCCCTGCTTGCCATGTTTCACCATGATCATCTGAGTAAATTACACGAGATGATTGAGAACCACTTAGATAGGAAACGTTGTTTGTTGTATAAACTGGAATCACCAGTCTTCCCTTATGAGGTCCTGTACGCAAGGCAATCCCCGTACCAGGTCCAGTTCCTAGGAAGTGCATCCAATCTTTCCGAATCCCATGTGTAATATCTTTTGGTGCAGACCAAGTCTTCCCATCGTCATCACTGTAGGACATCCATAGGTAGTTGGTATTGGAAACTCTAAAAATATTCTTTTCGCTATATTCAAAATAAATATTTCCGATTAGCTCATTCCCTTTATACAAATCTCCCTTATCGCTGTAGGCTGGTTTTTTAGGGTCAACGACAACACGATAATCTGTCTTTCTATTTTGAGGGTCGAAAACCTCTCCGTTTTCTCGAATCGTATAGCGACCTGATTCTCCTTGCTTATATAAAACTTGATAAACTTTATCTCCCACTTGTTCATAAGCTTTCGGAGCTTGCCCTGGCAGAGAAAACACTGCCTTACTTTCAAGGAACATGTCGTAAATTGCAAAAATTCTCTTTGTTTCAGGGTCTTGCACCAAGGCCATATCAATATTAACTGGAGATGGCCAATCTGCATGTTTAGCATGCTCATTGTCACGAGGATTTGAGATTACGATTCGGTCTCCCCATGTTTTTCCATTATCTGAGCTGCGACGAACAACCATCCCAATATCTCCCCAGTCAGAATGGTGCAAACGTCTTTCATCCGTTCCAGCAATCAGCGTTCCTTTATCTGTCTTGAGAAGAGCTGGGATACGATAACTCTTGATACCATCTTTATTTGGTTGATTGTTCCTACCACCTTCAAAGACGTCTTCTTTCTCAGTGACTTTTGCTCCCTCAGGAAGTTTCTGTTCCAATTCACCTCTTTCAAATAATTGGCTCCGTGTTTGAACTTCATCTGGGCTTAAAGCACGATCATAAACGGTTAAGTTTCGTACTTGTAGGTTTGATGCCCAAACTGTTTTATTGCCCCGTTTGGTTGATCCAAGTTGAGCTTGATTAACATCTGGCATATCTTTGATGAAGTTCCCAGATTTTAGACTTGTTCGAGATAAGACACCGTTCACATAGAGACGAACTCGACCATGAGGTAACTCCGTTGTCGGTTGTTCGACAGTAAAGGTCACAGAATTCCATTGTCCAGGGCGAACTTTCAAAGGAGCATCTGTATACTTATCATAGAACTGTTCTCCGTTAGCGCCACGCCCTTCAATAAGAGCTGTATTATCAAGGACTGACATAGTAAAGTACTCATTTTCCTTGGTGTCACTGGATACAGAGAAGAGATTGTAAAAGCGTGGAGCTGATGCATCTGGTTTGAACTCCATGTGAACTGTAGCATTTTTTAGTTGCCTTAGTTTGTCTAGTTCATTTGATAAATCAACTCTCTGACCATTTGCTGCATTGGTTTCAACATCTTCTTTTTCAAGGACAGGATTAGCATTTTTTAAATCTCTTGAGTAATAGTCACGAGGAATAGCACCCTGATCCTCTGATTCCTCTTCCTTATTTGCTTCTTCTGCAGGGGTTTCCGTAGAGGATGGGGTTTCTGATTCTGCACTCTCATTTTTTTTCAAGTGATCTTGGTCCACCTCAACGCCGTTGTCTTGTGCTGCTGCCAATTTACCAGCCAAATCCTTATCCAAATGAGCAAGATCTCCCGAGGACGCTTCTTTTGGCAATTCTGATAAACCTTGACCAGGTTCGACAGTTTCTGTATTGGCTCCTGCTGCATTGGCTTGCTCTTGAGCTAAGACTGGATTTGCTCCAAATACTACTGTACCAATCACTACAGATGCCGCCCCAACTGCAAATTTTCGAATTCCGTATCGCTGTTTCCGATCTAAAGATTTGTAATTCATGTTTGTCCTTTCATTTTTCATAAAATAAAGCGCTTTCTTTTTCTTTGAAAATTTTTATTGTCTCTCAAGAGACAAGTTTTACAAGAAAGTATCCAACTTAATGAGAGCTCCCAATCCTCTCCCATTTTCTGCTGAGCCCGAGTTTTTAACCACCCGGCAGCCTTTTTCCTCCTTTCACAAGTGACTTTTCCTTTATTATACAATAAAGTCTTATATTTATATCTGTGTTCCCACAGAATAGATTTTACTTTTAAGAATATTTTAATATTTTAAATTTTCTAAAAGTACTTTCAGGTTTTGGACATAAAAAGAGAGCTCCTGGGCTCTCTCATTCATTATCTTACGTACTTAAAAGGAATCTCACTGCCACAGAGCCAGTTATAGACTTGGTCATTGACAAAAACATTCATGGCTTCGTGAGCATACTCTGGCATGATGCGATAGGCCTTGTCGCAAGTTAGGCGGTTGTAAATCGCAAACTGGGTAATAGGATAGCAAACATCGTCATCCAAGCCCGTAATCATCTTGACCTCTCCTTTGATACGATGGGCAAGATTCTTCACATCGATATAGGCAAGAGTCGCCATGATTTCATCCTCTGTTTCATGGAAGGGATCGTGGAACTTGAAATATCGGAAGAGTTCATCATAGGCTTCACTGGTATTGCCAATCTCAAGCACTCGTCTAAAGTCTGACAAGAAAGGATAGATGGCCACTGTTTTCTGAATCCGAGGATTGAGCGCTGCTGCAACCAAAGCTAAAGCCCCTCCTTGTGAGGCACCATAGCTAGAAAGTCTTTTCTCATCCACCTGAGGGAGACTAGCAACCATTTCAACCAACTGGTAAATATCCAGATAAACATCCTTATAAAAGAGATGTTCCCGACCTTCCACAGCACCACGGATGATATGCCCCTTCACCGTATTTCCTAGTGGAGAGCGCAAGCCATCTTGCGAATAACCTGACTGGCCCCGGACATCCATAGAAACAACACCGTAACCAGCCACAGTATAGGCTAGCATGTCAGCCCAATCCCAACCACGGCCCATGTACCCATGGAAATGGAAGATTAGCGGAACCTTCTCCTCAGTCTTTGGAAGGACGATTCGTGCATAGACCTTGCCTTCATTAGTTCCTTCAAAGGTCAGTTCATAACACTTGACTTGAGGAATGTTAAAATCCCTTTCCTCCAACTGGTAGGCTGGAGGAGATGAAACTTTTTCGACCTTTTCATCCCAGAAAGCATCAAAATCTTCTGGAACCTCATCCCGTCCTAGATAGGTCTTGATTTCTTCTAACAAAGCTGGATTTTTCATAGCATGCTCCTTTTGATTTGTAATCGCTATCATAACTGTAGCATATCTAGAAAAGCAATGCAAGAAAGAATGGTAAACAGAAAGTGATTTTAGATTCTCCTCCCTCAAACTGATCGTCTGAAAGTAGTTTTAAAAATAAAAAGAGCGTTTCCGCTCTTTGGTTATCAATAGGTGCTAGCTCCTTTCTCTAGTTTGAAAGTCTGAAATTTCTTTTGGTAGGTTACTTTAATCGTCATATGAGAGTCCTCGTTTCTTTTTGATGACTCTAGTATAAGACCCAAACCTAAAAGCTAGCTTAAGTTTTCCTTAGAGAAAGCTTATACTCAATGAAAATCAAAGAGCAAACTAGGAAACTAGCCGCAGGTTGCTCAAAGCACTGCTTTGAGGTTGTAGATAAGACTGACGAAGTCAGTTACATATATAATCCAAGGCGACGTTGACGTGGTTTGAATTTGATTTTCGAAGAGTATTAATCTAGATGTTCTTTCTTTTCCAGATGGAGAGCAATCATGCGCCATTCTGGATCCTCTTGCCAACCTTCTATCGAACTAATGTAGCTGGCAACCTTTCTGGCTTCTTCTAAAATCGGAAAATCTTCGATAATATCAGCCACTTGAAACTCTGGAAGTCCTGACTGTCTGGTTCCAAAAATCTCTCCAGAACCACGCATTTTCAAATCTTCCTCCGCAAGGACAAATCCATTGGTGGTTTCTGTCATGATGCGCATGCGGTCCTTCCCAGACTCAGTCTTAGGATTAGCCACAAGAACAGCATAGGACTGCTTGTCACCCCGACCCACACGGCCTCTGAGCTGGTGAAGTTGGCTGAGACCGAACCGATCGGCATCCATGATAATCATGACGGTCGCATTAGGGACATTGACCCCAACCTCGATAACCGTCGTCGAAACCAGAATATCCGTTTTTTGCTCTTTGAAATCCTGCATGATTTGGTCTTTTTCGTCACTCTTCATCTTCCCATGTAAAAGAGACACCTCTGCCTTGCCGGCAAAATGAGTTGTCAACTCCTCAGATAAGGCAATAGCATTTTTCAGATCCAAAGCTTCAGATTCTTCGATCAGGGGAGAGATAACATAGGCTTGCGAACCTTTTTGAATTTCCCCCTCTAACCAAGTCAAGACCTGAGGCAGCTGCTCATGCTTAATCCAGCGCGTCACAATCAGCTTCCGCCCTGCTGGCATCTGGTCAATAATGGAAACATCCATATCGCCAAAGGCCGTGATAGCCAATGTTCGTGGAATGGGCGTAGCCGTCATCATGAGAACGTCAGGATTGTCGCCTTTTTCTCTCAGAATACGCCTTTGCCCCACACCAAAACGGTGCTGCTCATCGATGATAATCAAGCCAAGACGAGCATAATCCACCCCATCTTGTATCAAAGCATGGGTTCCGATAATCAAATCAGCCTCACCCTTGGCAATGGTCTCCAAGACTTCTCTTTTTTCTACAGCTTTCAAGGAACCTGTCAAGAGAGCCAGTTTCAAGTCTGGAAAAAGGTTCTGTAAACTCTCAAAGTGTTGCTCTGCTAGGATTTCTGTTGGAACCATGAGAGCCGCCTGGTAGCCAGCCGTCACCGCTGCAAACATGGCTAAGCCAGCGACCACCGTTTTTCCGCTCCCCACATCCCCTTGCAGAAGACGATTCATGTGATGGTCGGACTTCATGTCGGTCAAAATTTCCTGCAAACTCTTTTCCTGAGCTTGGGTCAGGGCAAAAGGCAGACTTTCTTTAACAGCCGACACTTTTTCCTGGGACCAATTCAGAACCAGACCACTTCCCTGAACTCTATTTTCAGACTTGAGTGACTGCAACTGCATTTGAAAATAAAAGAGTTCCTCAAATTTGATCCGACGAAGGGCCTGCTTGTATTCTGCCAAATCCTTAGGAAAATGCATAGCGCGAACAGCCTGGCAACGGGACATGAGTTTGTATTTATCCAGCAAAGACTGGGGAAGATTTTCCTCTATCAAGAGGTCCAACCCCTGATCAAAGGCTGTCTTAATGACCTTAACCAGACTGGCCTGACTGATTCCCTGAGCCAGACGATAAACAGGTTGGAGGTCTTCTTCCACCTGAGCCAGAACCTTCATCCCAGTCAGACTGGCCTTGGCACGGTCCCATTTCCCAAAGACAGCCAGGGTTGCACCCAACTCTATCTTATCAGCCAGATAGGGTTGGTTAAAAAAATTCACCGCAAAAACGACTTCTCCCTGCTTGAGACTAAAACGCAGGCGATTGCGCTTGAAACCATAATATTGGACACTGGCAGGAGTCACGACTTGACCAGATAGGACCGCCTTTTCGCCATCTTCCAACTCTAGCACCTGCTTGGTCTTGAAATCTTCGTAACGGAAAGGAAAGTAGAGCAAGAGGTCTTGCAAGTTTTCAATTCCTAGTTTGGCGTATTTCTCTGCTGACTTTGGTCCCACACCAGGTAAGACATGCAAGGGTTGGTGTAGATTCATGCTCCACTCCTTTCTTTTTAATGATATTCTCTCGGAATGCGGTCGCTGAGGAGGCAAACCACCTCATAGTTAATAGTTCCACGATAAGTCGCTACCTGAGTAGCTGTGATTTCCTTGCCACCGTTTGTGCCGATCAGGGTTACTTTTGTTCCTAGCGGATAAATCTTAGGCAGACGAATGGTGATTTGGTCCATAGATACTCGTCCGACGATTGGGCAAGCTTGACCATCTACCAAGACAGAGAAATTCTGCATGTCTCGTGTCCAACCATCCGCATAACCGATTGGCACCGTCGCAATGACTTGCTCACTATCCGCTTGATAGGTGGCTCCATAGCCCATGCAAGCTCCAGCTGGAACTGTCTTGACATGAACCAGGGCAGACTCCAAGGTCAAGGCTGGTGTCAAATCATAGGGTAAGTCCAAGACCTCTCCACTTGGATTGAGACCATACATGGCATCTCCCATACGGACTGCATTGAAAATAGTCTCTGCATACCAGAGGGTCGTTGCCGAGTTACTGGCATGAACCAGTTCTGGAACTTCCTTCATACTTGCCAAAATAGCTTTAAAGCATTCTAACTGGGCATTAAAATAGGCATCTGATTCTTCATCTGCAGTAGCAAAGTGGGTAAAAATCCCCTCAACACGAGCACCGTGTTGTTGGAGCATGGTTTGAGCCTGCTCAGCCTCACTAGCTTCTCTAAAACCAATTCGTCCCATTCCTGAGTCAATCTTGAGGTGGACAGTCAAGCTAGATAAATCTGTCTCCCTAGCTAAGAGCGCTTGAATCCATTCCACCCCAGCCACAGTCAAGGTGATGTCGTATTCTTTTGCTAGAGCAATAGCTTCTATCTCAGAAACTCCTAAAATGAGGATTTTCTTGCTGAGTCCAGCCTGACGGAGTTCGATGGCTTCATCAATATTGGAAACACAAAATCCATCAACATCGTCCTGAATCGCCATCGCAACGGCAACAGCTCCATGCCCATAGGCATTGGCCTTGACCACTGCCCACTTGAGCGTTCCTTCAGGGATATGAGCCCCCATTTGCTGAATATTTTGTCGAATAGCTCCCAGATATATCAGAGCCTTGGTTGGTCTATGTGGACTAGCTTTCATGATTTTCCTCCAAAATAACACTGGCTGTCACAAACTGATCTGTATGGCTAATAGATAGCCAAATCTTTCCTGAAAATGGTGCCTGACTAAAATAAGGAGCCCCTCGTTCATTGTTCAAAACTTCCAAATCCTGAAAGGTCAGTTTGCCAATACCAGTTCCCATAGCCTTGGAAAAGGCTTCCTTAGCTGACCAGCGGCCTGCCAAGTATTCGATCTGTCTGCGCCCTTTGAGACTGGTAAAATGCTCCATTTCTTTAGGGGTCAGCACGCGCTTGGCAAAGCCCTCACGTCGTGTAACTGCTTTTTCTATCGAAGCCAATTCTTCGATGTCAATTCCGTGTCCAACTATCATACTCATAAAAGGAGCTGAGATTCCCCCAACTCCATCCTTTTCACTTATTTTGTTAAGGTAGTATAAATTTCTTCTACCAAGGCTACTGTATTTTCCCAACCTAGACAAGGGTCGGTAATGGAACAACCAAAGACCTCTGGTTGATTTTGGCGACCGTCTGCTAGGTAAGATTCGATCATAAAGCCTCGAACCGTCTTTTTAATCTTTTCATTCCAGTCACGATTCAGCAAGGCTTGGCGAACAATGCGAATTTGTTCCATATACTGCTTGCCTGAATTGTCATGATTGGTATCGATGATAATGAAGGGATTTTCAAGTTCCATGGTCTCATAACGATTGATGGCATTTAAGAGGGTTTCATAGTAGAAATTGGGTTCATTTTTACCATATTCGTTCATGGCGCCACGAAGGATAACATGGGCCAAAGGATTTCCCGAAGTTTCCACTTCTTGACCGTGGTAAAGGAAGGTTTGCTTGTTTTGAGCTGCATAGATAGCATTAAACATAACCCCAAGGTTCCCAGATGTTGGATTTTTCATCCCAACTGGAGCATCAATCCCAGACGCTACAAAGCGATGTTCTTGGTCTTCCACTGAACGAGCTCCTACAGCATGGTAGCTGACTAGATCATCAATCAAAACGAGATTTGACGGATAAAGCATCTCATCAGCTGTCGTCAAGCCCGTCTCCGTAATCACACGGTAGTGCAGCTGACGAACAGCTTGTATACCATTAATCAAGCTTGGAGCTTTAGAAGTATCCGGCTGATGAACCAAACCCTTATAGCCATCTCCATTGGTACGAGGTTTAGCCGTATAGACACGCATCACAATAAAGATTTTATCTGCAACTTTTTTCTGTAAGTCTGCTAAACGACGAGCATATTCGAGCACAGCTTCTTCATTGTCTGAAGAACACGGTCCCATCACCAAAAGGATTCGATCGTCCTCACCCGAGATGATGGCTGCCAACTCTCTATCGCGGGCTTCTTTCTTTCGCAAGGCTTCAGGTGACAACTGGGTCGCAGCCTTGATTGCTTCAATATCAATTTCTTGACCTTTTTCGATAAATGCCATCTTACTCTCCTAGCGTTTGGTAAATTTCGCGAACAAGTGCTTCTGTGTTGTCCCAGCCTAGACACGGATCTGTAATGGACTTACCAAAAACTTCTGGCTCATTTTGACGTCCATCTTCCAGATAGGACTCAATCATAAAACCACGAACATATTTCTTGATCTTCTCATTCCAGTCACGGTTAATCAAGGTCTGACGAACGATACGAATTTGATCCATGTACTGCTTGCCTGAATTATCATGATTGGTATCAATGATGATAAAGGGATTTTCCAAGCCCATCTTTTCATACTGGGCAATGGTATCCATCAAATTGTCATAGTAGTAGTTAGGAATATTTTTCCCGTATTCATTCAAGGCACCGCGAAGAATGGCGTGGGACAATGGATTCCCTGTTGTTTCCACCTCTTTACCGAGGAAGAGAAAGCTCTGCTTGTTTTGTGCCGCATAAATCCCATTAAACATAACATTGAGATTTCCAGATGTTGGATTTTTAAACCCTGTCGAAAACCCTGCTCCACTCGCTACAAAACGGTGTTGCTGGTCCTCAACTGAACGAGCCCCAACAGCCATATAAGAAATCAAATCATCCACCAAAGGAAGGTTTTCTGGGTAGAGCATCTCATCAGCCGTTGTCATACCAGTCTCGGTAATCACACGATAGTGCAGTTGGCGAACAGCCTTGATCCCATTGATCAAACTAGGAGCTTCTGTCGCATTTGGCTGATGAATCAAGCCCTTATAGCCATCCCCATTGGTACGAGGTTTAGCTGTATAGACACGCATGACCATAAAAATACGGTCTTTGACCTCTTCTTGCAAAGCAGATAGACGCTTGGCATACTCGAGAACCGCCTCTTCGTTATCAGATGAACATGGTCCTATCACCAAGAGAATACGCTGGTCTTCCCCACGAATGATGGCTTCCAATTCCTGATCACGTTGATTTTTTCTCGCAAGAGCCGCTCCCTCTAATTTAGACAAGGCGCGAACTTCTTCAATGTTAATTTTAGGACTTTTAGCTTTAAATACCATGATTCATCTCCTTATAAAGCAAACGGACACCAAGCAAAAAATGATTTTTACCAGGTATCCGCCTGTATCTTATCTCATATTATTGTCTCTTACCATGACAGTTCTTGAATTTCTTGCCTGATCCACATGGGCATTGGTCGTTTCGTCCGATTTGGCTCAAGTCCAAATCTTCTGGAAGACTTGCCTGCTGCGCTGCGATATTACGAGTCGCAGTTGTACTGATATTGTGTTTAGTTTGCGGACGTTCTTGTTCATGGATTTGTGCTTTCATCATCAAGCGGGTCACATCGAATTCAATCGATCCAATCATGTCGTTAAACATGCGGAAACCTTCTGCTTGATATTCTACAACTGGGTTGTTTTGAGCATATCCACGAAGACCAACAGCATTTCGCAACTGGTCAAGAGCATCGATATGGTCTGTCCACTTGTTGTCTACAACACGTAGAATCAAGACTTTTTGGAATTCTTTCACTGCATCTTCGTCACGAAGCTTAGCAACTTGGCTGTCATAGACTTTCAAGGCACGTTGGAAAAGTTCATCTTTGATAGCTTGGTCTGACAGACCTGCAAGATCTGAACGGCTAATTGAATCTTCTGGAAGCAAGTTATACTTAGCAAAGTTCAAGATTGCTTCCAATTTTTCATCTTCCTTAGAACGTGCATGTGCATCCACAATACGTCCAATGGTACGACGAATCATAGCATGGATTTCTGGTGCCAAGTCACGATCTGCAGTAATGACATCATAACGTTGTGCATAGATGATCTCACGTTGTTCTCGCATAACGTCGTCGTATTGAAGGACTTGTTTACGAGTGTCATAGTTATTTCCTTCGACACGTTTTTGAGCTGCTTCAACTTGACGCGTTAACATGCGAGATTCGATGGCTTCGTCAGACATGTTGAGACGTTCAAAGACACCTTTCAAACGTTCTGAACCGAAACGTTTCATCAAATCATCTTCAAGAGACAAGTAGAATTGTGACTCACCCGGGTCTCCTTGACGTCCTGAACGTCCACGAAGCTGATTATCAATACGGCGACTTTCGTGACGCTCTGTACCGATAACACAAAGTCCACCAAGTTCACGAACCCCTTCACCAAGCTTGATGTCGGTACCACGACCGGCCATGTTGGTTGCGATAGTAACCGCGCCACGTTGACCAGCGTTCATGATGATTTGCGCTTCTCTGTAGTGGTTCTTCGCATTCAAGACTTCGTGAGGAACACCTGCTGCTACCAATTTCTTAGAAAGGAAGTCGCTCGTTTCAACGGCAACTGTACCTACCAAGACCGGCTGACCTTTTTGGTAACGAGCTTTTACATCTTCAACTACAGCCTTAAATTTCGCATCAAGACTTGCATAGAGAAGGTCTGAGTGGTCGATACGTTGAATTGGACGGTTAGTTGGGATTGGAATAACACGAATGTTGTAAATTTCGCGGAATTCTTCTTCTTCTGTTTTACCAGTACCTGTCATACCTGCCAATTTCTTATACATACGGAAGAGGTTTTGGTAGGTAATAGAAGCTGATGTCTTGGTCTCATCTTGGATTGGCACACCTTCTTTTGCTTCAATCGCTTGGTGCAAACCATCAGAGTAACGACGACCTTCCATAGTACGACCTGTAAATTGGTCGACAATCAAGATTTCCTGCTCTTCACTAACCACATAGTCGATATCGAGAATCATGATATAGTTGGCACGGAGGGCATTGTCAATAAAGTGAGTAAGAGCTACATTTTCAATGTCGTAGAGATTTTCTAGTTTGAAGTAGCTTTCTGCCTTGTCAATACCAGAGTCTGACAAACCGATCGTCTTAGACTGAACGTCAATGATATAGTCGTCCTTGTCCAAAGATTTCACGAAGTGGTCCGCCATATGGTAGAGTTGGCTTGTTTCAACTGCATTGGCGCCTGAAACGATCAATGGTGTACGAGCTTCGTCGATCAAAATTGAGTCAACCTCATCGACCAAAGCATAATTGAGTGGACGTTGCACCATGTTTTCTGCACGAACGACCATGTTATCACGAAGGTAGTCGAAACCAATCTCTGAGTTGGTTGAGTAGGTAATATCACAAAGGTAAGCCTCTTTTTTCTCCATTGGAGATTTAGCTGCCAAGTTAATCCCTACTGACAGACCGAGCCATGAGTACAATTCACCCATTTCAGTCGCGTCACGTTCTGTTAGGTATTCGTTGACTGTAACTACGTGAACCCCTTTACCTGCAAGGGCATTGAGGTACACTGGCATAGTCGCTGTCAAGGTCTTCCCTTCACCCGTACGCATCTCTGGAACGTCACCATGGTGAAGAACAATCCCACCCATGACCTGAACCTTATAAGGGAAGAGTCCAAGGACACGTTTTGCAGCTTCACGAACTACTGCAAAAGCCTCATATAGCAATGAATCAAGTGATTCACCCTTGTTGTATCGTTCTTTAAATTCGTCAGTTTTCGCTTTTAGTTCTTCGTCTGACATTGCAGCCATTTGGCTCTCATAGTTAAGAACCTTATCAGCCATCTTTTCCAGACGACGAAGTTCTCCTTTATCATTTTCAATAATCGTTTTTAAAATATTAGCCATGATTTTCCTTACTTTTTATTCTGAATATTTTAGAATGTTCTTTTAATTTTAGCATATTTACCATTATTTTTCAAGAAAGAATCCTTAATTTACAACGGAAAAGGCCAGCTGAAATTCAGCTTTTTTTGCATAAATCTTCTGTGGCTCTTTTTTTGTTTTTTGTTCGAGATGCATGCTTGATAATCCAAGCACAACTTGGACTTAGCTCCCCTTTCTGCCAAGTTTGAAGAATCCTTTCAAACTTATCGGGGGCTTCCTTGTACAAATCATTTAGATTATTGGCTACACTTTTTTGAATAGACTTGTCTCTATCATCTTTTAGATTGGTCAGAATAGTGGTGAAATCCTCAAAATAATCCAATACGACGGTTTGTCTCTTAGCCCAAGGCAGACGGATACGCATGCATTCGCTGGCAAGTCTACGAACACGCAAATTTTCATCCCGACTCCATTCTAATAGCAAAGTCATTGTAGCCTTAGGATAGCGAGCCAGCAAAGGTCTCATAGAAAATTCTCCAGTAAATCGCTTGGTTAGTTCCTTACTAAAGGCCGTGCTCAATTCAAATTCCTTGTCCCCAAATAGCTCTACATATTTTCCGATTGGCCAAAGCCAATATCCTTCTGAGAACATACCTAAACCACCCTCTAACTCAGGACCCAAAATTTTCTCAAAAACCTTGAGAGAGTCCTGATAAGATAGGGGAAGACAATCTTTGATACTTTTAGCCAAGAGTTCTTGACGCTGGCTAAACTCCAAATTTTCCAAGTCTTTTTCTAGCAACAGCCTAAACTTTTGTCCATCAAAGGCAACGGATGCTTCTTGCAACCGTCGACTCAAATCCATAGCATAAGCCAAGTCATAATAATCTTTTACTTTTTTAGCCATTTTTCAAATCCCTTAATCTTCTTTTTACGGGACTTATTATATCATACAGACAGCCCGTCAACAAAATTATTTTTATATCTCCAACTATTTCAATAAGGAAGAAAAAAGGACTAGAAGCTAGTCTAGTCCTTCATTTGTTAATGTTTAATTTCCCAAGAATATAGGCAATATCCCAAAATACCAAAAGAGATTGATCCAGAAGGCCAAGCAAAAGATGATGCCAAAGATGAGGAGACTGATTTTTTTAATCAGCACGGAGTATAGGATGGATAAAACTCCAAAAACCACAAAGAGTTTTTTCATAACGAAATAATAAATTGAAACTCCTCCTATATACCAATCCCAAGGAAGGAAAAACATGAGGAACCAGAGAAGGCAAATCGTAAAGATATATCTCTTGTAGTGCGCTTCAAGAAAGGCTTTTGTTTTCTCCATAGCAAACCTCCATTTCAGTCACTGTCTCTTCCCTTTTATTATACCAAAAAAACCTGGAAAAGACTTTCCAGGTTTGAGTTTGAAATCACTAGTCATACTAGAGAAATTCCTTTATTCATAGGCTGATCCACTTTATTGACTTGATGAAGATGTTCCAAAATCGACCTTAGGAACTGTCTTGGCTTCTTCTGTTTCTTTAAAGGTTTCAGCTTCTTTAAAGTTCATCATATTCGCAAAAAGCACAGTTGGAAAACTTCTCAACTTTTGATTGTACTCGGCTGCGACTTTATTATAATCCTTGCGTGCTACAAAGATACGATTTTCACTGCCTGAAAGTTCGACCATTAGTTGCTCAACATTTTGATTGCTCTTGAGTTCTGGATAATTCTCCGTCAAGGAAATCAAGCGGGAAAGAGCAGAGCTCAACTCTCCCTGAGCCTTTTGGTTTTCTTCCGAAGTTACTGAGCTACTACCGATTTTAGCTCTAGCATCCGCAATCTTGGTAAAGACTTCGGTTTCATGATTCATTTGTCCTTTAACGGACTCCACCAAGTTACCAATCAAGTCCGAACGACGTTGGAGGGCTGTCGAGACATCGGCCTGAGCCTGCTCCACTTTAGTCTGTTCACCAACTAGACCATTATAGGTCGTCACTGCGGAACAACTTCCCAGAACTAGTAGTCCAAAGAAAATAGCCACTATTGAGAGAATTACTTTATTTTGTTTCATATCAAAACCTTAACACTTTCTTTTATCAACTTTTCTGAGAAAATACTCAGATTTTAAATCAATTTCCCAAACTTTGTTTTTATTTTTAATTAAGGAGTGAACTGTTGCAAAGGAGTCACCTTACTGTATGGAGAAATCGGTTTGAGCAATATATGATCACTCACCAGTCATCAGACGAACCACCGCCATCAAAGCCACCGCCGTCCCAGCCTCCAGATGAGTCGGAGCCCGAATCAGACCAAGAGGAACCTGAGTCTGATGAGTCACCGCCCCACCAGCCACCGCCAGAATCATCTCCACGTGAACCGCCACCACGACCACCAAATAGAAATCCTATAATCATGACGATGAAGTAAATCAGAACTACAAATCCGAGGGCTCCGTCATCGAAGCTACTTTTTCGATGCCGTTTCGAAGATTGACTCCCAGCGGTATACTTTTCAATTTCTCTTAGACGACTAGAATTAGTAGCATAGTCGTAACTACTTCTAGAACTTGAAGCAGTCGTACTCGATCCACTATAAAACATGTAGTTGAGATTGTTTGCTATAGAAAGAACTCCATTGCTGTAGTCTCCCTTTTGAAAGTAAGGCCGTGCTGTTTTCAAAAATCTATTGGTCTGATAGTCTGTGATCTTACTTGCCACATTATTGCTTGTTTCAATCCGTGATTTTCTATCCTCAACAGCGACCACAATCAAGGCACCGTAATTGTCTCCCGAGTAGCCAATCTTCCAAGCTCTAGCTGTTTCATTGGCGACTGTTTCAATTGTTTCTCCATCTAGGCTTTTTACAACATAAACTCCCATTTGGAATTTTTCTGATTTTTTACTATTGACATTATTCAATTCTCGTATCTGACTTATAGTCTCATCCGTTAAATAATGATCCGGGTCATAGATCCCGTACTCAGGTTTTTCAGGTGCTGTGAATGCTGACAAGAAGAGAAAGACCATCAACAATCCAAGCAAGCGAACCAACAAACTATGTTTAAATAATCTGCTTTTTTTCATAATAACCTCCCTGATAAAGGAAAATTGATTTAAGGAATTATAGCATTTTGATTTTTACAAAGAAAGTGCATTTTCATTACAAATAGGTTACAAAAGCTAGGAGAATGATTGAATTTTGATGACAGATTTTCCCTTCGATTGGACAGGATTTTTTTCACCTATTTTATAGAAAAAAGAAGACATACTAGTCTTCTTTTAAGTTATTCTTATTGGAAAATATGCAAGGCTTACTTGCGTTTTCTCGCGATCAAATGAATCGGGGTTCCTTCAAAGACAAAGGCCTTGCGGATTTGATTTTCCAAGAAACGCAGGTAAGAGAAGTGCATGAGTTCTTCTTCGTTGACAAAGATGACAAAGGTTGGTGGCTTGGTTGCCACTTGGGTTGCGTAGAAAATCTTGAGGCGTTTCCCTTTGTCTGTCGGTGTTGGATTGATGGCAATGGCATCCATAATCACATCGTTCAAGACTGCTGATGGAATCCGAGTGTTTTGACTCTCGCTAATTTGCTTGATCATCTCAGGCAGTTTATGGAGACGTTGCTTGGTCAAAGCTGATACAAAGACAATCGGTACGTAAGGCAGATATTGGAACTGCTCACGGATATCCTCTTCCCATTTTTTCATGGTGTGGTTGTCTTTCTCAAGAGTATCCCACTTATTGACCACGATGATCATCCCTTTACCGGCTTCATGGGCAAAACCTGCGATACGTTTGTCGTACTCACGGATACCTTCTTCGGCATTGAGGACCATCAAGACCACGTCAGAACGGTCAATGGCACGCATGGCACGCATGACAGAATATTTCTCCGTATTTTCATAAACTTTACCAGACTTACGCATACCAGCTGTATCAATCATGGTAAACTCTTGACCATCCGTATCTGTAAAATGGGTATCAATGGCATCACGCGTTGTTCCAGCTACTGGACTAGCAATCACGCGGTCTTCTCCCAAAATAGCGTTGATCAAACTTGATTTTCCAACGTTAGGACGGCCAATCAAGCTAAATTTAATGACATCTGGATTTTCTTCTTCGACTTCATGTGGTAGATTATCCACGATGGCATCCAGCACATCACCCGTACCAATACCGTGAACAGACGAAATTGGCAACGGTTCACCCAAACCTAGCGCATAGAAATCAAAAATATCATTTCGCATTTCTGGGTTGTCAACCTTGTTAACGGCAAGGATAACAGGTTTATGGGTTTTATAGAGTTTACGGGCTACGTATTCATCCGCATCTGTAATCCCTTCTTTCCCAGAAACTACAAAGACGATGACATCAGCTTCTTCCATAGCGATTTCTGCCTGGTGCTTGATTTGTTCCATGAAGGGAGCATCGACATCGTCAATCCCTCCCGTATCAATCATACTAAAGGAACGATTGAGCCACTCACCCGTTGCATAGATACGGTCACGTGTCACACCCTCGACATCTTCTACGATTGAGATCCGCTCACCAGCGATCCGATTAAATAGGGTTGATTTCCCAACATTGGGACGTCCCACAATGGCAATAGTTGGTAAGGCCATGTTTTCTCACTTTCTACAATAACTTTTTCTGTTCTAGATTCTTCCGAGTTGAACTAGGTTCGGCTTGACCAAACTGCTCTGCCAAACGTTGACTCCAAGAGGTCGTCGCACGCGCACCAGCATAGTCTGCCTGTACTTTGTCATAGTCCAAAATCGCCGCTACTGGCTGTTCTTGGTATTCTTCTTCAAATACCACTTGGTTCAAAGGCAGTCTTGGTTTGACCTCATGTTGTTGATTTGGCACACCGAGGGCAATCCCAAAAACGGGGTAGGTATAGTCAGGCAAATTAAAAAGCTCTGCCACTTCTTCCGACTTGTAACGGACCAAACCGATAATCACACCACCATATCCCAGACTCTCAGCCGCAAGCAAGGTATTTTGCCCAGCAAGCGCAGCGTCCACAGACGTGATGAGGAGACCTTCCACTCCTTGAGGTTGGAAACTGTCCGTATGAAGGCTTGCTCCCTTTTCCGCTCGGTTTAAGTCACCAACAAAGAGCAAAAAGGCTGCAGACTGGCGAATGGCTTCCTGAGGAACCAATTCATATAAGGCATCTTTCTTCTCTTGGCTGCGTACAAGAATCACAGAGTAGGATTGGAAATTTTTCCAAGATGACGCCATTTGTCCAGCAGTCAAAATCTCTTCCAAGTCTGCCTGAGGAATCTCTTGCTCCTTAAAGCGACGAACTGAAGTATGAGCTTTCATCAGTTTAATGGTTTCTGTCATCGGCGATTTTCTCCTTCTAGTCTCGTTTCCTCAGCCAAATAACGAATTCGTTCCATGACCCGTCTAGCTTCCCAAGTCTCGTCATTTCCATTCTTTCCTTTGGCAAAATGTTTTTCCAAATCTTGGAAATTAAAGTTGGAAGTAAAGAAGGTCGGCAAATCTTCCTGCATGCGGTACTGAAGAATGACTTGGAGAATCTCATCACGTACCCAAGGAGTCGACTGCTCTGCACCAATATCATCCAAGACCAAGACTTCTGCTAACTTGATGTCATCCACCAAGGTCTTCACAGATCCTTCACCGATGGCATTTTTCACATCAATGACAAAACTTGGATAATGGAGAATAGTCGTTGATGCCCCACGTTTTTCAGATAAGTCATGAGCTAATGCGGCCATCATAAAACTCTTACCAACACCAAAATCTCCGTAAAGATAGAGGCCCTTTCGGATGCTTGGGTAAAGGTCAACAAAGGAATAGAGTCTCTCAAAAATCGGCAACCGTCCTAGATCATCCAGGTCAATCTGAGCCAACTTCGCTTTCTTGAGACTTGCTGGTAGATTGATCAACTTAAGACGATTCTTAATTGCAGCCTCTTTTTCTGCCGCGATTAGTTCTGGTGTTTCTTCATAAGACACATCCGCATATCCGTGATTCATAACCAAGATGGGCTTGTAGCCACGCGCTATATAGTCCGCATCCCCTCGAAGAAACTTGTCCCGTTCTGTGATATATTGATTGAACTTGGAGATGCTACGATTTAACTCCTCTTGACTGAGGGATTCTTTCTGGATAAAAGCCGCCACATCTGGGTCTTTCATAATCTGCTGGACTAGGTCCTGATACTGAAAACGACTTGTCTGACGTTTGATAACGTCACCCACACTTTCCATCTAGTCTCCTCCTTCTTCTAATCGGGCTAACATTTCTTGTTTTTTGCGTTCTAGTTCCAGACGAGTTTCCTCACTGGTTTGATTTTTATATTCTGGATTACTCCACTTGGGAACATTTGTCTTAGTCGAGTTCGTTTTCGATTTTTGGTCTTCTTGCCCTTTTTGCTGGTGTTCTCGAATCCGAAGCACGGCTTCCTCTGCTGTCCGAATCTTGCGATAGGCATAGTCGTTTGCGACTTTCATAGCATATTTTTCATTGACATTGGCCGAATCAACCTTGTTAAAGGTTAGAAGCAAGACGATATTGATGACTTCATCCAACAAACCTAAAGACGCCATCTGGTGAAGGAGTTCTCGCTCACTCTGGGTGATGTTTCCCTTACGTGTTTGCTTGATTTCCGCTAAAAATTGTAGAGGAGTTTTATTTTTGGCTTCCCTGATAATGGTCATTTCTTTGGGGCTAAAGTCAGAAGGAACCTGCTTTTGCGCAAGCTTTTCACGCATGCGTTTGACTGAAATAACCTGAGCCACCGCTGTCGCCTTGGCTAATTGATAGGTTTCAAACCAGGTCCATTTTTTTTCATCTGCGATGGCAAATAATTCTAAAACATCCGCCTGCTCGTCTTCAAAACGCAAGCCATCTCGAGCCATCAGGTGCTGGAAATGTTCCAAATCAAAATCATTTTTTAACTTGCTTTTAGACTCGCTTGGGGTCACTTCTTCAGTCAGGGTTGGAAAGACTTGACTCAAGGAAACCGAGAGTGCTTCTCCCTCACTTGGAGCTTGCTTCATAGCAGAAACAGCTACATCCCCAATCTTTTTCTCTAATAATCTGCTGTAGACTGAATGACTTAGAAAATCCTGACTGGAGAGGGGAGACTGAAGCTGCAATTCATAAGTTTCCCCCTTCTGATAAAGGGTCAACAAATCCAAAGCAGATAAGATTTTGAGGGATTGGAGCAAGGTCGGCATGCCAAAGTTTAAGTGGTTGAGGATATGGGAAAAGAGGTGCTCCTTTTGTCCACCATCCCAGAAAGTAATAGCATATAGATAGAGGCTCAGTGCCTCCTGACCGATAATCGGGAGGTAGCACTGTACCAGAGAAGAGGTATCTTGCGACACCCGATTATTCTTTAGAAAAGAAAAACGGTCATTTGGTTTCATCTATTTTTCCTTTTTCTTTTTTGAGGACTGGGTGATCTGCTGGAGCAGACTCTCCAACTCACTCACATCCTTAAAGCTACGGTATACACTGGCAAAACGAACATAGGTAATCTCATCAAGCTCTGCCAATTCTTCCATGACTAAAGACCCAATATATTCACTTTGGATCTCATTCTCACTGCGACTACGGAGTTTTTGCTCGATGCGATTGACCACCATGCCGATTTCATCACTCGAAACAGGACGTTTCTGTGCTGAGCGAATAATCCCATTAAAGATTTTATCTCTCGAGAACTGTTCTCGCGTACCGTCTTTTTTGACGACAACCAGCGTTCTTTCTTCTACTCGTTCATAGGTTGTAAAACGATGCTGACACTCGTCGCACTCACGTCTTCGACGGATGGTATTTCCTTCTTCGGCTTGTCGACTATCAACAACACTAGACTTGGTAGCCCCACATTTTGGACAACGCATGCATTTCCCTCCTTGTCGTTTTCTTTTCATTATACCATTTTTTGAGCAATTCCCAAAACAATTCTTATTTTTACTTGACAAGTTTTTTGTTTTATTGTATTATTTGATTAGAACAACGAAGACAAAGAAAGGAGACTATGATGTCCTGGTCATTTGATAATACAAAACCGATTTATTTACAGATTATGGAAAAAATCAAATTACAGATTGTTTCCCATGAACTGGAACCTAACCAACAGCTCCCAACCGTGAGAGATTTGGCGAGTGAGGCTGGGGTTAATCCCAATACCATTCAGCGCGCCTTGTCTGACCTCGAGCGTGAAGGATTTGTATACAGCAAGCGGACAACTGGTCGTTTTGTCACCGAGGATTTGGACCTCATCCGTCAGTCCCGAAAACAACTTTCCGAGGAGCAACTGCAACAATTCGTCTCTTGCATGCTTCAATTTGGCTACAAAAAAGAAGAACTGCCAAATGTATTAAGCGACTATATTAAAGGAGTTTAAGACTATGACACTACTAGCACTTGAAAATGTAACAAAATCATATGGAGCAACCGCGGCACTTGACAATATCTCACTAGAGATCTCAGCCGGAAAGATTGTCGGGCTCCTTGGACCAAACGGATCCGGAAAAACAACCTTGATCAAACTGATCAATGGTCTCCTTCAACCAAATAAAGGACGTGTCCTCATTAACGGACAGGATCCAAGTCCTGCTACCAAGGCGATCGTCTCCTACCTACCAGATACAACCTACCTCAATGAAGAGATGAAGGTTAAGGATGCTATAACCTATTTTAAAACCTTCTACCAGGATTTCAATCTCGAAAAAGCCCAACACCTTTTAGCCGATCTCGGTATTGATGAAAACAGTCGCCTCAAGAAACTATCAAAAGGGAACAAGGAAAAGGTCCAACTCATCCTAGTTATGAGCCGTGAAGCCCGCCTCTACGTTCTGGACGAACCAATCGGAGGTGTGGATCCGGCGGCCCGTGATTATATCCTCAATACCATCATCAATAACTACTCACCAACCTCTACGGTACTGATTTCAACCCACTTGATTTCAGATATTGAGCCAATCTTGGATGAGATCATCTTCCTCAAAGACGGAAAAGTCGTCCGCCAAGGAAATGTTGATGATATTCGTTACGAGTCAGGTGAATCAATTGACCAACTCTTCCGCCAGGAATTTAAAGCCTAAGCAAAGGAGATTATTATGTTTTGGAATCTAGTTCGTTATGAATTTAAAAATGTCAATAAATGGTATCTGGCACTCTACGGTGCTGTGCTTGCAATTTCAGTTTTGATTGGAGCTTTTATTAGCAGTCTTAGCCAGAGTTACAATCCTAACAATGCTGCTTATTTCATCTTCTTTTTAGTACTAGTCTTTGGAGGACTTAGCGTCACTCTTTGGATTGCAACAATCTTTTTAATCATCCGAAGATTCAAGGGGAGTGTTTATGACCGCCAAGGTTACTTGACCTTGACCTTGCCTGTCTCTGAGCACCAAATCATCATCGCAAAACTTTTAGGTGGTCTTGTCTGGTCCATCTTAAGCTATATCGTCTTTATCTTAAGTATATTGATTATCATCTTCTTAACACCAATTGAAAAAGACTTCACTGCCCTCTATAACTTCATTTCCCCTTATCTCAGCTACGGCTGGCTGTATGCCCTATCACTATTTGTCGGGTCAATCACATGGATTTTATCCATTTACCTCTCCATCTCTATCGGACAACTCTTTAACGAATATCGAACAGCTATGGGAATTTTAGCCTATATCGTCATTGCCATCGTTATTGGTTATATCACCTTCTTCTTACGAATCGAAAACGACTTTCATACGATGATTGGAGTAGAAATCCTTCGTGATCTCGTTCTAGCGACGATCTATTACCTCGGAACCTACTACATCTTGAAAAACAAGGTTAACTTGCAATAAGTTAAAGGTCTAGCGACTCTGAATCGCTAGATCTTTTCTTTTAGATATTTTGTATGAAAATGTGGATAAAAAGGAGTATAATAACTTTAAGACTGATTACTGTATATTGATTAGGAGGTCTACTCTTTATGCTAAGAACCTATGTCACAAAGAAACACTTAACACTTTACTTCTTTTCGATTGCAATCACATGGCTGGAAGCGATTATTACGCCAGCGCTCATTCAGAGTATCGTTGCTAGTTTTACCAATCAAGAACTGGAACTTCTTTGGAAAGTTTTGATTTTGGGGATTCTTGGAAACCTCATCCTCTTACTGGGGCTAGCTGGAAAACGCTATTACTACGCTCGTTTGATTACTGATTTCAAATATGGAATTAAAAGCGCTATTTTCAAGCGATTCCTCAGCAGTTATGATATTGCTGAAAAGGATATTTTGTCTGATTTAGAAAACGACGTCAGCCAGTTAGAAAAAAGCTATATTGAGCCGACCGTTATCATTATTTCTTCTCTTGGTTTCACAACCGTCTCCATCCTCTATGCCCTGTGGACTAATTTTTACCTAGGCTTGATTTTTATTCTCTTCTACTCCTTTCCCGTCCTTTGCAGTGCTATCGGTTCAAAACGCTTAGACTCACTTTCTGAAGAGCGGTCAAAAATCAATCAAAGCTACCTAACTAGCCTCACAAACTTTATCAAGGGAAACCAGCAGATTCGTCATTATCAGGGACAGGACTTCTTTTTTGCTCGCTACCAAAATCAGTTACAGGCTAGTCTGGATGCGGAAATAAGATATGAGAAACAACGTACCCTAAACAGTCTCTTTATCAATAGCATCGATGCCTTTTGCTCCGTTGCCCCTATCGTCATCGGCGGTTTTATGACCTATTATGGTTATTTAAACGCAGCTAGTTTTGTAGCCATTTATCTCGTTTCCCACAATATTGGCTATCAATTCCAAGAATTAGCCTACTTTACTAACACCCGAAAAGCAACTCAATACCTCTGTGAAAAGTACCAAGTACTTTTGACCAATTCTCGCCCCATTTCTGCTAGAACCTTCCAAAACATTTATCCCATCCAACTAGAGAATATCTCTCTAGAAAAAGAGGGACAGGTTCTTTTATCCCCTCTTTCCATGCACATCAAGCAAGGAGAAAAAATAGCCATTATCGGAGAAAGTGGCTCTGGAAAAACGACCTTACTCAATATCATTCATGGAGAGGTGGCTCCGACCAGTGGACGGATTGCATTTGCTGGCAAAAGCCTTTCACGTCAAGAAATCACGAGCGTTAGCTCCTATATCCTCCAAGATAGCCATTACTTTGATACACTGTCTCTGGAAGACAATATCCTTCTAGGAATGACTAAAAAACGAGAAAGGCTGAATCATATCCTCAAGACAACTGGTTTAGAACATTTGAAAAATCGAACTCTCAGCAATGAAAGTCTATCCGGTGGCGAAAAACAACGTTTAGAAATTGCTCGCGCGCTCTATCACGACAGTCAACTCATCTTGGCTGATGAGATTAAGGCCAACCTTGACTTAGAGAATAGCAGAAAGATTAGCGACCTCCTCTTCTCCCTACCTCAGACGGTGATTGAAGTCATTCACCACTACACAGAAGAAGACTTAAAACGCTACGACCAAGTCATTCATTTAAGCAAAGAAAAATAAATCTCTACAAAGTAAAATTGGAAAAAGCAAGGAAGTCTGCTTCCTTGCTTTTTATACTCAATGAAAATCAAAGAGCAAACTAGGAAACTAGCCGCAGGCTGTACTTGAGTACGGCAAGGCGACGTTGACGCGGTTTGAATTTGATTTTCGAAGAGTATTAACTCAATATCAAACTGGCTACGATGGGACTGACAAAGACGTAGAGAATACCGGTGACACCGATAGCCAAGCCACCCATGGCTCCTGCTACAGAACCATATCGAAAGGCCGTACCCGTTCCGACAGCATGACCTGTCCCTCCAAGGGAGAGTCCGACAGCCACTGGATCGTCAATCTTCAACCACTTCAAAAGGGTTGGACCGATAACACTGGTCAAGATCCCAGTCGCCACTACGACGACCAAGGTCACAGTCGTCAAACCTTGCAATTTTTCTGTGATTCCCACCGCCATGGCGGTTGTCACTGACTTGGGAAAGAGAGAAATGGCTAGGAAAAAGTCCATACCAAATATTTTTGCTACTATGGCAGTGAAGCTAGTATTGACAACTACTGCTAACAGACTACCAAAGAGAATACTCCGAGCATGGTGCTTCATCAGGTGAAAACTCTTATAAAGCGGAATCCCTAGAGCCACGGTCGATGGGACAATCAAGTTGTTCAGATAAACCCCACCTTGGTAATAATCTTGATAAGAAATACCCGTCGCCTTAAGGAAAATAATGATAAAAATAGCTGACAAAAGCAGGGGCGTTGTCAATGGATGGGGAAAACGTCTGTAAATCAACATCCCCACTAGATAAGCTAGAATAGACAGCGCAAGCCCAAACAGAGGATTGGAAACAAATTCGCTCATTTGGCATCTCCTTTCTCATAATCTCCCTCAAATCGTCTCTTGATAAACTGAACCACTAGGGCAATAAGGATAATGTTGATGACAGCCGCAAAAAAGACAATCAAGACGATGGGCAAGAGATAAGGGGCAATCACATCAAACTTTTCCATGATACCCACTGCTGGTGGCAAAAAGAGAATAGTCATGTTGGCCAGCAAGAAATTCCCGACCATATTGACATGTCTGGTTCTCAGCCACTTGAACTGTAGGGCTAGAAAGAGAATAATCAAGCCGATAATACTGCCTGGGATGGGCAGATGAAAGAAACTGGAGATTCCCTCACCGATAAGAGAAATCACAAAGAGAATCATTAATTGAACATATAATTTCATCCTAAACTCCACGAAATAGACTTCTTGCATACCAGTTTACTCTTTTTTCAGAAAATTTCAAGGAAATATTGAAATTCTTCTCTCTTGCAAGGATTAGTTAAAAGTAGTATAATCATTGCATGCGCAATCATCTTGTGTTACAAAGATAATCAGTAATGACTTTGTGATTTTTACTTTTAAAAGAAAGGAGAAAGCAATGACCTATTTGGAAAAATGGTTTGACTTCAATCGGCGTCAGAAAGAAATCGAAGGTCTCTTAGAAGAGACCATTGCCCAGCAGAGTGACCAAAGTCTGACCTTGAAAGAGTTTTACCTGCTCTACTATCTGGACTTGGCCCAAGAAAAATCTCTACGCCAGATTGACCTGCCAGATAAACTTCATCTCAGCCCGAGCGCTGTTTCTCGGATGGTGGCTCGCTTGGAAGCCAAAAATTGCGGTCTACTTAGTCGCATGTGTTGTGATCAAGATAGACGTTCTAGCTTTATCTGCCTGACAAGTGATGGGCAAAAGACACTGGCCTCTCTACAGAAGGCTGTCGAAGAAAGCTTGGAAACAGGTTTGGATTTCTTGATTTAAGATGATTTTAGAAAAAAGTTGCGTGCGCAATCATTTTTCTTGACATTCTCTTTTACAAGGAGTAAAATAAAGTCATCATTAAACAAAGGAGTTTTTAAAATGATTGAAATTACCTATCTAGATGCCAGCAAGAACGAAAGAACTATAACGTTCGAATCTTATGACGACTTTGATCGTTCACAACAAGCTTGCCTTATCGGCCTCGCAGACTACTACCCAGTCCAAAAATTAACTTACAACGGTCATGATTTGGACTACCATGGGACTTATGGAGATGTCTTCTTCTATCTCATGAAACAAGATTTAAGCCAATATAACTAAAAAGGAGAAATACAATGGCAAAAGCAATTACAGATGCAACATTCGAACAAGAAACAAAAGACGGTTTGGTCTTGGTAGACTTCTGGGCAGCTTGGTGTGGTCCATGTCGTATGCAAGGTCCAATCTTGGACAAATTGTCTGAAGAACTTTCAGAAGATGTCTTGAAAATCGTTAAAATGGACGTAGATGAAAATCCAAACACAGCTCGTGCTTTTGGAATCATGTCTATCCCAACCCTTCTCTTCAAAAAAGACGGCCAAGTGGTAAAACAAGTTGCTGGTGTTCACACTGCAGAACAAATCAAGGCTATCGTTGCTGAATTGAGCTAATCACACGAGAGACCAAGTACTTTATTGGTCTCTTTTTTCTTGCCCTTTGCCATTTTTCAAAAAATATGCTAGACTGTAGGTAGAATATTACGATGTTTGGGACATGCCATCGCTAAAAAAAACCTCTACTTGGTATTTTTTAGCTCCCTCATGGGAGCTTTTTGCGTGCTCTGAACATTTCCCATTTTGGAAGGAGTACTATGAAACGTCAATCAGCCTTGGTCGTCTTTAGTGGCGGTCAAGATTCCACAACCTGCCTCTTTTGGGCTAAAGAACACTATGAAACAGTCGAAGCTGTCACCTTTGCTTACGGCCAACGCCATCATCTCGAAATTCAAGTTGCCCAAGAAATCGCTAAGGAACAAGGCATTCGTCATCACATCTTAGATATGTCTCTGCTGGGGCAAATCACTGAAAATGCCTTGACCTCTGATCTGGAGATCGAGCAAAAAGAGGGAGAGGTTCCCAATACCTTTGTTGACGGCCGCAACCACCTCTTTCTGTCCTTTGCGGCAGTTCTTGCCAAGCAACGAGGCATTAAAGATATCGTGACAGGTGTCTGCGAGACAGATTTCTCAGGCTACCCTGATTGTCGGGATGTCTTTGTCAAATCCCTCAATGTTACTCTCAACCTTGCCATGGATTACGACTTTGTTATCCAAACACCTCTCATGTGGCTAGACAAGGCTGAAACTTGGGAGTTAGCCGACCAACTTGGTGCCTTTGACTACGTTCGTGAGAAGACCTTAACCTGCTACAATGGGATTATCGGTAGTGGCTGCGGAGATTGCCCAGCCTGCCATCTACGTCAGCATGGACTAGATGTTTATCTTTCACAGAAAGGAGAGGGCTAATGTTTTTTGCACCCAAAGAAATCAAACAAGAAACTGGCGAGTCTCTGGTCTACAATCCTCACAGAACCTTGGTATCAAAAGAATTTACCTTTGATGCTGCCCACCACCTCTTTCACTATGAGGGAAAATGCAAGTCCCTGCACGGCCACACTTATCATTTACAAATCGCTGTCAGTGGATTTTTAGATGAACGGGGCATGACCTACGATTTCGGAGATATCAAAGCCATCTACAAGAACTACTTAGAGCCCCATTTGGATCATCGCTATCTCAATGAAACTCTGCCTTATATGAACACGACTGCTGAAAATATGGTTTACTGGATTTTCCAAACCATGAGTCAAGAGTTGCCTGACGAGCGCGGTCTCCGTTTGGAATACGTTCGCCTCTATGAAACTCCGACTGCCTTTGCAGAGTTTAGACGGGAGTGGTTAGATGACTAGGGAACGTGTCCTCAAACTACCTGTTCTGGAAATTTTTGGCCCTACCTTTCAAGGCGAAGGCCGTGCTATCGGGCAGAAAACCATGTTTGTCCGAACTGCTGGTTGCGACTACCATTGCGACTGGTGCGACTCTGCCTTTACTTGGGATGGTTCTGAGAAGCCTACTCGCATGACAGCTGACGAGGTTATTGCTGCCTTGGATAAATTAGGAACCTACGACTATGTAACCCTATCTGGCGGAAATCCCGCAATCTTAGCAGCTAACATGGCTCAACTCGTCACCAAGCTCAAAGAACGTGGTGTCACTCTGGCAGTTGAGACTCAAGGTTCTCGCTGGCAAAATTGGTTAAAAGATATCGACCAAGTCACTCTGAGTCCTAAACCTCCTTCATCAAAGATGGAAGTCAACTTTGAGACCTTGGACTTTATCGTTTCCCAACTAGATCCAGACAAGGTCACCTTTAAAATCCCTGTATTTGACGATAACGATTTGGCCTTTGCCAAAGGGATTCAAGAGCGCTACCAACCAGATGTCCTCTTCTTATCAGCTGGAAATCCTGAGCCCAAGGCTACAGGTAATATTGTCCAAGACCAACTGGACCGTCTCAAAGAACTCTGGGAACGCGTCGCTACTGACGATAGCTGGGGCAATGTCCGCGTCCTTCCTCAACTCCATACTCTCCTCTACGACAACCAACGTGGTGTTTAAGATTAGAAAGAAAAAATCATGTCACAACAAGAAGAAATGAAAAACCTTAGCCTTCTCGGCAACAAAGAAACCAACTACATTTTTGACTATCAACCAGAAGTCCTCGAATCCTTTGACAATCGTCATGTGGAAAATGACTATTTTATCAAATTCAACTGTCCTGAATTTACCTCGCTTTGTCCTATTACGGCTCAGCCAGATTTTGCGACGATTTATATTTCCTACATTCCTGACAAGCTCTGTGTCGAGTCAAAATCCCTCAAACTCTACCTCTTTAGCTATCGAAATCATGGGGATTTTCACGAAAACTGTATCAACACCATAGGGAAAGACTTGGTCAACTTGCTAGACCCTCGCTATTTAGAGGTATGGGGAAAATTCACTCCACGTGGGGGCATTTCAATCGACCCCTACTACAACTACGGTAGACCTGGAACCAAGTATGAAGGCTTGGCAGAACAGCGTCTCTTCCAACACGACCTTTATCCAGAGAAAATTGACAACCGTTAAACTCATACTCAATGAAAATCAAAGAGCAAACTAGGAAGCTAGCCGTAGGTTGCTCAAAGCACTGCTTTGAGGTTATAGATAAGACTGACGAAGTCAGCTCAAAACACTGTTTTGAGGTTGTGGATAGAACTGACGAAGTCAGCTCAAAATACTGTTTTGAGGTTGCAGATGGAAGCTGACGTGGTTTAAAGAGATTTTCGAAGAGTATCATACGAAAAAGCCCTGTTCCTCAAACTGAGGAGCAAGGCTTTTTGAGTTTTAATTATTCTTCTGTTCCAAGAAAGTTTTTAGCAACAAGGGCTGCAAGAATACCACCAACAATTGGGGCAAGAATGAAAATCCATACTTGTTGAAGGGCTGCGCCACCTACCAAGACAGCAGGAGCCAAGCTGCGAGCTGGGTTAACTGAAAGTCCAGTAATGTTCAAGCCCACAAGGATCATGGCCATCAATGACAAACCAATCACCAAACCAGCGATTGCGCCATTGCCCTTGCTTGCTGATGTTACAGTCATGATAACTAGGACAAACAAGAAAGTTGCGATGACTTCAAACAAGAAACCGCCAAAGACAGTGACACCGTTTGCCAAGGCATTTTCACCAAGGCTAGCAGTTGACATGCCTGAGTTAGACAAGAGGAAGAATACCGCAGCTGACGCAAGGAAAGCTCCAACTACTTGTCCAAGGATGTAGTTTACAAGTTCTGAAGATGACAAACGTTTGTTTACAAACATAGCGATCGAAACAGCTGGGTTCAAGTGAGCACCTGAAACAGTTCCGATTGAGAAAGCTGCAACCACAATTGCTAAACCAAAGGCAAAAGCAATTCCAAGGTGTCCAAGACCTTCAACACCATTTCCAAAAACAACAGCTCCTGTTCCGATGAACACAAGCATAAATGTACCGATTAATTCAGCAACAAATTTTTTCATGATAAGTCTCCTTTTTTTCAAACTATGTATTAGTCTATCAGAAGAAGGAAAGGGTTTCAAGAAAATTGACTGGAAAGTTCATTGAAAATCATGAAACGACTCGCTTATCCTTAGTACTGAAAGAATTGAATGGCTTCTTTCAAGGCATCTTGTAAACTGTTTTTCTGGTCAAGTTGGATATAGACTTCCAACAGACATGATCTGAAGTTGGAAAATTTATAAAAATCTTCCCTCTCTTCTATTGGAAAGTCAACAGTTTTTATCCAAGAAGCTACTTGTTCCTGCTCTAATTTTCCTTGCAAAATGGGTTCATAAAGTACTCTCGCTAAGCGCCAATCCTCATCATTTGTAAAACGAATGGGAATTCTTTTAAATAATTGACCAAGTACATCAAATACTTCATAATCTCTGTTTTTAGGAAAATCTGGATGACAAACGACTTCAGTCAAGAGATCCGCTCCATGCGCAAAAGCGTGAACCCAACCATACTGACTTGAAAAACCTGACGTATCCTTTTCTTTTTTAAGATAATACAAACCTTGAGATAGCATAGCATTTCTTATATCATCTTTTAATCCTTTATAGAAAAGAGAGTGCTCATTACCATCTGCAGACAAAAGATTGGCATAAATAAGCGCCCTAAAAGAACGTTTAAGAGCTGAAACTCCTCTACTATCAATCTCTTTGTATAGACCTTCATCAGAGGAGACCTCTTCTGAGACAAACTGAAACTGTTCAAGGGAAAACAGTTCTTCTTGAATCCCTCTAGCCAAACTCGTAAAAACAAGTTCGTCTCGAATTTCTGGAGAGGGATCTCCCAAATGCTCGAGCAACCACTGAATTTCTTCTCGACTATAGCTTGGTTTTTCTTCTGTCACTTTTCTTTGTAATTTTTTACGCATCTCAAGTACCTCTACATTTCTAGTAACTTATCAAAAAGCCATCCAAAGATGACTTTCTGTCTTATTCTCTTTTAGATGGACGTTTTCCTGCTGCAATCGCATCTGCTTCTGTCATCTCAACAACGTTAGCTTTATTCGTTTTTGAAGGCATTCTATCCTTACTATACCAATAAACTTTTGATTTCCCATGGTCTGCAACATAGACAATTCTATCTTGCTGTTGAGCTTTGGTTTCAGCTTCACGCGCAGCTCTTTTTTCTTCTTCTTTTTGAGAAATTAACGACTCAACTGCACCTATTCTATCAAGCAACTCTGTCTTTTTATCATTATTTTCAATCTGATTAACTGTCTCTTTAGCAGACTTCACTTGACTCGCATCTTGACTGTCTTCCAATTGTTTGACTAAGGTTTCACCTTTTTCTTGCAACTCCTTTGCAGCTTTTTCTTTGGCAATTCTCTCTTCTTCTACTTTTTCTTTAGCTTTTTTCTCTTCTTCGATTCGTTTTGCTTCCTCTATACTAGATGAAGTATCTGTGGTTGAAGCTGTCGAAGTAGTAGATGTCGCAGTCTGCTTAGTTTCTGACTGAGAAGATGAAATTTTCTTTGTGACTGTCGGAGTTTGAAGAGCAACTGCAACAAAACTGACAATGAAAATCCCGATCATTAGATTTCTTTTTCGAATATCTGGTGCTTTCTTTACAAAATACCAAATACCAACTCCGCTCAAAACAAGATAGAGAGTAGGCAAAGCAATCAATAAAATGATTCCCAACAAAACTAGACCAATTTTGATAAAATGCATTCTTTGGGGATCTTGCTCTAGCCATTCTTTGATTCTATTCATATTATTCTCCTAAAATTTGCCCATTTCCCTACTCTCCCAACTGGGCACTGTAGGCTATAATCTGGTCAACTGTGTCAGACAAGAACTGGATGGTATCACGTAGTGGTTTATCTGTTGAGATATCGGCTCCGATAATCATGGCTGACTCAAGCGGTGTCTTGCTGCCACCTGATTTAAGGAGATTGAGCCAGTCTCTAGCTCCAGTTTCAGAGTTTTTCAGATGGAGGTAACCTGCAGTAGAGATAACAAGGCCTGCTGAGTATGTGTAGCTATACAAGCCCATGTAGTAGTGAGCTTGACGCATCCAAGTCAAGGCTGCATCATCGTCAATTTCAATGGCATCTCCCCAGAAGTCCGTCAAGACTTCCTTCATAATGCTGTTGAGTTTGCTTGCTCCAAAAGTTTCCCCTTCTTCAATCAATGTATAAACCTTACGCTGGAAGGCTGCTTCCAAGAGGTGGGTGATGAAATTATGGAAGTAGGTGTCTGTCAAGCGATGAGCAAGAGCGAAGCGTTTTTGACGTGGATCATCAGACTGGTGCTCCAAGTAGTCACTGAGAAGCAATTCATTGAAGGTTGATGGCGCTTCGACATAGTAAGTAGACATGTGGGCATTGAAGTAACTTTGGTGATTATCTGAAAAGATGAATTGACCAGAATGCCCGATTTCATGAATCAAGGTATAAACATCGCTCAAACGACCAGTCCAGCTCATGAGGACATAAGGGTGCACGCGATATGGATCCGCCGCATAACCACCAGAATCCTTGCCACTATTAGCAGCGAAGTCCACCCAGCGTTCTTCTTGATAGCGCGCAACTTCCTGACAATATTCTTGTCCCAAAGGTTCTACTGACTTCATGACCAAATCATAGGCGTCATCAATAGTCACTTCAGGATTCAGGGCGCTGTCCAAGTCCAATTTCCAGTCTGCAAAGGTCATCTTTTCAAGACCATTCACCTTGGCAACATACTTGAGGTATCTCTGAGCAACTGGCGCAAAATCCTTCATGATGAGGTCAATCTGGCGGTCAAACATGGCACGGTCAACTTCTTGCTCAGCTAGGAGATAATCAAAGACTGAGTCATAGCCCTTCATATCAGCCAATAGTTTTTCAGACTTAACTTGGGCTAAATAGGCTGCAGCTGCCGTATTTTGATGCTTACGGAGTCCCTCTGAGAAGGAGCGGAAAGATTTCTCACGAACCTCAGCGTCCTCGTGGTTTTGGTAGAAATTCTCATAGGTAACAAAGCTGTTTTTATAGGTCTTGCCATGGGCTTCAAAGTCAGCCATTTCAAAGTCCCCAGCTCGCATCTTAGTGTAAATGTCCTGTGGACTGTAGAAAACTTCTCCCAGATTTGTCAAAGCCTTCTCCACATCAGCCCCTAGGTAGTGGGCTTTTTTGATTTTGGCCTGACGAATGGCTGCCGTCAAGTGAGGCAATTTACCCAAACGGTCCAAGACCTCCTCGTCTGCAGCCACCAAGGCGTCGTCAAAGAAGGTCAAGGCTACGCTGGCATCAGTTTCAAATTCCATCCCAGCCTGGGCAATATTGGCAAATTCTTCATTGCTATAATCTGTCGTCTGAGGCATAAAGGCGTAATTGCCGATATGGCTCATCTGGATATAGATTTGTTCCAATTCCGTAAAGGCCTTCTCAAAATCCTCAAAAGTATGAAGATTGCCCTTGTAATCACGGCTAAATTGATTGATGTCTTCGCGCGTTTTCTCGATTGCACGCAAGAAATCCTCACGGTCTTGGTATAGGGCTGTTAAGTCCCAAAGTTCCTTTTCTGGAAATTCTGAACGGTGTTTTTGTTCCATTTTCTTCCTCTTATTTCTCTAATTCTACTAAAACACTAAGGGCTGATAAGGCGTAAAGTGGTGCTGTTTCAGCTCGCAAGATGCGAGGACCAAGCCCTGCCAAGACTGCTCCTTTAGCTTCAAAACTTTCAATTTCTACTGGTGAGAGACCGCCTTCTGGACCAAAGATAAAGAGCAATTTAGCTCCTTTTTCAAGGCCAGTGACTGCTTGTAAGAGCGCAGCGGCTTCTCCCTCTTTTGCTGATTCTTCATAGGCCACTACAATAGAGTCAAACTGGTCAAACTGAGCTAGAAAATCTGCTTTTTTCTCGAAAAGCTGAATACTTGGAACGATATTACGCTTGCTTTGTTCGGCTGCTCCAAGGGCGATTTTTTCTAGTTTTTCGACTTTCTTGCCTAGTTTCTTGCCATCCCACTTGGCAACGGACCAGTCGGCAGGGAAGGCCCAGATTTGACTGGCTCCGAGCTCGGTTACTTTCTGAGTAATAAACTCCAGCTTGTCTCCCTTGGGAAAGCCAGATGCGATAGTCACCTGGACTGGTAGTTCCACATTGTCAGCTAACTCTTGGACCAACTCAAACTGACGATTTTCCACATCTATCACGCGCGCCAAACGCTTGATGCCATCATCAAAGACCAAAATAACCTCATCATCTTCCTTCAGGCGCATGACCTGAAACATATGCTTGCTGGTTTCCTTGTCCTCGATAGTGACAGGAGATATTGCACTGCCTTTCACAAAATACTGCTGCATGCTAGCCTCCAATCACACCTGAAATATCCTTGGTTTTCTTAAAGACACAGGCATTCCATTCCCCTTGAATCATGTGGGTTTCAAGGAAAAATCCAGCTGACTCAGCTGACTCGCGCACCATGTCCCACTTGTCCTTGATAATGCCACTCATGATCAGGTAGCCTTCGTCCTTGACCAAACGATAAGCATCGTCTGTCAGATGAATGAGAATATCCGCCAAGATATTGGCTACAATGACATCTGCTTCAATCTCCACCCCCTTGAGCAAATCACCTGCCGCTACATGGATATTTTCCATGCCTGGATTGAGCTCAATATTTTCCTGAGCCACCCGAACCGCCACATCATCCAGGTCGTAAGCGAAAATTTCCTTAGCGCCAAGAAGTGAGCTGGCAATAGAAAGGACACCTGAACCAGTCCCCACATCTAGCACCGTTTCGCCACCACGAAGAACCTGCTCCAAGGCAAAGAGGCTCATCTTGGTGGTTGGATGCGTCCCAGTCCCAAAAGCCATGCCTGGATCCAGTTTGATAATCTTTTCTCCAGCAGTCGCCTCATAGTCTGTCCAAGATGGCACGATGGTCAAATCATGAGTGATGCGAGCTGGCTCATAGTATTTCTTCCAGTTGTCAGCCCAGTCTTCCTCAGCTAAGGCTGTTGTACCCATCTTGACATCTCCCAAATCCATAAAATCTGTCAATTCTGCTAGGCGAGCCTGCAAGTCCACCTCAACTACAGCTACATCAACCGTATCAGGATAGTAGGCGGTCACTACGATTTCTTCTTGTTGCTCAACCTCTGGGAAAATTTCGCCAAAACGATCCACATTTCCCACATAATCCATGCTGTCTTCAATCGCAACACCTTGGGCACCTAACTCAATTAAGAGATTGGAAACCAATTCCTCTCCCTCACGCTTAACTGTTACTTTTAACTCTTGCCATGTTTCCATCATTAAGATACCAAGCCCGTAAAACACAAAGCCAAAATAGGAAAGTCTCTGAAGACGCTTGTGTCTATGAGACGTTTATCTTTTTGGCACAGTGTTTAGGGCGGGTTCAGTTTAGAAATGTAACCGAACCATCCTTTCTATTTATCAATCATTTTATTCATGTAAACCATATCCATACCTTCTTTTTCAGGCTCGATATGGGTTTGACGGTAGCCATTTTTCTCATAAAAGGCGACCATGCCCGCATCCTGTAATACCGTACACAAATCCCACTGTTTAATCGTTGGAAATTCCTTTTCCAGTAATCTCAATCCCTCAGAACCATAACCTTTTCCTTGATACTGGGGCAAAATCGCTGCGGTCCCCAACCAAGCTTTCGTTAACTCGTCATTGGTCTGAACTCGTAAAAATCCGATGTTTTCTTCATCTTTTTTTACAAAGTAGTAATAGCTATTGGGACGCTCGACTAGTTTCCACTTAATTCGTTCACGGTCCTCCAGATAAGGATCGTATTCGTCTTGGTATTTCTCATAGACTGCCTTAAAGCTAGCCCTTTGAATTGCAATTACGGTTTCTAAATCCTCTGCTCCTGCTCGTTCAAGTCTAATCATAGTCTCTCTCCAAATAATCCCTCACCCTATCCTGCAACTGGGGTACAACCCTATCTGAGCCAAGAAACTCGTCAATGCCCATCAGTTTGTAGCCCTGCCCTTCATCACCAAAGACAATCTTGTCAAACTGTTCCTGAGTCAACTTTCCCACTAGAAAGACGGATTCCTTCCCCTCAAAAAGCATACTTGGGTACACCTTACTCCAAAGCAGGCAATCTTCAGTCAGATGAATTCCTAGTTCTTCATAAGCTTCACGCTCCGCGCACTCAAAAGGACTTTCATCACCTTCTCGTCCGCCACCTGGCAACTCCCACATATTGGGCCAAGGGATATTTTCCTTGTCATCACGCAAGATGGTCAGTAGCTTATCTCCACAAAAGAGGGCAATTTTGCAACCTGTAAAATCAGAAATTTCTATTTCCATATCAGACTCCTTCGGATAATTCTTTCTCCAGCTCCTCTAACCAGTTTTCATAGTAGCGTTTCTCATCTCGCAACATTCTACTGCTATTCATTTTCTGTCTAGCAATCTTTATAGCCTTGCGAGTTTGAGCCATGTCTTTCCTTGCCTTAAATTGATACCAGGCTTGAATGCTCTGCATGTCTGCCATTTTTAGAGACAAAAAGGATTTAACTCCTCGATTACTTGCATACTCCTCTGCTTTCTCATGATCTCCTTCTAGCAAGGCAATGTGAAGAAGGTATAATTGAGAAATCGTTTTAGACATTGGGTTATCTGTTTTCTCTAGCAAAGACTGAAACTGTTGCTTTGCAAGCTCTATATTATCATCCAATATGAAGACCAAGCCCCGAAGAGTCTGAACACTTTCTGCAAAACTCCCTCTCGCATCCTCAGCAACAGGCATGATAAAGTCTTTCAAATCATATTCTTGAGGAGCTAGCAAGGTCTGGGCAGAATGCCTCAATACCAAGTAGGCGTATTTGGTATTTTCAGGATATTGTAGCAATTCCCAGATTTTCGCTCCATCGGTAATCCCAACTGACTTAGCATTGATGAGAAGAAAAGATACATTTAGACAAATCCAAGTAGCCGCAAAATACCAGCTTCTTGTCAAAAATCCATACAATATCGCCAATAAAATCAAGCTAAGATGAACTATCAAGCCGCCTGCAAGCATCAGGATGATTCTTTGGTCGCTTTCATCTTCTTTCAATCCAATATACTGAGCGCCAACATTTTTCAGAACAGCTGTTCGGCTAAGAGAAAACTTTCCTGACTTTTTGGTCAGAAGAAAATTCCCTAATCCAAAAGCCACCAGTCGATAGCCTGTCAGGTAACCGCAAAATGCGTGTCCCAGCTCATGAAGGATAAATATCAGATAGATGCTGAAGAAAGTAAATAGGTAACCTGGAACAAAGACAAACGAAAAGTCTAACTCTATAAAGGCAATTGTCCCAAAAGCAAATCCTAGCATCAAAAAAACGAAGGACAGACCAGAGATAAAAGACAAACCTATTTTCTTCATATACTTCCTCGCTAGTTTCTAATACCTCGGATAAGGATAAAATTCTCCTTCTTCCAAGCCGACTTTTCCTTCTTCAAAGACTTCTTGGTTCCATTCCATGACGAACTCTTCTGCTTCTGGGTCTTCCAAAAAGTCCATAAGCGCATCCAGCCCAACCTCTGCAGTGTCTTTGAGGAATAGCGCAAAATAAGCTAGAAACTCACGAGAAAAACCTTTTTTAGGTAGGTAAGGGATAACTGTCAAATAGTCTTCCTCATTGACTGTTGACTTGGCAGGATTGTAGAAAAGGACTGCTTCTTCAAAGAGGATATCGTCTGATGATACCTCTCCGTCCTCGTCCACCATCTCCACACCTGCAGCGTTTTGTGCTTCCAAAAGAAAACTCACTTCTACCGCATGGTTGCGCTTGTCCCAACTAATCTCAAAGTCAAAGGGAAAGTTCTTGTCCAATTCTTCCTCTAAAACATCTAAAAATCCGTATGTTGCCATTTTGTCCTCTTTCTATGCGACTCTTTAATCGCCCCGATTGCTCGGAAATATGCTAAAATAGATACTACCATCTTACCACATATACATCAGAAAATCCATGTTAGAAAGGACTGCTATGCCAGACAATCTCGCGCTTCGCATGCGCCCCAAAACCATCGACCAGGTCATCGGTCAGGAGCATCTAATCGGACCTGGAAAAATTATCCGTCGCATGGTGGAAGCCAATCGTCTGTCCTCCATGATTCTCTACGGACCTCCAGGAATCGGAAAGACCAGTATCGCCTCTGCCATCGCTGGGACCACCAAGTATGCCTTTCGGACCTTTAATGCGACAGTCGATAGTAAGAAGCGACTTCAAGAAATCGCTGAAGAGGCTAAATTCTCTGGTGGATTGGTCCTACTACTGGACGAGATCCACCGACTAGATAAAACCAAGCAAGACTTTCTCCTTCCCCTCTTAGAAAGTGGTCTGGTCATCATGATTGGGGCGACGACTGAAAATCCTTTCTTTTCTGTCACTCCAGCCATTCGTAGCCGTGTTCAGATTTTTGAGTTAGAACCCTTGTCCAATCAAGATGTTAAACAAGCCCTGCAAATTGCCATCAGCGACCCTGAAAGGGGATTTGACTTCCTAGTTGAGCTAGATGAGGATGCCCTTGATTTCATCGCGACCTCTACAAATGGAGACCTGCGTTCTGCCTTTAATTCACTAGACTTAGCCGTTCTCTCTACTCCCGAAAATGACAAGGGTATCCGCCATATAACACTGGATATCATGGAAAATAGCCTGCAACGGAGTTACATTACCATGGATAAGGATGGGGACGGTCACTACGATGTCCTTTCGGCCCTGCAAAAGTCTATCCGTGGCTCAGATGTTGATGCCAGTCTTCACTATGCTGCCCGCTTGATTGAGGCTGGTGATTTGCCAAGTCTCGCTCGTCGTTTGACTGTTATCGCTTATGAAGATATCGGTTTGGCCAATCCTGAAGCCCAGATTCACACCGTGACTGCTCTGGATGCTGCACAAAGGATTGGTTTCCCAGAAGCCCGCATTCTCATTGCCAATGTCGTGATTGACTTGGCCCTTTCTCCAAAATCCAACTCAGCCTATGTAGCTATGGACAAGGCTCTCGCCGACATCAAAACATCAGGGCACTTGCCTATTCCGCGACACCTGCGTGATGGGCACTACAGTGGAAGCAAGGAACTGGGGAATGCCCAAGACTATCTCTATCCACACAACTACCCTGGAAATTGGGTCAAGCAAGACTATCTGCCAGAAAAAATTCGCAATCATCACTATTTCCAAGCAGAAGATACTGGTAAATATGAACGAGCTTTGGCTCAAAGAAAGGAAGCTATTGACCGTTTGCGAAAAATCTGAAATCCTTTTCAAAAAATTGCACTTTCCTCTTGATTTTTTTCGAAAAAGTGGTATCATATAAACATAGAAACGCTGTGGTGTACGACTTCACACTTAAGTGTTGACCGACTATTTTTTGTATTATTAGGGAAACAAAAGTCTTCTAACAGCATGTAGGCCGTCTCACACGGAAACAGCTTCAGTTAGAGCGAGTTGCCCACCTGCTTAATTGCGCGGGTTCAATACAAACCGTGAAGTTTCGGCACCAATACAGCTTTTTTCTTTGCCTCCTTAGCTCAGCTGGCAGAGCAGCGGACTCTTAATCCGTGGGTCACAGGTTCGATCCCTGTAGGGGGCATCTAAATACAACAGGAAAAAGCCTTGTAAATCAAGGCTTTTTTTGCTTGTCTATAACTGATTTACCCCATCATTTGTCCCACATTTTAAATCTATCTTTTCTTTTTGAATCAAATTACATCTTTACAAATAGTGTAAAGCCAGTTACTTTTGCTTTGATGCCATACAATATTTTCATGTAGAGAAGACAAATTTTATCTTCTCTTTTTATTTTCAAAATAATAAAAACTGATTTTCTTTTCATAAATCAGACTGAAACTTCCAAATTTTCCATTTTGTTTATTGACATTTCCTCTAAAAAGGTGTATAATATTTTTATTATCAAACTATACTATACTATATAGGGGGTATTGAAATGAAATTTTCTAATCGTTTACTGCTATTCCTTGCAGGAGTTGTTTTTGTCCTTTTAGGACTTTTCCTATTTACAAACCCAGTAGCTAATCTTGTTGCTTACAGCTGGTGGATTGCATTTGGTTTACTGGTTTCTTCTATAGCAGCTATTTTAGGCTATTTCTCTGTACCAAAAGAGCTTCGCTCACCAGCTCATCTTTTCCAAGGGATTGTTAATCTTCTCTTAGCTCTTTACCTCGTTGCCTATGGCTTTGTGACGCTGCCAGTTGTCATTCCAACTATTTTAGGAATTTGGTTAATTGTAGAAGCCATTATAGTTTTCTTTAAAGGCAATCGTTTGGGATTGATTTTCCCTATTATTGGCAACCATATCATGTGGATAGCGTTGCTTGCATTTTTACTAGGTCTAGTGATTTTGTTCAATCCAGTAGCTACAAGTGTCTTTGTCGTTTATGTCGTTGCCTTTGCATTTTTAATTGTTGGTTTCACCTATATCCTTGATGCCTTTCGTAAATAATCTAGCTGCCATTTTGGGCATATTAAAAAAGCTGGGAAGTTACATTCTCAGCTTTTTCTGTTGCTTCCTTAGCTCAGTTGGTAGAGCAGTAGACTCTTAAGCTATGGGGCGCAGGTTCGAGCCCTGCAGGGGGCATCTAAATCAACAGAAATAAGCCTTGAAACCAAGGCTTTTTTTAACGTCTAATAGCTTTTTGTAGAAAAGTATTTAAAAATAAAAGAGAAGAGAATCTCTCACTCTCTTCTCAGTATATCTTATTAAATTTAGTTTTTCTTAATCTACCTGATTTTCCTTTGCAACGACAAATTCTTTAACCAGTCGATAGATAACAGCAAATACGGGGGTAAAGAATATCATCCCAAGTAAGCCAAAGAGATTGCCTCCAATACTAGCAGCCGCAAGCGTGAAAATAGCTGGCAAACCAATAGACTGACCTACAACTCTAGGATAAATAAGGTTTCCTTCAATCAGCTGTATAACTTGATATAGAAGAAGAGAAAGTAAGGCTTGAGTAGGACTCACTGTGAAGATAAAAATCGCTCCCACAACACAAGCAATCATAGGCCCTACATAAGGAATGAACGATAGCACTCCTGCAAAGATACCTGTCATTACTCCATAGGGTATCCCAAACACGCTGTAGCCAACCGCTATCATAACTCCTATGATAACTGCTTCAATCAGCTGACTCATCAAAAATTGGTCATAAGTCTCTAGTGCTACTTGTCCAATGTAAGTCAACTTTATCACCACCTTCTCTGGAAGAAAAACTTTTAGAAGTCGACTCGTCATCGCTGCCAAATGTTCCTTACTGGATAAAAATAAAAAGGTGAAGACTATAATCAAAAAGGCATTCATCAAACTTGAAAAAATATTGCCGATATTACTAGTCAGACCTGATAAAAAACCTATCAAAGCTTGGCTAATAGAGCTAGACTGTCCCTGAATTCCTGATACGATAGTTGACAGCATGTCTTTGGTTACAAATTCCGAGCTGCCTAGCAATTTCCCAAGTTGAGTCAGGACTGTTGAAAGGACTGTTCCCAGCTGACTAATAGTCTGGGCTAGGGTTGGCAGCACCAAAACCAAAAGAGCAATCACGATTAAGATAAGAGCTAGGAAAACAAGTACCATGGCAATCGGACGACGCAACTCTGCCTTTACCTTCAATTTAACTAAGTACTGTTCAATTTTTTTCATAGGAACATTAAGCACAAAAGCAATAACAGCACCATAAATCAAGGTTGATATTACATCAAAGAGAGAGATTGCTCCTGATATAAAGCTCGATGCATTCAGAATTACAAGAGCAACCAGCCCTATAAAAAGTATTAACGGGGTGTATTTTTTTACTAAGTTCATAAATTCTCATTAATAAACATGTTTAGATACGACTATACTATTTGGTTTTTCAAACTCTCGATTAAGGTAGGCTTGGTAAGTTCCTGGAGCGATAAATCCTTTGGGTGAGAGGATATCGGTGCCAGCCTGACCGACTATGGTATCAGCCAAGAGCACACAGTTTGTAGATAAGACAAAGTAGGATTTAAACTTAGATTTGATAAATTTATAAAGTTCCCCATCTGTCTCATGTCTGATTTTATAAGCGTAGGTGTAGTCTTCCTTACCATCACCTGTCATGATTTTATCTGCACTTGGCTCCCATGGAATCGTCAGTTGTTTCAATTCAGCCAACTTTTTCTGAACTGCTTTTTCCATTTCAGGCGTCAAATCTATCCCATAACCAAAAAGCGTTTTTTGACTCTCACGTTTACATAGGTCAATGTACTTGTCACGATCACAGAAATATAAGACACCATCTCCTACCATGCCAAATAAGGTCTCAGATGACGGATCATAGTTGCCATAAGAAATAACACGGCCCTGATAGCAGATATCCACATGACCAATAGCTGAAAACAGGGAGGTCTCAGCTGTATGAACAAAAATTTCTAGCTCTGCTGTCTTACCAGACTTCACTATTCCAAGATGGATATCTTCTTCCTCATCAGCATTTTCCAGCATAAATTTGTTAATTTTTGCTAAAGTTCTTGCAGGGATGAGAGCGGCTAGGACAATAGGTAAGCTCATTCTTACACGACGTTTGAGATGGTTTTTCCCAATTTCCTCCTCAAACAAGAAACCGTCACGTATATTGGACACACCATAAAGGAAAAAATAAGCCCCTAAAACAAAGAGTTGAAAGACAGAATTTCCCGTAGAGGACAAAAGACTAGTCCCACCAAGAAAAACTAGTACGAGACCATCTAGTAAGAAACGAAAACGAGGTCGAATTTTGTTTTTGCGGTAGAGAAGATAGGTGACAAGGTTGATACTAGCATGAAAAATCTGATAAATTCCAATCACAAGAGCCAAAATATAAATCGGCACATCCGTCGCAAGATTGGAGCCAAGCAAATATCCCAGCACTAACAATTTAACCAGTGCAACTCCCAAGGTATCCGTTGACTGGCTTTTTTTGAAAACTCTTAATAGCAAATCTACGACCGTTGCTATCCAAGCTAAAAACAGAACCAGGCGAATAACTGTTACTGGCAACCAAGTCCCCGTGACCATCAAGATGAGACCTAGCAGAACAAACAAGAACCCCTGAGCAAGTAATTTCTTACCTGTCAGACCTAAAGATAGAATTTTCGCCATATAAAAACCTTTCAACAATAAAAATTAAACACTCCGATTAAACTGACTAGTAAATAGCCAACACTACAAACAGCCTGTGCCAGCAACATATGGTGACTAGAAATGACTGTAGTAATGTCACCATCTTGTCTTATGCACTTCTAAAATTTGTTATATTGATTAGAAACCAGAGCTTATAAAAACTAGCTAAACTCGAGAGATAGACACAATTGCGACGAAAAAATGTATAACCAATTCAACTTGTTAAGGTAAGAAAGCATTATTTCCAATCTATTAATTATTCATCTATTACCTATTATGACACAATATTCCCTATAGTTCAACTTTTTACTTGTTTTTATATTACACGGACTAAAAAGTTTTCAACAGTTGATTGCATTTGTTTTAATAAGTTTTAACCTTTCTTGGTTAGATAAAAAAAGAACCATACAGTTTAGAATCTGTATGGTTTTTGCCCCACTTTTGTCCCATTTTTAAATCATGACATTGAAAATACCTAAAATCACTTATATTTCAATATTTTTAATTGCTCTCAATATGAAAGTCCTTTCCAAATCCCTGTAGGGGGCATCTAAATACAACAGGAAAAAGCCTTGATTTACAAGGCTTTTTTGTGTAGTCTTAGCACTAAAAAACGATAGAAAAAACGCCCCTTCTGAACTGCGTCACATGAAGTTATTTAAGCATATCCTTTTCTCTCATTACCATTTTCTGTTATAATAAATTGTACTTCTAGAATAGAAAGGACTTAAGATGACAACTCTTATTAAACATAAACGTGTAGAATTTTCAGAACTTTTTTATGACTTAGTTTTTGTTTTTGCAATTTCAAAAGTAACTACTTTAATTCACCATCTTCATAACGGTATTTTGACTTGGAATTCTTTCCTTGATTTTCTCATTGCTACTTTGATTCTCATCGATTCCTGGATGATTCAAACCGATTATACCAATCGCTATGGAAAGAACTCTTTATTTAACATAGTAATCATGTTTATCAAAATGGGAATTTTACTCTTTATAGCCAATATGATTGGACCTGATTGGCAACAATATTTTCATTATGTCTGTTGGGCTATTGGTACATTAACCCTTACCTTATTTTTTCAATATTTGGTTGAGTTTTTTAAAAAATCAACCGATAATGTTCATAGGGAAAGTATCAAAGGTTTTCTATGGATAACAGGTCTACGAAGTTTAGAAATCTATCTAGCAGCTCTTCTTCCTATTTACATTGGAGTCTATATCCTTTATGCTAGTATTCTGCTAACATTTATTATGCCAAGTATCTTGCTTAATAAAGATAAGCATTACCAGGTAAATCTCCCCCATTTAATCGAGCGCATCTCCCTTCTTGTCATTATTATGTTTGGAGAGATGATTACGGAGCTAGCTAACTTCTTTACAATCGAGAATTTCTCGATTTATTCGGTTCTTTATTTCATTATTATGATTTCTCTGTTCTTGTTTTATTTTGGTCAATTCGACCATGCTATTGATGAAAAATCTAATCAAAAGGGGCTATTTCTAATTTACAGTCACTATCCTATTTTCATTGGACTTATGATGATGACTGTATCGATGGGATTTCTTCAGAATCCTGAAGCTAATCGTCTCTTTGCAACCAGCTTCTCTTATATCGGATTTGGCCTCTTTCAAGCTGCTGTCCTAGTAAATGGGCCCTATAACAAACACTATCTTCGCTATTCGAAAAGTTACTACTGTGTCCAAGCGACACTCTATCTGGCTGCCTTGATTCTCTCTTTAATCTTTGCTTCTAATCCTATAATAGTAGTGAGTATAACAACCATTTTAGCTCTAGCTATAGCCATTCATTTTATTTATTTTTATGTGACACAGAATAAAAAATATTCCAAATCTAACTGGGGGTTCTTTTAATGAGTTTATAACATAAAAAAGCTTTGGGAACCAAGGCTTTTTGCTTTCTATCTAAACTTTTTCATAACGTATTTTCGTACAGGTGCTTCAATGGTTTTAACGATTTCAAATCCTTCTTTTTGATAAAGATGCTTGGCTGCCTGATTTGCCTCGAAGACATTTAGAGAAATACTATCTATGTCTCCATTTTCAAAGACCAAACTAACAAATTTCCTTAAAGCCTGCCTACCTAAGCCTTGTCCCTGTTTCTGGGGATTGATAAAAAAGCGTCCAATATGAAGATTGCTGTCTTCTTGCCTGATTTTCTGGATAACCCCCACAAACTCTTGTCCTTCAAAGATTGAAAAGATTCCTTCCAACTCTTGCAAGACTTGAAGGGTCAGTGGAAAAGGAATCTTTGGTCCCATCCATTGTTCCTGAAAATCTTTCCCCAGGGAGTTGGACCATTGGCATACGAGCTGAGCATTTTCTGTGCTCACATTTTCTTCAAAACGAATTGTCATCTCGACCTCACTATCTTGTCTATGTTTCTCCATTATACTACTTCTCCTATTTTTTACGAATAGATAAGTATGATTGATTTTTATTTTTTTCTTGTCGGGAGCATTCTCGCTTCCTTTCTTGGTTTGGTCATTGACCGTTTTCCAGAGCAATCCATTATCCTACCAGCTAGCCACTGCGATGCCTGTCAGACTCGCTTGCATCCCTTAGATTTGATTCCGATTCTCTCGCAGGTCTTCAATCGCTTTCGCTGTCGCTACTGCAAGGCTCCTTATCCAGTCTGGTATGCCCTTCTTGAACTAGGTTTAGGTCTCCTTTTTCTGGTTTGGTCTTGGGGATTTCTTTCCTTGGGGCAAGTCATCCTAATCACTGCTGGTTTGACTCTGGGCATCTACGACTTCCGTCATCAGGAATATCCCTTACTAGTCTGGCTGACTTTTCACCTAATCCTCATGGCTTTCTCTGGCTGGAATCTAGTCATGGTCCTCTTCCTTGTCCTTGGAATTGTGGCTCATTTTATCGATATCCGCATGGGCGCAGGGGATTTTCTCTTTTTAGCTTCTTGTGCTATCGTCTTTAGCGCAACGGAGTTACTTATCTTGATTCAGTTTGCTTCTGCAACAGGAATTCTAGCCTTTCTCCTGCAAAAGAAAAAGGAAAGACTTCCTTTCGTGCCTTTCCTCTTACTTGCTACTTGTGTGATTATTTTTGGTAAGCTACTGCTTGTTTGATAAAGTCCTGAATCGGCTCTCCTTGGTGGAGAGCTTTTACAATTTTCGAACCAACGATAACGCCATCTGACACCGCATTGAAGCGTTCGACATCTGCTTGACTAGATACGCCAAAACCTGTCAAGACTGGGATGTCAGCTACTTGATGCAATTGTGCCAAGTGCTTGTCCAAGTCTGCGCGGTAATTTCCTGATTTTCCTGTCACCCCATTGATGGCAACGGCATAGACAAATCCTTCCGCTCCCTTGATCAATTCTTTCTGACGTTCAAGTCCTGTTGTCAAACTAACTAGGGGAATTAAAGCGATATCTGTGTCTGCCAAAAAAGGCTCTACAAAGTTGGCATGCTCATGAGGCAGGTCTGGGATAATCAATCCCTTAACTGCTGTATCTGCCAGATCTTTGACAAATTTCTCCACACCGTAATGAAAGAGGGGGTTGAAGTAGGTCATGATGACCAGTGGAACCTCTGTTTCAATGGTTTTCAAGGTTTCAACCAAAGCCTGGGTAGAAGTTCCATGGGCTAGACTGCGCAAGCCGGCTTCTTCAATCACAGGTCCATCTGCAACTGGGTCTGAAAAGGGAATGCCCACTTCAATAGCTGAAACTCCCAAATCTTCTAAAAAATGGATTGTTTCACCAAGACCATCCAAACCTTTCTCATGGTCCCCAGCCATGATATAGGGAACAAAAATTCCTTTTCCAGCTACTTTTATAGCATTTAATTTTTCTGTTAATGTCTTAGGCATGACCTTCTCCCTTCTTTGCTGCATCTGCTTCCAAGCGGTCTTTGACTTGAACCACATCCTTGTCCCCACGACCTGATAGACAGACAATTATCGACTTGTCTGGTCCAAGTTCTTTGGCCAATTTTACCGCAAAGGCAATGGCGTGACTCGATTCCAAGGCTGGGATAATCCCTTCCACACGAGACAAGAGTTGGAATCCTTCCAAGGCTTCTTCGTCTGTCACAGGGACATAACTGGCACGTTTAATATCGTGGTAGTGAGAATGTTCTGGACCGATACCAGGATAGTCCAAACCTGCTGAGATAGAGAAGGCTTCAAGAATTTGACCATGGGCATCTTGGAGCACATCCATAAGAGAACCATGGAGAACACCTGGACGTCCCTTGGTCAAGGTCGCTGCGTGATGCTCCGTGTCCACACCAAGTCCTGCTGCTTCAGCCCCATACATAGCTACTGACTCATCTTCCACAAATGGATGGAAGAGTCCAATAGCATTAGAACCACCACCAACACAGGCTACTAGGGCATCTGGTAGATCTTGTCCTGTCAAGTCACGGTACTGTTGTTTAGCCTCTCGACCAATAACACTTTGGAAGTCACGAACGATTTCTGGGAAAGGATGAGGTCCCAAGGCAGAACCAAGAATATAGTGGGTATCATCGATATTTGCCACCCATGAACGAAGGGCTGCATTGACTGCATCCTTGAGCACGCGCGAACCATCAGTCACGGCCTCGACCTTGGCTCCCAAAAGCTCCATGCGGAAGACATTAAGGGCTTGGCGCTTGACATCTTCCTCACCCATGTAGATGGTACATTCCATGTTGAAGAGAGCTGCAGCTGTTGCAGTTGCCACACCGTGCTGACCAGCGCCTGTTTCAGCGATAATTTTCTTTTTACCCATGCGTTTAGCAAGCAAAACTTGTCCCAAGGCATTGTTAATCTTGTGAGCCCCTGTATGGTTGAGGTCTTCCCGTTTGAGGTAAATCTTGGCTCCGCCGATATGCTGGGTCAAGTTTTTTGCATAGTAAAGGGGTGTTTCACGCCCTACATACTGGCGCAAGAGTTGGTTTAATTCCTCTTGGAAACTGGGGTCTGCCTGACTTTCACGGTAGTCCTTCTCCAACTCTAAAACTGCTGTCATCAATGTTTCTGGGACGAAACGTCCGCCAAATCTTCCGTAAAATCCATCTTTATTTGGTTCTTGATATGCCATGCTTTACTCTCTCTATAAATCTTCTAATCTTTTCATGATCTTTTTGTCCATCTGTCTCCACTCCGCTTGATACATCTACTGCATAGGGTGTAAAGTGTTGAATTGCTTTTACTACATTATCTTCCTTAAGGCCACCTGCGATAAAGAAAGGCTGTGCTAGTCCTGTTATATCCAGTTGCCCCCAGTCAAAGGTCTGGCCACTCCCAGCAACAGGGGCATCAAAGAGTAGATAGTCTGCCTGAGAATTGGGTACATGACCATCTCCACCCACCTGCACCGCCTGAATACTGGCACAAGGCAAATTCTCAAACAAATCATCTGCCACCTGACCGTGAACTTGAACCAAGTCCAAGCCAACGTTGTCAATGACTTCTAGCAGTTCTGCCCGACTTGGTGAAACAAATACACCAACCTTTTTGACATCTGCAGGAATAAGCTTTGCCAGCTCAGCAGCCTGATCCAAGGTCACCTGTCTCTTACTAGGTGCAAAGACAAAACCGATGTAGTCGGCTCCTGCTGATACGGCTGTTTCCACCGCTTCTTTGGTCGATAATCCACAAATTTTAACCTTTGTCAATCTGCAACTCCTTGATTCTCTGGGCCACATCTTCTGCCTGCATGAGAGCTGTCCCAACCAAAATTCCGTTAAAGTATGGTGCTACTCGTTCCGCATCCTGCCCTGTGAAAATAGCAGATTCAGAAATGTACAAGCAATCATCTTTGAAATGTTTAGCCAAATTTACACTGGTCTGTAAGTCGACCTCAAAGGTAGTCAAGTTTCGGTTATTAACTCCGATAATCTGAACACCGAGTCTGTGAGCTACCTCTAGTTCAGCTAAATTGTGGGTTTCCACCAAGACTTCCAGACCAAGCTCTGTCGCGTAGTCGTAAAGTTCCTTGAGACGTTCTTCGGACAAGGCTGCCACGATGAGCAAGATGACTGTTGCACCTGCATTGCGAGCGCGGATGATTTGCTTTTCATCGATAATAAAGTCCTTGTTGAGCGTCGGAATCTGCACCTGACTGGAAATCTCTCTTAGATAATCCAAATGCCCTTTAAAGAAAACTTCATCTGTCAGAACAGAAATCATCACTGCGCCGTTCGCTTCATAAGTCTGGGCCTGTTGCACAATATCCACATCGAGATTGATATCTCCCAGACTAGGGCTAGCTTTCTTTACCTCTGCGATTACCTGTAAGCGTTCTTGATGACTCTTCAAAAAGTCAGCCAAGCGATAGGTCTGGCGCAAGTGCTGGATTTCCTCCAGCTCCATCTGCTCGACCTCACGCACCTTCTGCTCCAAGATTCGTGCTAAAAATTCCTGACTCATTTTTGGTACTCCTGTAACAGTCTGAGTTTTTCAAGGGCTTTGCCACTAGCAATGACTTGACGGGCCAAGGCAACTCCTTCCTTAATACTAGCTACTTTACCATTAGCATAGAAACCAAGACCAGCATTTAAAACTGTCGTTTCCAAGAATGGACTTGGTTCATTTTTAAGAACGCTGAGCAAAATTTCTGCATTTTCCTGAGCATTGCCACCACGGATATCTTCGATAGCGTAGCGCTCCATCCCTAAATCCTCCGGAGTAAAGCTTGACAAGGTAATTTCACCATTTTCAAGAAGAGCAATCTTGGTTGTTCCATTCAAACCAGCTTCATCCAATCCTTCTGGTCCAGCAACCACGATGGCACGTTTGCGACCCATATTTTTCAAAACCTGAGCTGTACTTTCTAGAAGTTCTGGACGGCTAATTCCAAGAAGCTGTGTTTCCAAGGCCATTGGGTGAATCAGGGGACCAGTCAAGTTCATAATCGTTGGAATTCCTAGTTCCAAACGAGCTGGCATGATGTATTTCATTGCTGGGTGCATATTTTTGGCAAAGAGAAAGACGATGCCAGTCTGATCAAAGACCTTACCTAGTTCAGCTGGTTTGAGGTCTAGGTTGATGCCCAAGGCTTCTAGGACATCTGCAGAACCAGATTTAGAAGAAATCGAGCGGTTACCGTGTTTTGCCATGTGAACACCGCCACCAGCCAAGACAAAGGCTGCAGTTGTGGAAATATTAAAACTGAAAGACTTGTCCCCACCTGTACCACAGTTGTCCATGGCATCATGAATCTCAGTTGGAATATGTTGGGCATGTCCTCTCATGACTTGGGCAATGGCTGTGCGTTCTTCAGGTGTTTCCCCCTTCATCTTAAGAGCTAAGAGGAGAGAAGCAATTTGCGCTTCCGTTACACGCCCAGTTACGATACGCTCAATGACATCCGTCATTTCCACACCTGATAAATTTTCAAATTTTGCTAGTTTTTCAATAATCTCTTTCATCCTAGTTTCCTCACTTTACAACCTTCTCGATAAAATTCCGAATAGAAGACAAGCCATCTGGCGTTCCAATACTCTCTGGATGGTACTGGAAGCCATAAATTGGTAGGTTTTTATGTTGAATTCCCATGATAGCTTGGTCATCAGTCGAACGAGCTGTCACTTCAAAGTCTTCTGGCATTTCCTCAATTAAAATACTGTGATAACGCATGACTGCACGGCCATCCTCGATACCTTGATACAAAACAGATGGCGCTTCAAAGCTGATATTGCTCTGTTTCCCATGCATGACTTTTGGAGCCAAACCTAACTTACCACCAAAGACTTCTGCAATGGCTTGGTGGCCCAAACAAATCCCTAAAATCGGCTTCTTACCAGCAAAATCACGAATCATGTCTTCCATCTTTCCAGCATCAACTGGCCAACCAGGACCAGGAGAAAAGACCAGACCATCTGCTTTTTCAGCTTCTTCATACAGCTTGGGATCATCATTTCTCAAGACCTGAACTTCTGCAAAATTCCCAATGTATTGGGCCAAGTTATAGGTAAAAGAATCATAGTTGTCAATCAATAAAATCATGGTCTTAGTTCTCCAATTCTAGTCATAGATTTAGCTTTGTTAATGGTTTCTTGGTATTCGTTTTGGGCGATAGAGTCATAGACAATCCCTGCCCCAGCCTGCACATAGGCTGTTTGATTTTTGAGAATCATGGTTCGGATGGCAATGGCGAAATCCATATCACCCGTCGCAGACAAGTAGCCGATTGCTCCTGCGTATACGCCCCGTTTTTCTGTTTCCAGTTCATAGATGCGTCTCATCGCTCGAATCTTTGGTGCTCCTGAAACTGTTCCAGCAGGAAGTGTTGCTTTCAAGGCATCCATGGCAGTGAGTTCTGGAAGCAAACGCCCCTTGACCACACTGGTCAAATGCATAACATAGCGGAAGAGCTCCACTTCCATATACTTGGTGACTTGGACACTGGCCGTTTCAGAGATGCGACCAATATCATTACGACCCAAGTCTACTAACATTCGATGCTCTGCTGTTTCCTTCTCATCCGAAAGCAGGTCTGTCGCCAAAGCCTTGTCTTCTTCATCCGTAGCGCCTCTTGGTCGTGTCCCTGCAATCGGATTGGTTGTCACGATGCCATTTTTAACTGAAACTAAACTTTCTGGACTGGCACCGATGATTTGATAATCCCCAAAATCATAGAAATAAAGGTAATTAGAAGGATTAGTCACGCGGAGATTTCTGTAGAAGTCAAATGGATTTCCAGTAACTTCTGCTGAGAAGCGCTGACTGAGTACACATTGGAACATATCGCCATTACGAATCAAGTCACGAGCTGTTTCCACCATTTCCTCAAACTTCTGAGGAGCAATATGGGGTTTGAAGTCTAACGGAGATAGATCCAAGTCTTCAAATTCATTTGGAGCAGGGATGCGTAATTCCTCAAGCACTTGATTCAAGGCTTTTTCCAAGTCTTCTTGACTACGCTCGCTGTAAAGAGCATCCTCGATGATATGGATTTTTTCCTTCTTGTGGTCAAAGACCATGTAACTCTCATAGACGAAGAAATGCATGTCTGGCGTTCCAATTGTATCTTCAGGAATTTGACCAATTTCTTCATAAAGCGAAATCATATCGTAACCAACAAAACCAATGGCTCCCCCACCAAAAGGTAGGTCTGAATGGTGCTGGCTCTTATGAGTCACTTCATAAAGGAAATCCAAGGGATCCCGATCAATCACTTGACCATTTTGATAAAGAACTCCACTTTCAAACTTAATCTCAAAAACTGGATTATAGGCTAAGATAGAAAAACGAGCGGTTTCCTTGTCTCTCGGAATACTCTCTAAGATAACCTTGTGTTGCCCCTTTAGGCGCATATAAGCCAAGATTGGTGATAAGACATCTCCATGAATTATTCGTTCCATTGTAATTTCCCTTTCAGTTCTACTTCTAGTCCGTGGCGACTGTATGAAAAATCCCCACGCAAAATAACTTGCGTGAGGACGAAATTCGCGGTGCCACCTCAATTATAGGATTTCTCCCATCTCTCATTCCTGTCTCAGAACTTTCCTATAACAGGCTGTGCGATAAAGGGCACTCCCTTGAGAATTATGTTTTCTTCTCTCGTTTCAGATGGACCCAACCTTACAGCTTTCTCTGCTTGATTCCAGCAACCACAAGCTCTCTGTGAGAGAAAAGACTGTAATTTTTCCATCTTTTATTTTTTAGCTTCTAGGTAGTCTGCAATCGCAGCTACGTCCTTGTCTCCACGACCAGAGACATTGATGATGATAATCTCATCTTTACTTAGTTTCGGTGCACGTTTAACCGCTTCTGCGATAGCATGCGAACTTTCAATCGCTGGGATAATCCCTTCTGTCTTGCTGAGAAGGAGCAAGGCTTGAACAGCTTCTTCATCTGTCGCTGCTACGTATTCTACACGGCCTGAATCTTTAAAGTAGGCATGTTCTGGGCCAACCCCTGGATAGTCCAAACCAGCTGAGATAGAGTAAACTGGGGCCAGATCTCCATCTTCCTTAAAGACTGCATAGGTCTTCATACCGTCGACAATTCCGATACTACCTTTTGTCATAGTAGCTGCGTGCTTGTCTGTATCCAGTCCGTGACCGGCAGCTTCTACTCCTACCAATTTGACTTCTTCATCAGCCACATACTGTGAAAAAGCACCGATAGCATTAGAACCACCACCTACACAGGCAATGACGTAGTCTGGTAAACGGCCTTCTTTTTCTAAGATTTGACGACGAGATTCTTCACTGATGACCTTTTGGAATTCATGAACAATTGTAGGATAAGGATGAGGTCCTACAGCAGATCCCAAAACGTAGAAGGCTTCAAGGTCATTCATCCATGCTCCAAAGGCTGCATCAACCGCGTCCTTAAGAGTTCGTGTCCCCGTTTCAACTGCGTGAACAGTCGCTCCCATCATCTCCATACGGAAGACATTGAGTCGTTGACGCTCCACATCTTCTGCCCCCATGTAGACATCACAGGCCATACCAAACTTAGCTGCAGCTGCTGCTGTCGCAACACCGTGCTGACCAGCTCCTGTTTCTGCGATCACTCGTTTTTTGCCCATACGTTTGGCAAGAAGAATTTGTCCTAAAACATTGTTGAGCTTGTGAGAACCAAGGTGATTAAGGTCTTCGCGCTTGAGATAAATCTTAGCTCCACCTAGGTGGTCTGTTAAACTTTCCGCAAAATAGAGCGGTGTTTCGCGACCTGAATAATCCTTCAAGTAATGGCGAAATTCTGCCAAAAATTCTGGATCATCCTTGTATTTGTCAAATGTCACTTCCAACTCATCCAACAAAGCCTGAATCGGCTCCGGTACAAAACTACCACCAAATTGTCCAAAATAACCTTTAGTTGTCATAAAATTTTTCCTCTTTCTGTATGAATTCGGCTTTTTGTTTGCTTTTAGTAATAGGCAAGGAGCTACAGATAGAACTCAACACTCTTCGAAAATCCAATTCAAACCACGTCAACGTCGCCTTGCCGTACTCAAGTACAGCCTGCGGCTAGTTTCCTAGTTTGCTCTTTGATTTTCATTGAGTATAAGTTCATCAAAGCGACTTAACGTCCTAATAAAAGATAAACAAAATGACCGAAAGAAAAAGCCCACACACAGAAAATTACTCTGTGTGAGGGCGTTGGTAACGCGGTGCCACCTCAATTATAAAGGGACTATCCCCCTTTACATCTCTGCCTTGTCTAACAACAAGTTGCACTGTAAGGTGTGCGCACCGAATTTTCATTGTTTCAAATTCATTTTTAAAATCAGCCCACTTTCACTACTTCCAACCACCTGTTCACAATCACCACAGGCTCCCTGAAGATCAAAAATAGTTACTTTTCTGATTTGTTGAGAATATTATATGTTATTGTTCTATTTTTGTCAAGATTTTTTTATGATTTTTTTCCAGAACCGAGAATTTCTTCAGAAATTCTCACCAAAGTCTGAACGATGTAATCAACTTCTTCATCGCTTAATTTTGTATGAAGAGGAAGCGTAATTTCATTTTCAAAGAAGGCATAGGCTCTTGGATAATCTGCCATATCAAAGCCAAGATTCTTATAGGCTGTCAAGAGCGGAAGCGGTTTGTAGTGAACATTACTTGCAATTCCTGCTTTGGCCAATTCTTGGATGATGAGATTGCGTTCTTCGAGACTCGCACCTTCAACATGGGTGATGTAGAGGTGACGACTTGACTCAACAGTTTCCGTTTCATGTGCCAATGGATGAATGCGAGAACCAGCAAAACCACGATCATAACGGTCTACGATTTCCTTACGACGTTGTAGCAAAGCTGGGTAACGGTCCAATTGTACCAAACCAAGCGAAGCCATGATATCCGTCATGTTGCACTTGTAGGCTGGTGTAACGATATCGTATTCCCATGAGCCCAGTTGCATCTTGGCAAGAGCATCCTTTGTTTGACCGTGAAGGGAAAGGATTTGGAACTCCTTGTACATCTCTTCGTCGTCAATAGCTGGATTGGCTTTCCATGTCGCACTTCCTCCCTCAGCAGTTGTAAAGTTCTTAACAGCGTGGAATGAGAAGGAAGTAAAGTCAGCGATCGAACCAGCCGGTTGCCCTTTGTAAGTAGATCCCAAAGCATGAGCACTATCAGAGACAATCACGATACGGTTAAAGGCCTTTTGCCACTTGCTAGCAGCTGTAAAGAGGTCACGTTTTTTCTCCACGACTTGGAACAAACGGTCATAGTCGCAAACAATCCCTGCAAGCTCAACCGGAATAATCACCTTAGTTTTCTCAGTAATAGCTTGCTCAAGCAAGTCATAGTCCATTTCAAAAGTATCTGCTTGAATATCCACCATGACAGGGGTCGCTCCCACGTGTGTGTTGACACTACATGAAGCTGTATAAGTCATAGCTGGAACGATGACTTCATCACCAGGTCCCACTTCCAAAACACGCAAAATCAACTCAAGAGCTGCAGTCGCAGAGTTGAGGCAGACAGTCTTAGGTGTCTGTGTGTATTGAGACAAGCGACGCTCCAGTTCTTTTGTCTTAGGACCTGTTGTGATCCAACCAGAGCGCAGGGTATCCGCTACTTCAGCAATTTCAGCTTCGGTAATATCGGGTGGTGAAAATGGAATATTGTAATTTGGCATTGATTTGCTCCTTTTATCTGTACTCATTTTCTCATGACTACTTTATTTTAGCACTTCAAACACGGTTTGAAACATAATTTTGATGTCTCCAAGGAAACTAAACTCTCGGAGATAGGCGAGGTTATAGCGCATCTTTTCAGGAAGGACATGTTCGACATAGGCCTGGTCAACCGACAAGCCTTTCTCCGTCATTTGACTGATGATCGTGTCCTCATCCTTGTAGTTGATGCTGGCTGGAGAGGTGATTCCTGCTGGCAAGAGCAAGGTCGCCATCATTTCAGGGCTATACTGCTCGGTGTAACGTGGCACCTCAGGTCGTGTGCCTACAAAGGACATTTCGCCTTTAAGGACATTGACCAGCTGAGGCAGTTCGTCCAAACGCACACGTCGAATGAAATTTCCCACTTTGGTAATGCGGCTGTCGTTAGCAGAAGTCACCAGACTTCCTTTTTTATCCGCATCCGTCACCATAGTACGGAACTTCCAAATCTTGAACGGACGGTTGTACTGGGTCACGCGCTCTTGCTTGTAAATGACAGGTCCCTTGCTATCCAACTTGATCCAAATGCTCAAGATAAGAAAGATGGGAGAAGTCAAAACTAGCAAAAACAGGGCCAGAACCCAATCCAGGCAACGCTTGAAAATCAGCGAACCCTTCCTTTTAGAGACAAGCTGGTAGTAAGACTCAACCTCGCTTGATTGCATTTCCACGGGCAAGTCTTCCCATTTCAGCATGCTGTTTCTCCTTTGTTTTTATTATACTATTTGTCAACATTTTTCATTATACCACAAAATGGAAAAGGCGGTGCAAGAAATCTGTGATTTGAAGAATTTCCTTCTTATACTCAATGAAAATCATAGTGCAGCTTTGAGGTTGCAAATAAAGCTGACATGGTTTGAAGAGATTTCCAAAGAGTATTAGGACATGGCCCCAGCCTGCAAGCTATACATCTTATGATAGGTTCCTCCCAAGGCCAAGAGTTCCTCATGGGTTCCACTCTCGATGATGCGCCCCTTATCCAAGACATAAATACAGTTGGCGTCCTGGATGGTCGAAAGACGATGAGCAATAGCAATGGTTGTCCGCCCCTGTCTCATCTTGGCTAGGGAATCTTGAACCAAACTTTCTGTTTCAGAGTCAATATTGGCTGTCGCTTCATCCAAAATCAAGATTTTAGGCTGACTTGCGACTGTTCTGGCAAAGGCAAGAAGCTGACGCTGTCCAGTAGAAAAGCTCGAACCACGCTCAGACACAGGTGCATCATAATCCTGCGGAAGGTCCTGAATAAAGGAATCTGCATCGACAAAGGCAGCCGCAGCCTGGACCTCTTCATCACTAAGGTCTTGGTACATGGCGATATTGGACTTGATAGTCCCGTGATAGAGGAAGGGATCCTGTAAGACCAGACCGATGTTCTTTCTCAGCTCTTCCTGACTGTAGTTTCGGATATCCACACCATCCAAGAGAACTCTCCCTGACTGAAATTCATAAAAACGCATGAGGACATTGATAATGGATGATTTCCCGGAACCTGTATGACCTACAAAGGCAATGGTTTCACCCTTCTTAACTGAAAAGGAAATGTCATCCAGTATCGGATGTTTCCCGTCATATGAGAAACAGACATGTTCAAAACGGATATTGCCTTCTTGGACTTTGGCTTGCCCATCTTCTTGAAGAGGCTCATAGGTCGTTTCATCAATCAAGGCAAAAACACGACCTGCAGACACCATGGAAGTTTGAAGGGTTGAAAAGTTTTGCGTTACCTCAATCAGGGGATCAAAGAGACGGTTGATATACTGGATAAAGGCATACATGGTTCCTGCTGTTATTCCCAGATAAAGCCCACGGTAGCCAAAATAGGCCATCAAAACAGCGTAACCTAGAAGTTTCAGCAAACTCATGGCAGGTCTCAAAAAGAGGGCATCCAAGGCTACAGAACGGTTGGCATAGACCAAATGTTCTTGATTAATCTCATCAAATTCTGCCTGCAGACGCTTCTCTTGGTTGAAGGCCTGGATAATCCTGATTCCCTCGATATTCTCTGCCAGCTTACTATTGATATCTGACAAGAGACTTCTGGTTTTCTCGATAATCTTGACTGACTTTTTCCGATAGAGATTGACCAAAAGGAAGATCAAGGGGAGAAAGAGCAAGACTAATGCTGTCAAACGAAAATCCAATACCAACATGGTATAAAGAGTTGTCAGAAAGATGAAAACTGCTGAGATAAAGCTAGATAAAATCCCCGAAAACATATCACTGATCGTCTCGGTGTCATTTGTCAAACGAGAGACGATAGAGCCTGCTGGTGTCTTGTCAAAATAGGACATGCCCAATTTCTCCATATTGGCAAAGGCATCCCGACGAATATCCCTAACAATACTGTATGACACCCGTGCAAAGAGAAGATTACCGACATACTGAACTACAGTTTGTAGGATATAAAGGCCATAGTAGGCCAGCAAAACGGTAATGGCTAGTTGGTTAAGATTACTCAGATACTGGTCGATAAAGTGGGAAGCCACAAGGGGAATGACACTTTTGATGACCGTCGTCGCGAGGAGAAAACTGAGTGCCAAAAAGGTCAGGAGGCCATAGGGCTTGAGATAGGACATCAAGCGCTTCAATACAGCCCATTGTTCTTTCTTATTCTGCATCTTCTTCTCCTTTCATTTCCATCTGCTGAGACTGGTAGGTTTGGGCATACCAGCCATCCAAAGCTAGCAAGTCTTCGTGTGTGCCCTGTTCAATAATTTGACCATTTTGCAGAACCAAGATTAGATCTGCATGGACAACTGCACTCAGGCGATGAGCCGTAATAATGGTTGTCTTATCCTTCCGCGTCTCCTTGAGATTGTCGATGATCGCATACTCTGTCTTGGCATCCACGGCTGACAAGGAATCATCTAAAATCAAGATATCAGGGTCTAAAATCATCGCCCGACTCATGGCCAGACGCTGCTTTTGACCACCAGAAAGACTGACTCCTTTTTCACCGATAACAGTATCAAATCCCTGAGGCATGTCTACAATATCTTGGTAAACTTGAGCTAGCTTAGTCACTTCCTCGACTGCTGAAAGAGGCAAGTTAGGATTGCCAAAGCGGATATTGTCTGAAATCGAAGTCGCAAAGAGGAACTGGTCCTGAGGAACATAGCCCATGAGACTGCGAAGGTCTGTCAAACGATAATCGCGAATATCATGACCGTTTAGATAAATAGCTCCCTTATCCACATCATATTCTCGCAAGAGGAGCTTAATCAAGGACGTTTTCCCAGAGCCTGTCTGCCCGACCAAACCTAGGGTTTGCCCTTTTTCCAGACTAAAGTGAACATCCGTCAGTGTTTCCTCATTTTCAAAGGCAAAGCTGTCAATGGTGTACTCCAAACGTCCATTTTCAATACCGTCCAGAGGAAATTCAGGATCTTTTACAGGTGATTCCTGAGACAAAAGATCCTCAATTCGCTGGTAAGAAACTTTCCCCCTTTGAGTGATATTAAAGAGGAAACCGATAGCCATAAGAGGCCAGACCAGCATATCCAAGTAGCTGATAAAGGTGACCAGATTCCCAACAGTGATCTGCCCCTCCTGCACCATTAAGGAACCGACCAAGAGGGTTAAAACATAGGATGAACCAACAAACAAGAGAACCATGGGGTCAAAGAGACTATCGTATTTCATGGTTTGGAGGTTCTTTTGGAAGGTCAATTCATTTACTGCTTGAAAGGACGCCAGCTCATCTGCCTGATAACCGAAAGACTTGGTCACTTTGATACCTGATACAGACTCCTGCACCTTGTTATTGAGTTCGGAAAAGGCAGCTTGTGACTCGCCAAAGGCCTTGTGGGTCTTTCTCCCTAGACGACTGGTCGCATAAGCCATGAAAGGCAAGGGAAGAATGGCAACCAAGGTCATTTGCCATGAAATACTAAAGAGCATGGTCAGCAAGGTCACCAGAGCCGTGATAGAGGCATCCACCGCAGACATAACACCGCCACCTGCGAGACGAGTCAAGGCATTGATATCGTTGGTGGCATGCGCCATCAGGTCCCCCGTTCGATAGGTCTGATAAAAGGCTGGCGACATTTTTGTGAAATGCTCAAACAGGCGAGACCGCATGATCTGCCCTAGACGGTAAGAAGTTCCAAGGATATACATGCGCCAAACATAGCGCAGATAGTACATCCCAAAGGCAGCCAGCAGTAGATAAAATAGATTAAGAAGGAGGTCCTGCTGGGTTAATTGCCCCGACGTAATGGCATCAATCACCCGTCCCATGACCATGGGGGGAATGAGATTGAGGACGGAAACCAAGACTAAGGCCACAATCCCGACTAGATAACGGCGCTTTTCTAACATGAAAAACCACCAGAGTTTTTGAATAATGGACATAAAATCCCTTTCTGATTGCAAATAGAAACCTGAGGCCAAGACCCCAGGTTTTTCTTATTCATAGGTTACGACTGTGACCGCACCCTTGTCATACTCAGCGATAAAGATATTGGCTACATTGTCATGCCCTTGCTTGCTGAGGTTATCAAGCAGCCATTCTTCGTTACGACCAATCGACTCCAAAATTTCCACTTGGATAACACCATCTGTGACAACAGGATACTTGGGATTCTCATCTCCCATTTGGACTACGATGAGTTGGCCATTTTGCTCCTGCACAGCTCGTTTGACTTGCTTCATCTGGAAAATTCCTTGGCTACGAAGTTTGAGGGCTACATCCGATGCAGACAAGCCAACTGAACGACAGGCTTCTGGGTCAATCTGCCCATTTTTGATAAGGAGAGTTGGTTTTCCATCAATCAAGCGTTTGACAAAACGAACATTGTTATTGAGCCACTTGAGGGTCAAGATCAAAATCGTCCACATCATCAAAATCACTGCATACTGGAGAATGCTGATAGAACTATTGTAAATCACCCCACCGATGATACCACCGAGAACATAGTTCTGAATTTGGTCTGTCGCAGAGTTAGGTGCTAGGTTGCCCTTTCCTGTCACATTGATAACAAAAACAAGCGAGAAGAGCCCCAAGGCCAGTTTGATTAAAATTTCCATATAATTGAGTGTCATTTGTTTACCTCCACCAATTCAATAGCGTCTGTTTGATTCAATTCTAATTTCTCTAAAAGATACTTGTCTGGTTGGCTCCCGTTCATGGCTCGGTAGAAATTTGGACCTACCTTGACAAGCGCTCCATCAGTGGCTGCAGAAGTATTGACATAAACTTCTGATTTATCCACTCCCAAGTCTTTGGAAACAAGCTCGATGAAATGAAGGGAGGTTTGAAATTGGTTGTTAGAGGCTTGATTGGTCTGGTATTTTGAGATTGTCACCAAAAGCATGACCACCAAGGTCAAGGCCAAAATCATGACCAATTCCCGAAACTTAGTCCCCTTTTTATCTCGATAGGCTTTAAAAGCAAAAAATCCTGTGATAGCTAGGAGCACAATCCCAAAGCCAATCATGATGCCATTTTGCTGACTGATTTGGCTAAGTACATAGTCATATGAGTAAAATTTCATTTATTTTCACTCCCTTTCATAAAATCATTCTTAATTATAAACGAAAGAGAGTGATTTTTCAAGCCATACGTTGGGGAAATGGACCTTTTTTTGGTATAATAAAATCTATAATCTGAATGAAAAAGGTAACTTTATGAAACTTATCTCATGGAATATTGATTCCCTAAACGCTGCCCTAACTAGTGACTCAGCTCGTGCCAAATTGTCCCAAGAAGTCCTACAAACCTTGGTCGCTGAAAATGCTGATATCATCGCTATCCAAGAAACCAAGCTTTCTGCCAAGGGTCCTACAAAGAAACACTTGGAAATTTTAGAGGAACTCTTCCCAGGTTACGAAAACACGTGGCGCTCTTCCCAAGAACCTGCCCGTAAAGGCTATGCTGGAACCATGTTCCTCTATAAGAAAGAACTTACGCCTACTATCAGCTTCCCAGAAATCGGTGCCCCTTCTACCATGGACTTGGAAGGCCGTATCATCACTCTAGAATTTGATGAATTTTTCGTAACCCAAGTTTACACTCCAAACGCTGGCGACGGTCTCAAACGCTTGGAAGAACGTCAAGTCTGGGATGTCAAATATGCGGAGTATTTGGCTGAACTAGACAAAGAAAAACCAGTCCTTGCGACCGGTGACTACAACGTAGCCCACAATGAAATCGACCTTGCAAATCCTGCTAGCAACCGCCGTTCACCTGGATTTACCGACGAGGAACGTGCTGGATTTACCAACCTCTTGGCAACTGGATTTACGGATACCTTCCGCCACATTCACGGCGATGTTCCAGAACGCTACACTTGGTGGGCACAACGCAGCAAGACTTCTAAAATCAACAATACAGGCTGGAGAATCGACTACTGGCTCACAAGCAACCGCGTGGCTGACAAGGTGACCAAGTCTGATATGATTGACTCAGGTGCGCGCCAAGACCACACACCCATTGTCATGGAGATTGAGCTCTAAGGAGAAAGCTAATGGACTATCAAGCTATCATTCCTGAATTTGTAGTATCTGACATCGAAAAATCACGCCACTTCTACTGCGACTTGTTGGGATTCTCTGTCGAATACGAGCGCCCCGAGGAGAAATTTCTCTTTCTCTCTCTTGAAGACTGCCAGCTCATGTTAGAAGAAGGCAGCGCAGAAGAATTAGCCCAACTAACCTATCCTTTCGGGCGCGGTGTCAATATTTCCTTTGGTATCAAGGAGGTCCCCCAGCTCTACCAAAAACTGCTGGAAGCTGACTATCCTATCCATCGTCCGCTGACCAAAAGAGAATTTCGAGTGGGAGATAGCTTTATTTACCCTCATGAATTTGCGATTTTGGATCCTGATGGTTATTTTTTAAGATTTAGCGAGTAGAATAATAAAGATTTGGAAAAAGTCTTTAAAGTTAAAAAGGCATATTGTCAAGTGTTTAAAAACTTGATAATATGCCTTTTATGATGGAAAAACCTTCTAAATGTTAGCCAATAAGTTAATTTTTCCCCATTTTTATTATATTTGTTCGTTTTTCAAACCAAAACACTAACAAAACATTTGATTTCTAAAGTTATTTAGTGTAAAATAAAAACGTTGGCTCAAGCCTATTTGAAATTGAATATCATTTTACTTGTTTATGTCGTGAATTGGCACGATGTTTCTACAAGGTGCCGGAACACCTAACAATGAGTATGTCAGCTGAAGGTATGGTGTTGGCCATGCCTATTTTGGGGACTTACTTAGGGGATTAAGTAGGTCCTTTTTGAATATTTTTGTTAAAGCACGCCTTTAAGTGTAAACTAAATTTTTTTAATATTTCCCTTAATTAGTGCGGACGGGAGGTGAAATTATCCTGTGGATAATTTCAGGAATCCAGGGAATTTCATCCCTAATTTTTGAGCCCCTAGCTCTTTCATTTCTAGGCTTAGGCTAAAATAGTTCCCCGAACTATTTTACTCTCAAAAATCCCGTCATAGACAATAACAAGATTATTGTCTATGATACCACTACGGCGGGAAATATTTGATAAAACTCGCTTCGCTCGTACTAGTTTTATCAAATATATAGTACTAGCAAACTGGTTCACTATAGAAATATTTAACCAACAAGTAAACTGGCTTTTAGACTTTAGGAGGTCTTATGAAATTATTAGAAGAGCGCATCCTTGAGGATGGGCATATCTTGCGGGACAATATCCTCAAGGTGGATTCCTTTTTAACCCATCAAGTTGACTTTAGCTTGATGCGAGAGATTGGGAAGGTATTTGCGGACAAATTCGCTTCTGCTGGCATTACCAAGGTCGTAACCATTGAAGCGTCAGGTATTGCCCCAGCCATTTTTACTGCCGAAGCTTTGAATGTTCCCATGATTTTCGCCAAGAAAGCTAAAAACATCACCATGAACGAAGGAATCTTAACCGCCCAAGTCTACTCCTTTACTAAGCAGGTGACCAGCACCGTTTCCATCGCTGGAAAATTCCTCTCACCTGAGGACAAGGTCTTGATTATCGATGATTTCCTAGCAAATGGACAAGCTGCCAAAGGCTTGATCCAAATCATCGAACAAGCCGGAGCAAAAGTTGAAGCGATAGGTATCGTGATTGAAAAGTCTTTCCAAGATGGTCGTGATTTGCTTGAAAAAGCTGGCTATCCAGTTCTATCACTGGCTCGCTTGGATCGTTTTGAAAACGGTCAGGTCGTATTTAAGGAGGCAGATCTCTAATGCAAAAACAAGAAAAACATTCACAAGCAGCCGTTCTTGGCTTGCAACACTTACTAGCCATGTACTCAGGTTCTATCCTGGTTCCCATCATGATTGCGACAGCTCTTGGCTATTCAGCTGAGCAGTTGACCTACCTGATCTCCACAGATATCTTCATGTGTGGGGTGGCCACCTTCCTTCAACTCCAACTCAACAAATACTTTGGGATTGGACTACCAGTCGTTCTCGGAGTTGCCTTCCAATCCGTCGCTCCTTTGATTATGATTGGGCAGAGTCACGGTAGTGGGGCTATGTTTGGTGCCCTTATCGCATCAGGGATTTATGTGGTTCTGATTTCAGGTATTTTCTCAAAAGTTGCCAATCTCTTCCCATCTATCGTAACAGGCTCTGTCATTACCACGATTGGATTGACCTTAATTCCTGTCGCTATTGGAAATATGGGAAATAATGTCCCAGAGCCAACTGGTCAAAGCCTTTTGCTTGCAGCTATCACTGTTCTGATTATCCTCTTGATCAACATCTTTACCAAAGGATTTATCAAGTCTATCTCTATTTTGATTGGGTTGGTCGTTGGAACTGCTATTGCTGCTTCCATGGGCTTGGTTGATTTCTCCCCTGTTGCGGCAGCACCGCTTGTCCATGTCCCAACTCCTCTCTACTTTGGGATGCCAACCTTTGAAATCTCATCTATTGTCATGATGTGTATCATCGCAACGGTGTCTATGGTTGAGTCGACTGGTGTTTACCTGGCCTTGTCTGATATCACGAAAGATCCAATCGACAGCACGCGCCTGCGCAACGGTTATCGTGCAGAAGGTTTAGCTGTCCTTCTCGGAGGAATCTTTAACACCTTCCCTTACACAGGATTTTCACAAAACGTTGGGTTGGTTAAATTGTCAGGTATCAAGACCCGCCTGCCAATCTACTACGCAGCTGGTTTCCTAGTCCTCCTTGGACTCCTTCCTAAGTTTGGTGCCCTCGCCCAAATCATTCCAAGCCCTGTCCTTGGAGGGGCCATGCTGGTGATGTTTGGTTTTGTTTCCCTTCAAGGGATGCAAATCCTCGCCCGCGTTGACTTTGCTAACAATGAACACAACTTCCTTATCGCAGCTGTCTCCATCGCTGCAGGTGTCGGACTCAACAATAGTAATCTCTTTGTCAGCATGCCGACAGCCTTCCAAATGTTCTTCTCAAACGGAATTGTCGTAGCCAGCCTACTGGCCATTGTCCTCAATGCCGTATTAAACCGGAAAAAGAAATAAGAAAAAGAGGTGTGAGCCTCTTTTTTGTTTCTCTATATCCTCACCTGTCTTTCTTCTGACCGCTGGCCTGTGACAAACATGGTAAAGGTGGCTTTGCAGACATTTCTGCCTTCTTGATTGGTAATATCCACATCCACGACACAGGTTGTGCGACCTTGATGGACACATTCTCCTTTAATGGTCAGCACATCGTCGCGTTTTCCTGCCTTTAGGTAGTTGATAGAGGACTGAAGCGTCACTCCATCAAGCCCCAGCGAGATAACCACCAAACCACTAATTTGGTCACAAAGAGTAAAGAGATAGCCACCATGGGCATTGCCATAATAATTGAGCGACGAGTCCACTACTTTTGTCGTCACCACAACGTGACCATCTCTCATTTGTTCAATTTCGTAATTTTCAAAGGCAGATATAGCGTCAAAATGAAAATCTTTCATCGTTTCCTCCTGATAGTTCAAACGACACTATGATACTACTTTTTATAGAACTGTGCAAGGAGAAAGCTCCTAGTCTGGCAAAATTCCAACCTGCTCTACAAATCGCATAAAGGCTACCTGTCCTTGTTCCGTCTGCTTGTAAACCCCCGCGTCCTCCAGAACACGCGCAAAGATAGCGCCTACAGAGTCCTTGACGATTTCAAGGGCTTTTTCTTTATCTTTTAGGTCTGGATGTTGGACTTTGAGCTGGTCTGCCCATTCTTGATGATAAGAGGCAACTGCTTCATCATCTCCTACAAGATAGCTTGCAACTTGCTCCACTTCTGCTTTCAAACGAGGTGGTAAGATAGCCAAGCCCATGACCTCAATCAAGCCGATATTTTCCTTCTTGATATGTTGGACATCCTTGTGGGGATGATAGATGCCATCAGGATGCTCTGGCGATGTCTGATTGTCTCGCAAGACCAAGTCCAACTCAAACTGTCCATCGCGTTTACGAGCAATCGGTGTAATGGTATGGTGTGGTGTCCCGTCTGTCTCTGCCAAAATCTGTACTTCAGGGTCTGAGTATTGCCGCCATTCCTGCAAAATTTTGTCAGCCAAGTTAATCAAATCCTCTTTGGAATCCGAAGTCAAACGTAGCACTGACATAGGCCACTTGACAATCCCAGCCTTGACTTGTTCAAAACCAGCAAATCGGAAAGCCTTTTGCAAGGGAGCCAATTCCATAGGGAATACGTGACGGCCTCCCTGATAGTGATCATGAGTTAGAATAGAGCCTCCCACAATTGGTAAGTCCGCATTTGAACCCGCAAAATATCCCGGAAATTGCTCTACGATCGCCAGCAGACGCTCAAAACTCTGACGACTGATAGCCATGGGACGATGCTGACCATCTAAGAAAATACAGTGCTCATTAAAATAAGCATAGGGCGAATACTGGAAGCCCCACTCCTGACCCGCCATTTCAAAACGGATAATGCGGTGATTGCTGCGAGCTGGGTGGTTGACCCGACCATGATATCCTTCGTTCTCTATACAAAGCTGACACTGGGGATAATTACTAGCTTGCACCAACTTAGCTGCCGCAATCTCCTTTGGATCCTTTTCAGGTTTAGACAGATTGATAGTAATCTCCAGTTCTCCGTAGTCTGATGGAACACGATAAGCAATATTCTTAGCAATGGCCTTGAGTTTGATGTAGTCATTTTTCTGGCTGAGCTGGTAAAAATCCCCTATCGCCTGCTCTGGTGACTGGGCATAGGTTGCCCAGAAGTCACGATTGACCTGACTTGGACAAGGGGTCACCAAGTCCATCAGTTCAGCACCTAGGATTTCACGCGCAGTCTGACTATCCTCAATCGTCTCTAATCGAACCGCCTCCTCGACAAGCTGGTCCTTGAGGTCAATCAATTTATCCAGATTAGTCTCAACTTCCAAAACACCTTCACCCACTCGCGCCAAAACACGATTGGTTAGGTAGATTCGATCCATTTCCTCAAATGAACTTTCAGTAATAACATGTGTTACAAATTTATCTACTAAGGTCACGATAGAGCCTCCTTTTAACTAGTCAAGGACGCGAGTGCCACCTGCAACTTCAGCGATATAGAAGCTTGGAGCATATCCAACTACTTCCTCGTAGTACTTGCCAACGGCTTCTTTAAAGGCCTCAACAGTATCTTTTGGCACCAAGGCAATGGCACATCCGCCAAAACCTGCCCCTGTCATACGAGCACCCAGAACACCTTCTTGAGCCCAAGCTGTGTGGACAAGGGTATCCAATTCCAAACCAGTCACTTCATAGTCATGTTCAAGAGAAACGTGAGAAGCATTCATCAAGCGACCAAATGTTTCCAAATCACCTGCTTGAAGAGCTGCTTGTGCTTTAAGGGTACGTTGATTTTCAAGCACAGCATGGCGAGCACGTTTCAAACGATTTTCGTCTTTAATCAGGTAGCTGTATTGGTCAAATGCCCACTCGTCCAATTCACCCAAGGTCTGAATATCCAAAGCAACTTGCAATTCTTCCACAGCTTTTTCACACTCAGCACGGCGTTCATTGTACTTAGAGTCCGCCAGTTCACGGCGTTTGTTGGTGTTCATGATAACAACAACATTGTCCTTCAAATCAAGTGGCACCAAGTCGTATTCTAACGTATTGGTATCCAGGTAAATAGCACGTTGGTCAGCCCCCATACCAATAGCAAACTGGTCCATGATACCAGAGTTGACTCCGATAAAGTTATTTTCCGTTTGTTTTCCGATTTTTACCAAATCCAAACGGTCTAGTTTTAAATCAAAGAGGTGCTCTGCCACGACCCCCGTCAAAAGTTCCAAAGACGCTGATGAAGACAAGCCAGAACCATTTGGGATATTCCCATAAACATAAAAATCAAACCCTTTGTCAATCACATGTCCAGCTTCTTGCAAGAAATGAAGAACCCCTTTTGGATAGTTGGTCCAGCTATGCTCTTTTTCAAATTTGAGATCAGCAAGAGGCACTTCAATGATACCCTTGTCCTCAAAGTTGGCTGAGTAGAAACGCAAGACTTGGTCGTCACGCTTGCGAGCCGCCCCATAAGTTCCCAAGGAAATAGCCGCCGGAAAAACGTGCCCACCGTTGTAGTCTGTGTGTTCACCAATCAGATTGATACGGCCAGGTGAAAAGAAAGTTTGGTCTGCTTCTTGACCAAAAACGGCAAGAAAGTCTTTGCGAAGGGCTTCAGCAGTAAGATCTTGTGTCATATGAATTCTCCTTTGACTGTCCGTTAAGTCACCTTAACGTGTAATCGTTTTCTTCTATTGTATCCAAGGCTTTTACCAAGGTCAATCCTTTTTACTAAAGTTTTACTAAACTATCGGTAAAAAGAAGAAAAATATGATATACTAACTTAAAAAGGAGGAGGATTTATGGCTACCTTAAAAGACATTGCACAACTAGCCTCTGTCTCTATCGCGACCGTATCCCGTGTCCTCAATCGCGACCAGAGTCTATCTGTCACAGAAGAAACCAGACACCGTATTTTAACTGTCGCTGAAGAACTGGGCTATACCAAGCACCTCAAGACAGGCGAATCCCACAAACCCAAGCAAAAGATTGCCATTATCCAATGGGTCAGCGAGCAGGGGGAGCTAGACGACCTCTACTATTATCAGATTCGTCTCGGTATTGAAAAAAGAGCTCAAGAGTTGGACTATGACATCTTGCGCTATTTTAATGACCATCCTTTTACACTAAGCGAGGAAGTGATTGGCATTCTCTGCATCGGAAAGTTCAGCCGAGCTCAGATTGCTGCCTTTGAAGAATACCAAAAACCTCTAGTCTTTATAGACAGCGATACCCTCTCACTAGGTCATACCTGTATTATCACTGACTTTTACACTGCTGTGAAACAAGTTGTAGACTATTTCCTCAGTCAAGATATGAACCGTATTGGAATTCTCACAGGCCTTGAGGAAACAACCGACCAGGAAGAAATTATCCAGGATAAGCGGCTAGAGAATTTCAAAGACATTACCCAAGCAAATGGAATCTACCATGAAGAACTGGTCTTTCAAGGGAGCTTTACTGCCCAGTCTGGCTATGACTTGATGAAGGAGGCCATTCACAAGCTAGGAGAACAATTCCCACCAGCCTTTTTCGCAGCCAGCGATAGTTTAGCCATCGGCGCCCTCCGTGCCCTTCAAGAAGCTGGAATTAGCCTACCAGACCGCGTCAGCCTCATTTCTTTTAACGACACTAGCCTGACCAAGCAGGTCTATCCTCCTCTTTCAAGCATCACTGTCTATACTGAGGAAATGGGCCGAGCAGGGATGGATATTCTTAACAAGGAAGTCCTCCACGGTCGCAAAATACCTAGCCTAACCATGCTGGGAACCAGACTGACTTTGAGAGAAAGTACGAGGAATGAATAGGATAACAAAACGACCTCTAGCGAGATCGTTTTTCTACTGATGATGCCCATGCTTCTGCTCTAACTCTCTCACCCTCCGCTTATGTTGCGCATGATTACTTTGACTGCTATCCACTTCAATAGTGATATTCTGCACGCCTCTTTCTTCTAAAAATTGACGCACCACTTCTTTGGTTTCCATCATCTGTTCCCAGTCCTTAATACAAATGTGGACAATAGCATTATTCTCTAGACCGTCCATGGACCAAATGCTAAGTTGATTGACACTTTTGACATTGATCAGAGCCTCCAAATCCTTCTCCAAATCCCCTGTCTCTACTTCTTCTGGCACAGCATCTAGGAAAATCTTCAGTGCGCTCCAAAAGCGAGGAATGGCTTTCGACAGAATAAAGATAGAAATAACCAGCGATAAAAGCGGATCGAGGATATACCAATCTGTAAATCGGAGGATAATCGCCATTAGGATGACAGCCAACCAACCAAGAGTGTCTTCCAAAAAATGCAAGCTAAGAATTGACTCGTTCTTTGTCTTTCCTTTACGAACTACCAGACTTGCTAGCACATTGATAGCTACTGCAATGATTCCCAGCCAGAGGATACCTTTCTCATTAACGGGTTGCGGATGAGCAATCTTCGTGATATTTTCCAAAATCACTAGGACAGACCCTATCATAAGAATCACAGCCGTTAGCATGGCCCCTAAAAGACTAAAACGTTTGTAACCCAAGGTGTACTGCCTATCTTCCTCACGGTTTGAGATTGTTTCTAAAAGGGCTGAGATACCAATGGCTAGAGCATCTCCCAAGTCATGAACAGAATCAGCAAGAACTGCACTCGAACCAAAGATTCCTCCTGCGATAAACTCAACAATCGCATAGCTTAAATTTAAGAAAAAAGCTAACCAGATAGATGTTTTAGGACTCATTTCTCTCCCTCCTTTGGTATAATGGGTATATACATACTTCTTTCATTTGTATTATCTAATAAAATCCAAAGAAAGGATAGAAGCAAACTGTCAGTCCTGTTCAGTTCTGAACAGTTTGTATCAAGTGTCTATATGCCAAAAAGAGACCGTCGGGTTAGTAAGACTAAAAAAGCCATCTATCAAGCTTTTTTACAACTTTTGAACGATAAGGGCTATGATGCCACTACTGTTCAGGATATCATTGACCTAGCAGATGTTGGACGTTCTACTTTTTACTGTCATTACGAAAGTAAGGAACTCCTTTTAGATGAGCTCTGTCGCTACCTCTTTCATCATTTCTTTGAAAGGGAAGGACACTTTACTACCGAGGACTACCTCGCGCATATCTTTTTACATTTTCAGAAAAACCAGGACCATGTCACCAGTCTCCTTTTTTCCAAAAACGACTACTTCCTCCGCCAACTACACAAGGAACTCGAACACCACGTTTATCCCATGGTGGCGGGTGACTTGCAAGAGGCCTACCCAAACATTCCAGCCTCCTACCTCCAGCATTTTGTTGTGACGAACTTTATCGAGACTCTAACTTGGTGGCTAAAAAAAGGAAAATCTTATACCGAAGAGCAAGTGGTGAGATTTTACCTTGATGTAATGGAGATGACCTCTACAACTCCACTTGATAACTAAGCCTGTAACTCAGAAAGGAACCAACTATGTTAACTTCGATGATTCTAGGAATACTAACAATTGTACTAGCTCTCGCCTTCTCATTGCTTCACCTTGCTGCTGCTTTTTCAGCCATGAAACAAAAGAACTACAGTCTAGGAAATAAGTGCATCTTGGTCGGCAGTTGCCTCACTTCTCTGGCTCTAGCCATCTTTTACTTCGTCCCAGTTGCGACCATTCTTCTATGGATTGTGGGCTCGAGTATCGTCTGCTATGGAGCCTACTGGAACGGCCAACAGAAAGAAAAACAACATATCTCGCACCACATCGTTCGTATAACGACCGCTATTATCATTACGGTATTATTCATTTTGCTCTAACACAAAAAAGGATCATCTGATCCTTTTTTACTTTTTTAAGAGCTTTTTGCTGCCTTGCTCCACTGATACCACCCAACTAGACTATTGATGAGATAAATTAGGTATTTCCCTTGGATTTGCAGGCTTTCTCCCCACTAGAGATAGATTGAAAAGACATTGGTAGCTGCCCAGAATATCCATTGTTCACGGTAAACAGCTGTCATGAGGATTTGCCCAACCCCATTGGTCGCATCGGTGATGGAATCGCGATAAGGACGATTGGCTCCGATAGACTGATAAATGAACCCAAAGGCCAACCACCAAAGAACACTAATAGAAAGATACTTTGTCCAACCCTTGCCGTCTAGTTTACGTGCGACAAACTCTTGTTGTTCTTTCTTAAACTGGGCTTGATAAATCCAAACCAAGAGACCAATTGGCTGCATAATTGTAAAATAGAGAGTTGTTAAAACCTCACCATAGAAGCCTTTTTGAAGGGCAAGCACCAGATAAATGATGGAATTAATCAAACCAAATAGGTAGTTACTAGCACGACCTTCGGCTTCTCAAAGAGCAGAAAAAAGGTTAGTAAGGCTTGAGAGATGAATCATTTTAAAGGTAAACAATTCCAACAAGACGTCATCATTGTCGCTGTTGGTTATTACCTACGTTACAATCTGAGCTATCGTGAAGTTCAGGAATTGCTTTATGACCGTGGAATAAATGTTTGTCACACTACGATTTATCGGTGGGTTCAAGAATACAGTAAAATCCTCTATCATCTCTGGAAAAAGAAAAATAAACAGTCCTTCTATTCGTGGAAAATGGATGAAACCTATATCAAAATTAAGGGGCGTTGGCATTATCTCTATCGAGCGATTGATGCGGACGGTTTAACATTGGATATCTGGTTACGAAAGAAACGTCGAGCAGACGATAACAGCTATAAGTTAGAAGATACCGCCTATCAAGAAGATAAAGCACGCAAAGCAGAAACCGAAGATAAGCTAGCTATTGAAGCAATGAAAAGCAAGTACACCACGCTATTGCTAGAAAATATGTTGCTAAGTCCGTTTGAAATGCAAGATACAAAAATCATGGCAGAATTGCAAGTCCATGTTTACCCCCTCTATGACGAACTGAAAGAATTAAGAGGGCTAAATAGTGTTAAAGACCACTTGTCTTATGTTGCCAGCAGACGTGAAGAATATTCTAAGCATAATATCGCACGCTACCTCAAAAAAGTCATTGAACAATATCTACCAACGGTTAAAAGGCAGGACTTAAACCATGAGTGAAGACTTAAAAACGATCAAAGAGCTGGCGGATGAGTTGAGTGTTACAAAACAAAATATTCAATATCACTACCAAAGGTTACCAAAAGAATTACAGCTTAAAAGTTCCAATGGGTCTAATCTAATAAATTCTAAAGCAGAAAAAATAATTTTAGGTAAAGTAGAAAGTAGTAGCAAATCAAATACCAAAGACCAACAAATAGAAAAACTAACTAATTTGTTAGACCAGTAACAACGATTAGCCTTGCAAGATAAAAAGTTGCTAGAAGAATACAAGGCGGAAAATGATAACTTAAAAGCCCTCAAAATGCCCTCACAGGAAACAGAATTCAAACACTTAGACAATCAATATAAAGATGAAGTGAACGCTCTTAAAGAGAAGTTGGAAAATTTACAGGAACAAATCAAAGATCAAAAAAGGATAGAAGAACAAGAAAAACCAATAAAATGGTGGGGACTATGGCGAAAATAGATGATTCAGTTAAAAAGAAAGTTCCAGAATTGCGATTTAAAGGATTCACGGATGAATGGGAACAGCGTAAGTTGGGAGACGAAGTTCGAATAGTGATGGGACAGTCTCCTAATTCAGAAAATTATACTGATGATCCTAATGGGCGCTAAAAATGCGAAGACCTATGAAGACCTATTTTGTATTAGTCAAACAAAAAATCCAAAAGAAATGGTATATGATTATGACCATGAAACAAAGTAAAATCAAACCGAGTGATCTGAGGAAGCACCCGATGATCATGAAACGTTATTAAACACAAAAGTCACCCATGTGAGTTCTTGCCAGAAGCTGAAGTTAATCCTTCAACCTGGAAAACCCGCAGAGGTGACTTTTTCTATACATCTCGATTTTTCTGGCAATAATCATTAACCGATAAATATGTCTGTGAATCACCCAGCGACTCCGCTATGTCCATAATCCGCGGTGGTAGTAATCCCACTCGCTGGACAAGTTCGTGATTGCTGAACAATTCCCGTGGACTGCCGGCGAAGCCAAACTTCCCGTGTTCCATAACATACACCGATTCAAACTCGGCGGCGACCCAATCCATGTCATGGGTGATGGTCACAACTTGGTGGCCCGAATCAGCCAACTGATGGAAAATTGCGGTCAACTTGCGCCGGCTTTCCCAATCAAGCGACATCATCGGCTCATCAAATAAATAAATCGCCGGATCCACTGCCAAAACTGTGGCAACGCTCAACAGCTTGCGTTCCGACAATGACAGGTCATATGGACTTTCAGCTGTTTTATCATCCAAGCCAACTCTTTTTAGAGCCGCTAAAGCCCGCCTCGTAATCGTGTCGTGGTCATCTATGACCTGCGCGACATTCCACTCCACCTCTCGTTGAACGGTCGGGTTGAAAAGCTGATCGTCAGGATTCTGAAAAGTAATCCCAACCTTCAGTAACTTTTCGACTGGTTTAAGATCATTAAAATTTTCTCCATCGATCTTAATCACACCGGTTTGTGGTGTCAGCAAACCCGTCAACAATTTGAAGAGCGTTGATTTGCCGGCACCATTTTGGCCGACAATCGCCACCATCGGATCGGCGAAGTGTTTGTCTTCAACATCCAAGCTAAAGGACCGTTCCGGATAAGTGAACGTCAGGTGGCTCAGTTCAATTGTGGACATAACGAACCTCCTTCAGATCAGCGTAATTCACTGGATACCGGCCATCAGCCAAGTGCCAATCCATTTTTTGAGCAAGTTGCTGGATTGTCGGGGCTGGAATCTGCCAGTCAGCTGCCAAATGATTAAACACCTCACCCGGCCTGCCCTGGGCTACCATTTGACCCTCGTGCAGCACCCACACAACGTCGGCGACTTCGCACAAATCGTCAATTTCACTGGTGACAATGAAGACAGTCGTCTCTTTGACTTGGGCCAGCCATTGGAAAAATTGCCGGCGGCCAAGGGGATCCATCTCACTGGTCGGATCATCCATAATCAAAACAGCCGGATTAGCCACAATCGCCGTGGCAATTGCCAACCGCTGGATCTGACCACCGGAAAGGCTCTCGGGACGCAAATTCAGCTGTTCAATCAGCCCCATTTGCGTGGCAACTTCTTCAACCCGTTTTTGAATCAGTCCTTCAGCCATTCCCTGATTAATCAAGTCAAAGGCGATTTCATCGGCAACCGTGTCTGCCAACCCGCTTAGTTGGCCAGCTGGATTTTGCAGTACAACTCCATTCATGGCATTATAAACGGGCCAATTGTCAGACACTCGCTGGCCAAACATGTGCCAATCGCCCTCAATCTCAGCAGACACAATTTTGGGAATGACCCCTGCCAGCACACGGCACAAAGTCGATTTGCCGGAGTGGCTATTCCCGATAATCCCAACCACCTGGCCGGTATGAACCTCCGCGTTAATCTGACGCAGTTGTGGTTGCTCAGTACCCGGATAACGGGTGGTCAAATTTTCAATTACAATCCGTTTATCTTCGTCCATATCTTCCACCCAATCAATAAAATTGCCAATCCAGTCAGACCAATGTGCAGCGTCCGCGACAGGCGATACACGCGCTGGGAGGTTCTGACAGTCCGGTTGAGATTATCAAAACCTCTCAGTTGGAGAGAAATCGACCGCGTCATCGATTGATCCAAGGTCTTAATCACCAATGGAATTAGAACCGGCAGGACTGACTTTAATTTCTGAATCAACGTTTTTTGCGGATTGGTTCCGCGAACTTTTTGTGCCTGCTGGATTTTCCGCATATTGCGCATCATTTCCGGCAAAATATAACACACCGACATCAGAACGTAGACGGTTTTATAAGACAATCCGGACAGTTCCAAATAGGCCGCGTTTTCTGAAATACTCGTGGTCACCATAAAAAAGCCACTGGTCAAAATAATCACCAATACTCGACAACCCAGAGTGGTGGCGTAAATCAGGCCCTCTTTGTAGAACGACACCCCAAGCACAGAAAACAGCACAGTTTGATTCCGACTGTAAAATAACCCTTGGATGATCAGCATGGTGCAAATCAGAAACAGGCTGAATCCCAGCGCCTTAAAGGTGGTAGAACTCAATTTGGAAAATAACAATAGCAGTGTTGCGACAAGAATTAATCCGGCCTGAAGCAATAAATTCATACTGGCAAAGCTCAACAACGTCATGTCCAAGATGAACAAGAGCTTAGTAATCGGATCGATCACCTGGTACCATTTGAGCTTGACCCGTGGCGCTCCAGAAATCAATGTTTTATCAGTCATCATTTATCATCGCTAAAGAAGTGCACCATCCGCTTCGGCAGCTGACGATAGATGAAGAATGCCAGGTAGGCCACGCAGACTTTATCCAAAATATCCAAGACAAACTCATCGATAAATGAGGCCAGCCACACTGGTGCATGATTGGCGACCATTACCGCAAACAATGAGTCACCCCAAGCGATACCGGTCTGACCACCCCAAAAGATGACGTTGAGTGGCGTTGAAATGACAGCTGAAACGATGGCAATAATAATAGCAGAAACAAATACTCGTCGCGCTGACGAGAACCACCCATTGGCGTGCAAAACTCCGACAGCAATCCCAATTCCGATGCTGGTAATCGCATACACGGTTGAAATTGGCGATAAGGTCAGCCCATAGATCACGTTGTTGATGAAACCACTAATGGCACCGGCAACCGGCCCAGCCAACATGCTGGTAAGAAAGGTTCCCAAAGACCCCAGCCAAACGGGCAACTTTAACCCCTCCGCCAAGGCTTTGGCAACATAGTTAATCCCCACGGCAGCGGGAATCAAAGTCATGGTGGCAGCACTTAACTTAAATTTCCACATACTGGTACGATGAATCGGTTCTGTTTTCATAATCTTCTCCTTTTGTTTTTAAAGAGCCGTGTCTGGATAGACTTTCGGACGCAACGCTCTATTATATATCTACTGAACTGTCTATACACAAGATTTCCATCCTTAGTCGACATGAGCTGGAAATCTTTATTTGTTAAGTAGTTCACAACACATTATACACCTATTCTCTGAATAGTCAAGTGTATTTACAGTAAAAATCTAGAAAATCCTGAAAATTTCCTCTTATTTTCCATTTAAAAATGAAAATCTTTATTTCTGGCACTAAAAATGCCCAGACAAGATTGTCTGAGCATTTTCTATATGGTCGTTTAGCAAAGTTGAGTTTAGCATTTTCAAGCTATTTCTTCAACAAACCTTGTTCTTGTAAAAACTCCTTGGCTACTTGTTCTGCTGACTTGCCTTCAACACCGACTTGGTAGTTGAGCTGGCTCATCTGGCTTTCAGTAATTTTACCTGCTAGTTTATTGAGAACTGTCTCCAACTCAGGATGTTTCTTGAGAAGAGCTTCTTTCATGAGTGGCGCTCCTTGATAAGGTGGGAAGAGTTGCTTGTCATCCTCCAAGACCTGTAAATCATAACGCGCCAACTCTGCATCTGTCGAATAGGCATCCGTGATTTGAATATCGCCTGACTGAATTGCCTGATAGCGAAGAGCTGGCTCCATGGTCGCTACGTTGAGATTGAGACCATACATTGATTGCAAGCCCTTATTGCCATCTTCACGGTCATTAAACTCGAGAGTAAAACCGGCCTTCAACTGTCCTTCCACTTTTTTCAAGTCCGAAATGGTCTTCAAGCCATATTCTTGAGCAATCTTTTTCGGAACAGCTACAGCGTAGGTATTTTGATAAGACATAGGTTTTAGATAGGCCAGATGATCCTGTTTGGCAATGCCATCACGCGCCACCTGATAAACCTGATCTGGCTCATGACCTACCTTGGGTGATGGCTGAAGCAAACTTTCAGTCACCGTACCAGTAAATTCAGGATAGATATCAATATCCCCTTTTTTCAGAGCTTCATAGAGGAAGCTTGTTTTCCCAAAATTCGGCTTAACAGTCGCAGTCATACTGGTATTTTCTTCAATCAGCAATTTATACATATTGGCCAAAATTTCGGGTTCTGGTCCCAATTTCCCAGCAATCACCAAGTTTTCTTGCTCTTTTTGAGCCAAAAGGGCTGGACTATAAGACAGACCGAGCAATATGGTCACCAAGGCAAAACCAGAGAAAATCGTCCGCAATTTTGCTTTTTCCATCACTTTTAGTAGGAAGTTAAAGGCAATGGCCAGCACTGCAGAAGAAAGGGCCCCAATCAAAATCAGACTGGTATTATTGCGATCAATTCCCAAAAGGATAAAGGAACCCAGTCCGCCTGCCCCAATCAAGGCCGCCAAGGTCGCCGTACCGATAATCAAGACCGCTGCCGTCCGAATCCCAGACATAATGACAGGCATGGCAAGTGGAATTTCAAACTTCTTGAGTCGCTCCCATCTGGTCATCCCAAAGGCAATCCCAGCCTCTTGCAGACTCGGATCAATTCCCTTTAGCCCAGTGATGGTATTTTGTAAAATCGGGAAAATCGCATAGATCACTAGAGCTGTCAAAGCAGGCAAGGTCCCAATTCCCATCAAGGGGATAAAGAGCCCCAACAAGGCTAGAGACGGGATGGTCTGGAAAATCCCTGAAATCTGCAAGACCCAGTCCGCCAACTTCTCATGATAGCGAAGATAAATAGCCAAGGGAATCGCAATAAAAATAGCTAGTAACAAGGTTAAAAGTGACAACTGCAAATGTTGAGATAGAGCTGTTACCCAATCACCAAAACGATCCTGAAAAGTTGATATCAAATTAGTCATGAACACTACCTCCAAACAAATCTGCTACAAAGTCCGTTGCAGGAGCTTTTAAAATGGTCTCAGGGTTCGCCACCTGACGAATCTCTCCGTCCTGCAAAACAGCAATACGATCACCTAATTTCAAAGCTTCATCCGTATCATGGGTCACAAAAATCGTTGTCATTCCAAACTCTTTATGCAATTCTTTCGTCAGAACCTGCAACTGTTTTCTCGAAATAGCGTCCAAAGCCGAAAAGGGTTCATCCATAAGCAAAATCTTAGGCTGACCAATCATGGCACGGACAATGCCGACCCGTTGCTGTTCTCCACCAGATAATGCACTCGGAAGTCGATTCCCATACTCAGCTACTGGTAAACCAACCTTAGCCAAAAGCTCTTCTGTTTTCTGAGCAATTTCTTCCTTAGTCCAGCCCTTCATTTCTGGAATGAGGGCAATATTTTCCGCAACCGTTAGATTGGGAAACAGAGCAATGGCCTGTAAAACATAGCCAGTAGAAAGACGAAGCTCACGCTCATCATAGTCTTTGATGCGCTTACCATCCATGTATATATTTCCATCAGTTGGTTCCAAAAGACGGTTAATCATCTTGATCATGGTCGTCTTACCAGACCCAGAAGGTCCAACTAAAACCATGAACTCCCCATTCTCAATCCGTAAATTGACATCTCTCAAAACATCTTTTTCTGTGTAGCGCAAGGCTACATTTTTGTATTCAATCATTCTTTGTCCTCAATTTAAAATTTTCCTCGATTGGTCAAGTTACCAAACTTTTAATAACTAATTTATCCCACTCTAAACCTCATTTTCCTTCTCTTTCAGATTAGCCAAAATTCTTTCTTGAAAGGCTTCAAACTGCCTAATTTCCTCTTCTGAAAATCCTTTGTAACAGATAGTATCCAATCTCTGACTGACACGTTGCCCAACTTCTTTCTGGGACTTGCCCAACTCTGTTAAAACTAAATACTTCTTACGCTTATCTTCTCCACACGGACTGACAGTTATAAGATTTTGTTCCTCTAGCTTTTTTATCATAGTCGTCAGCGTATTATTAGCAAGCCCAGTCGCAAGCGCAATATCTGTCGCAGTTGCACAGCCCGTCTTACTATTCCATAAAACCGCTAAAATCTTTCCCTGCTCACTCCGATAAAGAGAGTCAGGGTCTTGTCTCAGTAACTTTTGAAAAATCCGCCCATTCAACAAACGAATATGATGGGCTACCAAATGACAATATTTCATGAAACCTCCAATTTATTTCCATATCGATACGAATGAAAACATTATAATACTTATTATTCTAACTGTCAACTATTTCGATTTAGAACTAATTTTTCTCAGTAAAAAATCTCCTACTCAAGGTAGAAGATTTCAATCTTATAAACTTAATCCGTCATGTCTGATACCAAAGTTCGACGCTCCAATGGAATACTGCACATAACTAACAAGAAAATGAAGCCTGACTGAATCCAGAAAAGGGCCAAGTCAAAGATTCCATGCACAGCAACCACTGTAAGGAAAGATAGATAAAGACCGATAATTGGACGTTTCCCCGACTCCTGACTCATATCCATCATCAAACGAACAGGAGCAACAGAAGACAAAGCTAATAAAATGGTTCCCACAATTCCGTAACTCAGAATCGTATCAATATAAAGGCTGTGAGCATGTTCATGATAAGGAGCATTTATCCGAGGATAAGAGTGCATATAGGTCAATGGCCCCTCCCCCCAAAAAGGATTTTGCTTAAACAAGGCCATCCCAGCATCCCAGATAGAAATGCGTTCTTCCATAGAAGAATCTAAAGTTCCCATCCGAACTCCCAAATCACTAGAAAAAAGGAAACTCAAGCCAATCGCAAAGACCCCAATACTAAGCCAAAAGGCCTTCCAGTTTTTAATGGTCGTAAAGAGATAAATGATGGCTCCAGCGATAATAGCAGGAAAGGCTGTTCTATTTTGCGTGAAATTTAAACCAAAAAGATTTACAAAACCTGCTAGCACACAAAAGACTTTCAACCATCTTAGCTTCGTCGTTGTAAAGAGATAAAAGGCAATCATGATACAGAAGCAACAAATGATCCCATAGTAGTTAGGATTAAAGAAGGTGACCTCTGCACGGTTTTGGTGCCATACTTGCATATTTGGTGAAAGAAAGGCATAGTTAAATTTCTTTACAATTTGGAAATGCTCCAAAGTAGCAAAAGCGGCAGAGACAACACTACCAAACAAAACCGTCTGGAGTATCAGTCGAAAGAAAGCATGCGTCAGACGCTTCTGGTAAAAACTAAAGAAAATAAGAAATAGGAGCATCAGGAAAGATGCTGCTAGACCAAGCCAGTTCTTGGCGACGATGGAAATGACACTACTGTAGGCAATAAAAAAGAGAAGTACAGGATGTTTGGCTAATCCTTTGATAATTCCCTTCATCTCCCCAGTAACAAGTAAACCTATCAAATATAAAGCAAAGAGTGATAAGAACAAATAAAAAGGTAAAAAGATACTCATGATCATCAGATACAAAAAGAAATCTTTTTTCGAAAGCCCTCTTATCTTATCCAGTAATCCAATTGATTTCAAAACGGATCCTTTCTGTTCTGGATTTCTCCAGAAGATAAATGCTAAACTATCTTTATATTCTACCATTTTTTCCGTCATTTGGGAACAATGAACACGCTACCAAAAAGAAAAAATCAGTGAATATTTAGAAAAATTTTTAAGGAGAGAAATTTTACAAAGCAATTATTGCTCCCCTACAACTATTCATTTCCCTAAATTAAAGAAAGCTGTGGTAGAATAAAAGAAAGCTATAAAAATCACTATAGAACAAATCTGTATAAAGGAAAATCAATGAAATCACACCAACTAGTCTACCAAATATTAGCTAGAGAAAACGATTATGTTAGCGGAGAAAAAATCGGAGAAGAACTGAATTTAAGCCGTACATCTATATGGAAAGCGATCCAACGTCTTCAACAAGAAGGCCTAGAAATTGACAGTATCAAAAATAGAGGCTACAAGCTTATTCAAGGCGATTTGATATTGCCAGAATTGATTCAAGAGAACACCAACTTAACCATTCGCTACAAACCTGAGACCAAATCAACCCAAACAGATGCAAAAGAAGGGATTGAAGCTGGAAACCAAGGAAATACACTCTATCTTTCAACCTGTCAAACAGCAGGTCGTGGCCGCTTTCAGAGGCCCTACTATTCTCCATCTCAGGGAGGTATCTATATGTCCCTGCATATTCAACCAAACCTTCCCTATGAAAAACTCCCATCCTATACTCTTCTTGTGGCAGCTGCAGTCTGCAAAGCCATTAAAAATCTAACTATGATAGAAGTAGATATCAAATGGGTAAATGACATCTACTTTAAAAATAAAAAAATAGCAGGTATCCTCACTGAAGCGATGACATCAGTTGAGACAGGCTTGGTTACAGACGTCATTATCGGACTTGGTATAAATTTTTCTATAGCAGACTTCCCAAAAGACCTAAAAGAAAAAGCAGGCAGCCTATTTATGCCACCTGCACCAATTAGTCGTAATGAGCTCATCAGCGAAATATGGAATTGTTTCTACAATACGGATTCAGATGAGCTACTTTATATCTATAAAGAAAGATCAATCGTTCTTGGAAAAGAAGTTACTTTCCAGCTAGACGGAAAATTTGAGAAAGGTCTTGCAAAAGAAATCTCAGAATCCGGCCAACTTCAAGTCGAATTTGAAGATAAACATACTATCTGGCTAAATAGCGGAGAAATATCACTAACAAGTTGGTAATAAACAATCCCCCTTTTAACGATTTAGAAGGGGAATTTACATACAAAAAAAGAGCCTAACAGCTCTCTTAACGTACGGAGAATGGGGGATTCGAACCCCCGCGCCGGTTACCCGACCTAACGATTTAGCAAACCGTCCTCTTCAGCCTCTTGAGTAATTCTCCTATTAATGGGCACGAGTGGACTCGAACCACCGACCTCACGCTTATCAGGCGTGCGCTCTAACCACCTGAGCTACGCGCCCAAGTTCAAAAACTTGGTATGAACTTTCGTTCAAAGCGGGTGACGAGAATCGAACTCGCGACAACAGCTTGGAAGGCTGTAGTTTTACCACTAAACTACACCCGCTTAATAAAACAAAATATGGCGCGAGACGGAATCGAACCGCCGACACATGGAGCTTCAATCCATTGCTCTACCAACTGAGCTACCGAGCCAAATTGCGGGAGCAGGATTTGAACCTACGACCTTCGGGTTATGAGCCCGACGAGCTACCGAGCTGCTCCATCCCGCGTTAATATAAAAAGGAGGATGTGGGATTCGAACCCACGCACGCTTTTACACGCCTGACGGTTTTCAAGACCGTTCCCTTCAGCCGGACTTGGGTAATCCTCCATTATTTACAATGGACCTTGTAGGACTTGAACCTACGACCACTCGGTTATGAGCCGAGAGCTCTAACCAGCTGAGCTAAAGGTCCAACAAGATCAATATAGCGGCGAAGGGGATCGAACCCCCGACCTCCCGGGTATGAACCGGACGCTCTAGCCAGCTGAGCTACACCGCCATAAATCGGGAAGACAGGATTCGAACCTGCGACACCTTGGTCCCAAACCAAGTACTCTACCAAGCTGAGCTACTTCCCGCGTTAAATAAAAAAATGCACCCTAGAGGAGTCGAACCTCTAACCGCCTGATTCGTAGTCAGGTACTCTATCCAGTTGAGCTAAGGGTGCTCATCATTATATGCCGAGGACCGGAATCGAACCGGTACGATCGTTACCAATCGCAGGATTTTAAGTCCTGTGCGTCTGCCAGTTCCGCCACCCCGGCCTCTCTAAGCGAACGACGGGATTCGAACCCGCGACCCCCACCTTGGCAAGGTGGTGTTCTACCACTGAACTACGTTCGCATCGACCTCTTATTCTATATAAAAAAATGCCGGCTACATGACTTGAACACGCGACCCTCTGATTACAAATCAGATGCTCTACCAACTGAGCTAAGCCGGCTGATTTCTATTATGCGGGTTAAGGGACTTGAACCCCCACGCCGTTAAGCGCCAGATCCTAAATCTGGTGCGTCTGCCAATTCCGCCAAACCCGCAAATATGACCCGTACTGGGCTCGAACCAGTGACCCATTGATTAAAAGTCAATTGCTCTACCAACTGAGCTAACGAGTCTAAAATAACTTCCGTTATCTTAAACGGTCCCGACGGGAATCGAACCCGCGATCTTCGCCGTGACAGGGCGACGTGATAACCGCTACACTACGGGACCTATGGGAGTTAACGGGATCGAACCGCTGACCCTCTGCTTGTAAGGCAGATGCTCTCCCAGCTGAGCTAAACTCCCAAAGGGCGGAGTCTAGCTCAGCCAACGGTAAGAAACTTCGTTTCTCTCATCCGCCGATTGTAATTTCGATTTCCTCTCAATTACAACTAAGCTAAACTCCCTCGAGCTAAGCGACTTCCATATCTCACAGGGGGCAACCCCCAACTACTTCCGGCGTTCTAGGGCTTAACTGCTGTGTTCGGCATGGGTACAGGTGTATCTCCTAGGCTATCGTCACTTAACTCTGAGTAATACCTACTCAAAATTGAATATCTATCAAATACCAAGAAAACCGTCCACTTTCATATTCTCAGTTACTTTGGATAAGTCCTCGAGCTATTAGTATTAGTCCGCTACATGTGTCGCCACACTTCCACTTCTAACCTATCTACCTGATCATCTCTCAGGGCTCTTACTGATATAAAATCATGGGAAATCTCATCTTGAGGTGGGTTTCACACTTAGATGCTTTCAGCGTTTATCCCTTCCCTACATAGCTACCCAGCGATGCCTTTGGCAAGACAACTGGTACACCAGCGGTAAGTCCACTCTGGTCCTCTCGTACTAGGAGCAGATCCTCTCAAATTTCCTACGCCCGCGACGGATAGGGACCGAACTGTCTCACGACGTTCTGAACCCAGCTCGCGTGCCGCTTTAATGGGCGAACAGCCCAACCCTTGGGACCGACTACAGCCCCAGGATGCGACGAGCCGACATCGAGGTGCCAAACCTCCCCGTCGATGTGAACTCTTGGGGGAGATAAGCCTGTTATCCCCAGGGTAGCTTTTATCCGTTGAGCGATGGCCCTTCCATACGGAACCACCGGATCACTAAGCCCGACTTTCGTCCCTGCTCGAGTTGTAGCTCTCGCAGTCAAGCTCCCTTATACCTTTACACTCTGCGAATGATTTCCAACCATTCTGAGGGAACCTTTGGGCGCCTCCGTTACCTTTTAGGAGGCGACCGCCCCAGTCAAACTGCCCGTCAGACACTGTCTCCGATAGGGATAACCTATCCGGGTTAGAGTGGCCATAACACAAGGGTAGTATCCCAACAACGTCTCCTTCGAAACTGGCGTCCCGATCTCTTAGACTCCTACCTATCCTGTACATGTGGTACAGACACTCAATATCAAACTGCAGTAAAGCTCCATGGGGTCTTTCCGTCCTGTCGCGGGTAACCTGCATCTTCACAGGTACTAAAATTTCACCGAGTCTCTCGTTGAGACAGTGCCCAAATCATTACGCCTTTCGTGCGGGTCGGAACTTACCCGACAAGGAATTTCGCTACCTTAGGACCGTTATAGTTACGGCCGCCGTTTACTGGGGCTTCAATTCATACCTTCGCTTACGCTAAGCACTCCTCTTAACCTTCCAGCACCGGGCAGGCGTCACCCCCTATACATCATCTTACGATTTAGCAGAGAGCTGTGTTTTTGATAAACAGTTGCTTGGGCCTATTCACTGCGGCTGACGTAAAGTCAGCACCCCTTCTCCCGAAGTTACGGGGTCATTTTGCCGAGTTCCTTAACGAGAGTTCTCTCGCTCACCTGAGGCTACTCGCCTCGACTACCTGTGTCGGTTTGCGGTACGGGTAGAGTATGTTTAAACGCTAGAAGCTTTTCTTGGCAGTGTGACGTCACTAACTTCGCTACTAAACTTCGCTCCCCATCACAGCTCAATGTTATAGAACTAAGCATTTGACTCAATTCACACCTCACTGCTTAGACAGACTCTTCCATTCGTCTGCTTTAGTTAGCCTACTGCGTCCCTCCATCACTACATACTCTAGTACAGGAATATCAACCTGTTGTCCATCGGATACACCTTTCGGTCTCTCCTTAGGTCCCGACTAACCCAGGGCGGACGAGCCTTCCCCTGGAAACCTTAGTCTTACGGTGGACAGGATTCTCACCTGTCTTTCGCTACTCATACCGGCATTCTCACTTCTATGCGTTCCAGCACTCCTCACGGTATACCTTCTTCACACATAGAACGCTCTCCTACCATACCTATAAAGGTATCCACAGCTTCGGTAAATTGTTTTAGCCCCGGTACATTTTCGGCGCAGGGTCACTCGACTAGTGAGCTATTACGCACTCTTTGAATGAATAGCTGCTTCTAAGCTAACATCCTAGTTGTCTGTGCAACCCCACATCCTTTTCCACTTAACAATTATTTTGGGACCTTAGCTGGTGGTCTGGGCTGTTTCCCTTTCGACTACGGATCTTAGCACTCGCAGTCTGACTGCCGACCATAATTCATTGGCATTCGGAGTTTATCTGAGATTGGTAATCCGGGATGGACCCCTCACCCAAACAGTGCTCTACCTCCAAGAATCTTTATGTCGACGCTAGCCCTAAAGCTATTTCGGAGAGAACCAGCTATCTCCAAGTTCGTTTGGAATTTCTCCGCTACCCACAAGTCATCCAAGCACTTTTCAACGTGCCCTGGTTCGGTCCTCCAGTGCGTCTTACCGCACCTTCAACCTGCTCATGGGTAGGTCACATGGTTTCGGGTCTACGACATGATACTAATTCGCCCTATTCAGACTCGGTTTCCCTGCGGCTCCGTCTCTTCAACTTAACCTCGCATCATATCGTAACTCGCCGGTTCATTCTACAAAAGGCACGCTCTCACCCATTAACGGGCTCGAACTTGTTGTAGGCACACGGTTTCAGGTTCTATTTCACTCCCCTCCCGGGGTGCTTTTCACCTTTCCCTCACGGTACTGGTTCACTATCGGTCACTAGGGAGTATTTAGGGTTGGGAGATGGTCCTCCCAGATTCCGACGGGATTTCACGTGTCCCGCCGTACTCAGGATACTGCTAGGTACAAAGACTATTTTAAATACGAGGCTATTACTCTCTTTGGCTGATCTTCCCAAATCATTCTTCTATAGTCTTTGAGTCCACATTGCAGTCCTACAACCCCGAAGAGTAAACTCTTCGGTTTGCCCTCCTGCCGTTTCGCTCGCCGCTACTAAGGCAATCGCTTTTGCTTTCTCTTCCTGCAGCTACTTAGATGTTTCAGTTCACTGCGTCTTCCTCCTCACATCCTTAACAGATGCGGGTAACAGGTAGTACCTGTTGGGTTCCCCCATTCGGAAATCCCTGGATCATCGCTTACTTACAGCTACCCAAGGCATATCGTCGTTTGTCACGTCCTTCTTCGGCTCCTAGTGCCAAGGCATCCACCGTGCGCCCTTATTAACTTAACCTTATTTTTTGACCTTTCAGTCATAAACTCTTTTAATACTACAGCGTTTCGGTTTATTTTCTTGTTACTATTTGATATAGATATTCAATTTTCAATGTGCATTACTTGGTGATCTCTCACCAATGGAGCCTAGCGGGATCGAACCGCTGACCTCCTGCGTGCAAAGCAGGCGCTCTCCCAGCTGAGCTAAGGCCCCACAAGACCTCTCAAGACTAAACAAGACCAATGTGCAGTTCCTTATCCTTAGAAAGGAGGTGATCCAGCCGCACCTTCCGATACGGCTACCTTGTTACGACTTCACCCCAATCATCTATCCCACCTTAGGCGGCTGGCTCCAAATGGTTACCTCACCGACTTCGGGTGTTACAAACTCTCGTGGTGTGACGGGCGGTGTGTACAAGGCCCGGGAACGTATTCACCGCGGCGTGCTGATCCGCGATTACTAGCGATTCCGACTTCATGTAGGCGAGTTGCAGCCTACAATCCGAACTGAGACTGGCTTTAAGAGATTAGCTTGCCGTCACCGGCTTGCGACTCGTTGTACCAGCCATTGTAGCACGTGTGTAGCCCAGGTCATAAGGGGCATGATGATTTGACGTCATCCCCACCTTCCTCCGGTTTATTACCGGCAGTCTCGCTAGAGTGCCCAACTGAATGATGGCAACTAACAATAGGGGTTGCGCTCGTTGCGGGACTTAACCCAACATCTCACGACACGAGCTGACGACAACCATGCACCACCTGTCACCTCTGTCCCGAAGGAAAACTCTATCTCTAGAGCGGTCAGAGGGATGTCAAGACCTGGTAAGGTTCTTCGCGTTGCTTCGAATTAAACCACATGCTCCACCGCTTGTGCGGGCCCCCGTCAATTCCTTTGAGTTTCAACCTTGCGGTCGTACTCCCCAGGCGGAGTGCTTAATGCGTTAGCTGCGGCACTAAACCCCGGAAAGGGTCTAACACCTAGCACTCATCGTTTACGGCGTGGACTACCAGGGTATCTAATCCTGTTTGCTCCCCACGCTTTCGAGCCTCAGCGTCAGTTACAAGCCAGAGAGCCGCTTTCGCCACCGGTGTTCCTCCATATATCTACGCATTTCACCGCTACACATGGAATTCCACTCTCC